>NZ_KB904252.1 GCF_000379925.1 Porphyromonas levii DSM 23370 | reverse complement strand
TTGTTAATCAGTCCCGACATGCCTATTTTCTCCCAATATGAGATGAAAAATTGAGCTCCCCCGATTGCAGTCTTGCGATTTGTGCTAATAAATTGTACCTTTGCCATAACAAGTCCTCTATAATTTTTTGTAATATCTATACGAACATAAAGATACAAAAAAATCTGGACATAAGCCCTGTATTCTCCTTGAATACAGGGCTTTAATTATCAATAGCGCCACCTACTAATAATCAGGGGCTAACGCATACTTTGCGGAATCTAGGTAGGAATAAATTTCCCTACTTCCGCGAGCCAAAACGGGTGCTTGCGCTAGGCGCGTTTGGGGCTCGCACAACCTTATATGAGGTCATAATAGGTGGTGCGAGCCCCTCATGTATCTATTGAAGATGATCGTCTATATATAAAGTCCAAAAGGACAGTATAATAGGTGTGCGTTGTTTGCGTTTAATAGTCGAAGGCACTACCGCCTAGGAACTCTCGGAGGAGGGAGTTGAGCGGCGTGGACTCGAAGGGGAGCGACTCGAAGAGGTTGAGGAACTCTAGCAATCGGCTAGCAGTAGGATAGGCTGGACTCGTCTCTTGTACCTCGTTGAGGGCTTCTACGGCTTGGCTCTTGAGGGCTGCAAGTTCGTAGAGCATGCCACTATTAAACATTATGTCGGCATTCTCCTGGTAAGGGAAAATCCACTTCTCCTCCCCTCTGCGTACATCCGTCCAGCGCATGATGGTTTCCTCGGCAGAGGTGCCACGGAATTTCATATCGCGCACCATGCGTCGAATCAATCTGTTGTCACTTGTAGAGATCCAGTTGTGGCTATCTATAGAGAGCGGAGTGAGTGCAGAGACATAGATGCGGTAGATGGCTTCGTCTGGAATCCCTTGCAGGAGCTCAGGGTTGAGTGCGTGTATCCCCTCCATTATAAGTATGCCATGGTTTTCCAGTTTCATCTGGCTACCGCTGCGGTACTCTCGTTCGCCCTTCACGAAATTATAGGTAGGTATCTGTACTTCTTCTCCTGCCATAAGTAGCTCTATATCGCTTCGGAGCTTGGGGAGATCGATGGCGTAGAGGCTCTCGTAGTCGTAGTTGCCAAACTCGTCTAAGGGCGTATCTACTCGATTGATATAATAATCGTCGAGCGAGATGGCATAGGGCCATATGAGATTGGCGATTAGCTGGGTAGAGAGACGCTTAGCAGTTGTTGTTTTGCCTGAGGAGGAAGGTCCGGAGAGGAGCACTACTCGGAGACCTTGGTCGTATCGAGAGGCAATCTCGGAGGCGATAGAGGCTATCTCTTTTTCCTGGAGGGCTTCGGAGAGGGTAATGATTTGATTGGAGCGCCCTTCTCGGATAGCTTGGTTGAGCGGTGCTACATCCTCTACCCCTATGAGCTTGAGTAGGGCGAGGTGATCTTTGAATACTCCGAATTGCTTAGGCTGTCGTACCCTGTCGTAGAGCTGCTCTGGATCTCGGTGATTGGGCATGCGTAGTAGGAAGCCATCCCGTTGTTTATCGAGACCGAAGTCCCATATCATCCCAGTGGAAGGGAGTAGAGGTTCAAATGTGTAATCTCGGTAACCGTCCATCTCTACAAGGCGTACGTAGTGCTCTCCCTTGTGGGTCAGGAGATCTGCTGTGGTATGCCTGCCTTGTTGTTGGAAGTATTCTATGGCATCATTACTCCTTATATATGTAGTGTCGATTGGGAGGTCGGCGCTAATGATCTCGCGCATACGGTGTGATAGTTGCTCTAGCATCTCGGTGGTAGGATGTGTCTCGCGGCTCCCGATAATGCCATAATACCCATTGGATAGCGCATGCTCAATCACCACCGGAGGGAATCCCAAATCAGCAGCTACCTTGTATAAAACGAATGCAACCGTACTGGTGTAGGTGCGGCGCCCATTGGGCGTCTCGTATCCTACGAAAGAGAGCTGACATGGACGGTGAAGCGGATGAGAGAGAGGGGTAGGTTTGTTATTGACCAATGCGAGCATGGGTAATCCCTTGGGGCTGCCCTCAAGGGTGCCGACATGCTCTTGGAAGATATCGAATGGCGTGATACCAATAGGGTAATAGAGGTCTACTTCACTGCCTTCTAGTCTGATATTTATTTCTTTTGTAGTATACATTAATCAATTATTTAATTATCTGAATATTATTGCTATATTTGCAAAGATACAGATTTGGTAATAAACCATTGTGCTTGTTGGTGTATATGCGAAGAGGAGAAAAAGCCATTGAGAGGGGGATTATGCTTGTGGCGCCTGTGTTGCTGTGTTCATGTGGAAGCGTGAAGACGGAAGATGGAGCGCCTAAGCGATACAATATTTTGATCATAGAAGCTGATGACCATACGCAGCAGATGCTCAGTGCCTATGATAGTAGGTATGTGCAAACACCTAATATGGATAGGATAGCTGAGGGTGGGGTACGGTTCGATAATAGTTTTGTAGCGAATAGTATCTCTGGACCGAGTCGAGCCTGTCTCCTAACGGGTAAGCATAGTCATGCCAATGGCTTTACGAGTAACGAGCGAAGTAGTTTTGATGGTCGCCAGCAAACGTTCCCTAAGCTCCTACAGAAAGCAGGCTACCAGACGGCTATCATAGGCAAGTGGCACCTGCATACCTTGCCAACAGGATTTGATTACTGGGAGATACTGCCTGGTCAGGGAGAGTACTACAACCCCACCTTTATCAAAATGCAAAATGATACGGTGCGCTTCGAAGTGTGGAGGAATTGGAGCAGAATATAGATCTTGCGCCTACTATTCTAGACCTAGCCGGTGTGGAGGTACCAAGCGATATGCATGGGCGTTCTCTCTTGCCTTTGCTTAAGGGCGCAGAGCAATTGGGGGGCGTGACGCTCTTTACTACCATTACTATGAGTATCCAGCTGAGCACATGGCGATGAGACACTATGGGGTGAGGACGGATAGGTACAAGCTGATGCACTTCTATCATGATAGGGATTTCTGGGAGCTGTATGACCTAGAAAAGGATCCGCATGAGCTGGTCAATGAGTATGACAACCCTGAGTATGCTAGGGTAAACGGGGAACTAATGACTCAGCTAATCAAGCTTCAGACACAGTATGGCGATACTACGGCACTTCGACTCAATGCTAAGAGACTGGAGGAGTAATATTATATATTAATGAATAAAATAGATCAACAACTTATGATGAAAAGAATTGTGCTCTTGATGTCTGTATTGGCTCTAGTGCTAAGTGCTTGTGGAACCACTGCAACACTAGAGAAGGGGGCAGCGGCAGTCCCCGAGGTGATTATGACGAAAGTGCCAGTGCGCCCTGAGGGACAGCACCACATGGTAAACTTTGCAGCACCGAAGATGGATAAGGTGCGTATCGGCGTGATAGGGCTCGGTATGCGTGGCCCTGGTGCAGTGGAGCGTTTTTGCTTTATCCCTGGTGCTGAAGTAGTGGCGCTTTGTGATATTCACCAAGACCGGGTGGAGAAGTCCAATAAGATTTTAGAGAAGAATGGCAAGCCTAAGGCAGCGGAGTATTTCGGAAGTGAGGACGCTTGGAAGCAACTTGTGGAGCGTGATGATCTTGACCTTATATATATTGTGACAGACTGGCGCAACCATGTGCCTATGGCTCTCTATGCTATGGAGCAGGGTAAGCATGTGGCTGTTGAAGTACCTGCAGCACATTCTCTGGAGGATATTTGGGCGCTTATCAATACGGCTGAGCGTACACAGAAGCACTGTATGATGCTGGAGAACTGTGTGTATGACTTCTATGAGCTTACGATACTTAATATGGTCCAGAAGGGCTTGCTAGGTGAGATTGTCTATGCTGAGGGAGGATACATCCATCAGTTGGAGGAATTCTGGAATTATTATGAGGGTGACTGGCGCATGACTTTCAATAAGCAAGTGCGCGGCGATGTGTATGCGACACATGGGATGGGACCAGCAGCGCAGGTGATGAATCTGCACCGCGGTGATAAGATGAACTATCTCGTCTCTATGGATGCCGCGCCTGTGAGCATCCCAGAGTGGCTGAAGAAAAACCGTAATGAGGTGGTGGCCGACTTTCAAAACGGACAGCACACGCTCACCCTTATTCGTACCGAGAAGGGGAAAACGATTGAGATGCACCACGATGTGGCTACTCCACGCCCTTATAGCCGACAATACAATGTGGCAGGGACAAAAGGGTATGCCTCTAAGTACCCTATGCCTCTTCTTGCACTTAAGTCAGAGTCTATTGATAATGGTGTGGCACCAGATCATGAGAATCTAAATTCGCACTCTTGGTTGCCCAAAGAGGTGCAGGAGAAGTTGCTAGTGCAGAATAAGCATCGTATTCATACGGAGCTAGAGGAGAAGGCGAAGCAGGTAGGAGGTCACGGAGGCATGGACTTTATAATGGATTACCGCCTTATCTACTGTCTAATCAATGGGCTGCCTCTAGATATGGACGTGTATGATATGGCAGAGTGGAGCTGTATTTCTCCATTGTCTAGACTTTCTATTGAGCATAACTCCGCGCCTGTAGCAGTGCCAGACTTCACAAGAGGGTATTGGAATCTAGTCGATGGTTATCACCATGCTTTCGTAGACTGATTTACCGTCTTCTAGAGCCTATTTATACATGTACTGATAGGTTTTCTTTGGCTTAAAGTCGGTAAAAGAATAAAAAAATGACTGGATAGTGTGGTTTTTCAATAGTTATTGCTATCTTTGTCGCATAAAGTCTGAGAATGGCTGATGTGTCGATATGATATAAAGGCTAGTTTTCGGGTCTCTGGTACTATTTAGTATTTGAGATAAGATTGATGTTGAATAATAATAATTAATTGATTGTACAATTAGAGAGTTTTTTTTATGAAGACAAAGTTTATCGCACTTGCTCTTGCAGGTGTATTCGCACTAAGCGCTTCTGCACAGGAGGTTAAGACCTCTTCAAATTTCGCAGATCAGCCAGCTAAGAATGTAGCTTTCCTACCTAATAGCGGCAACTGGTTCATCACTCTTCAGGGTGGTGTAGACTACGCTTTCGGTTGGGGTCTATTCAAGAGCACTCCTAAGACTGACGCTAAGTTCATGGATCGTATGAACTACACTGCAGGTCTAGGTATTGGTAAGTGGCACAACCCTTACTTCGGTACTCGTCTGATGATTGACTGGAATTGGCTAACTAATCCATACCAGGCTCCTGTTAACAAGAAGTATCCTAAGTATCACGCTCTTAACCCTCACTTCGACTTCCTATTTGATGTTACTAACTACTTCGCTTCTTACAAGGCAGACCGTGTATTCCACTTTGTGCCATGGATCGGTGTTGGTTACCAGGCAATGATGGGTAGTGGTAAGTTCGACTTCAAGAACATTGACAACATGGTTACTGCTAATGCTGGTATCAATTTGGACTTCCAGATTGCTCCTGCTGTTACATTCACCATCGCTCCTTCTGTTGCTGCATTCCCACAGAATGACAACATCGCTGCAAACGCACAGCTCCGCGCTGGTCTTACTTTCAACATCAACCCGGGCTTCGAGGCTGTTGAGCCAATGGATTACGCTCTTGTTAATAGCCTACAGAGCGAGATCAACTCACTACGTAGCCAGAATGCTGAGCTTAGCAAGCGTCCAGTACGCTGCCCAGAGTGCCCAGAGGTTGCTGCTGTAGCTACTCAGGTTAAGAGCGAGAACGTAGTATTCTTCCGTATTGGTAGCGCTAAGGTTGACCGCAACCAGATGATCAATATCTTCAATACTGCTGAGTTCGTTAAGGCTAACAATGCTCCTGTAGTAGTTGTAGGTTATGCTGATGCACAGACTGGTACTTCAGAGTTCAACATGAAGCTCTCTGAGAAGCGTGCACGTGAGGTTGCTCGTATCCTAACTGACGAGTACGGTGTATCTTCTGATCAGATCACTATCGACTACAAGGGTGACGGTGTTCAGCCATATGCTGAGAACGCTTGGAACCGTGTAGTTATCATGACTGCAGAGAAGTAATCCAATCGGATACTAAATCAGACAGGAGGTCGTAGGCTTAGGTCTACGACCTCCTTTTTTATATGTCTATACCGCAATAATAGTGGTTCTTTTTGTCAGTCTTCCCTGTCTTGGCACCGACTTTGCATATATAGAGCTTGAAAGTATAATATTAGCATATGTATATAATATGAGTGACAAGACAATGAAGAATGGTAAGATTGGGGTACAGAGCGACAACATGTTCCCAATCATCAAGAAGTTTCTCTATAGTGATAATGAGATCTTCCTGCGTGAAATAGTATCTAATGCCGTTGATGCCACCCAAAAGCTACGTACTCTAGCAAGTAAAGGAGAGTACAGTGGTCCAATGGATGATCTCAAGGTAGAGGTAAAGATTGATGGTGATAAGCTTATCATAAGTGATAAAGGTGTCGGTATGAGTGCCGATGAGATTGAGAAGTACATCAATCAGATAGCTATCAGCGGTGCCGAGGAGTTTGTCCAGAAGTACAAAGACGATGCTGCCAGCATCATCGGTCACTTTGGTCTAGGCTTCTACTCTAGTTTTATGGTCTCTCGTAAGGTCGAGATCTACACCCAGAGCTACCGGGAAGAAGAGGATAGTATCCGTTGGATCTGCGAAGGCAACCCTGAATTCTCTATGGAGGTAGCCGAGAAGCGTCCACGTGGTACCGATATTATTCTGTATATCGATGAGGAGTCCAAAGAATTCCTTGAGCCAACACGTATTCGCCAGTTACTAGAGAAGTACGCTAAGTTCCTCCCTGTGCCTATAGTCTTTGGTAAAGAGAAAGAGTGGAAAGATGGCAAGGAAATGGAGACCGATAAGGATCTCGTGATTAATGCTACCGAGCCTCTCTGGATTAAGATGCCTAGTGAGCTAGAGGATAAGCAGTATGAAGACTTCTATCAGATGCTCTATCCGATGAGCGAAAAGCCGCTCTTCTGGATTCACCTCAATATTGACTATCCTTTTAACCTCACTGGTATCCTTTACTTTCCTAGAGTCAAGAGCAATATGGATTTACAGAAAAATAAGATCCAACTCTATTCTAACCAGGTCTTTGTTACCGACTCTGTCGAAGGCATTGTGCCAGATTTTCTAATGCTCCTACATGGCGTCATTGACTCTCCCGATATTCCCCTCAATGTCTCCAGAAGCTATCTTCAAGCGGATCATAATGTGAAGAAGATTTCTTCATATATTACTCGCAAGGTAGCCGACAAGCTCGCAGAGCTATTCAAGGACGACCGTGTGACTTACGAGGAGAAGTGGGAAGTACTTGATCTCTTCGTCAAATATGGCATGCTTACCGATGAGAAGTTCTACGAGAAGGCAGAGAAGTTCGCCCTTCTCAAGAATACTCAGAAGAAGTACTATACCCTCGCTGAGTACCGCGATTTGATAAGCTCTGAGCAAACGGATAAGGATGGGCACGTCGTCTACCTATATGCCGTAGATCTTGAAAAGCAATACAGCTACATCAAGGCAGCCAATAACCGTGGTTACGATGTGCTTTTGATGGATGGTCAGCTAGATATCCACGTTATTAGCATGCTTGAGCAAAAGGTGGCACAGTCTCACTTTGTAAGGGTTGATAGCGATACTATCGACAACCTGATTAAGAAAGACAGCACTATGGGTGACCATGCTGAGGTATCTGAGGAGGATAAGAGACTTCTTGAGCATCTATTCGAACAGCAGTTGCCAAAGGAAGATAAGGTGATGCTATCTGTCCAGACAAGTCATCAAGGGAAGGATGCCAAACCGCTTGTACTGGTTCAAGGTGAATATATGCGTCGTATGAAGGACATGGCTGCTATGCAGCAGGGGATGAACTTCTATGGCGAGTTGCCAGATAGTTATGTGGTGAACCTCAACCTTGATCACCCTGTAGTAAGGGGCATAGCAGTCGTTTTCAACGAGACGGAGAGCGAAGACTACAAGGCGCTTCAAGCCGATCACCGTGGTCAGGAGGCTAGAGTGGCAGCTATTCATCAGCAGCTAGACGATGACAAGTTGAGTGATGAAGAGAAGAAGACACTCCGAGACGATCTATCTGCCACCAATGATAAGATTAGCGAAATCGATGAGAAACTCTCCGAAGTCTACAAGGCATTCGGTAATAACCATAAGGTTATTTCTCAATTGATTGACCTCGGACTTCTCTCTAGTGGTCTCCTCAAGGGTGAAGCTCTCGATAGCTTTATCACTCGCTCAATGGACTTCCTAAGTGAAAAGTAATAGGTTCCTGTCGCTAATATGACAGCTAACAATAGGGAATGGACGACCTCCGTCCCCACAAAACGCAAAAGGGCTATGCGGGCATGTGCTTGCATAGCTCTTTTGTATATATGTACGTAGACGATGAAGCGTTCTAGCAGAGCACTGCGAGTCGTACAGCCTTGTAAAGGTCAGCCACTTAGTGCGCATAGTCAAGTAAATTAGGAAATGAGAGTCAACAGACCAGTGAAACCTCAGGCACGTAAGGTCAACTAGATAGTTAAATTGCCCCGAAAATGGTCAACTAAATTCAGGAAAAGACGGATACCGTAGGGGCGAAAAACCTTTCACCTCTACCCATACACCGCCCTCGGTATACCTCATGACCATTTAGTATATACTAATTATCTGATTTAATATATACTAATTAGACCATTTAATATATATCAAATCACTCAATTAGTATATATTAAATGGTCATATGCTTAATATAGCGCGGGCAGCTAGGAGCCAACGAACGTTTTTGCGGTTCCGTATAAGACGGTTGTTGGCTCCCTATTTCTGTATTTCGTGAAGATGGCTTCGTCCTATTTTACTGTGGTTTTTGAGATTTCGTACTCAAATAATATTTTAGGATTGGGTAATAAATTGGTATCTTTACCCTGCAAGTGAAACCAACTTATGTAGACGAAGATGAAGAAGAGTGAAATCGTGGTGCCAGTAGTGGAGAAGGAGTTTGACGAGCTAAGCAGTGCTGAGCGTGAGTTAGTAGATGCTGCTCGTACTATTGCTCGTGATGCTTATGCCCCTTACTCAAAGTTTAGAGTAGGTGCGGCAGTTAGGCTACAGAGTGGTAGGATAGTCACTGGATCCAATCAGGAAAATGCCGCTTACCCATCTGGTTTATGTGCCGAGCGTACCACGCTCTTCTACGCAGGTGCTCAGTATCCTGATGATCCTGTGGTCGCTCTTGTGGTAACCGCCATGAGGGGAGATAACCAGTACGCTGCTGTGGCAGCACCATGTGGCGCATGCCGTCAGGTAATTTTGGAGACAGCAGATAGGTACAAACATCCCTTCCCAGTATATCTAGCCGGACCAAATTCAGTGAAAATCGTAGATGATTGTAGGCTTCTATTACCTATTAATTTCGATGCTTCTTCTCTCTAAGTACGATAATGAGTGACTTTGTAGTATCGGCTAGGAAGTACCGCCCGAGTACGTTCGAAAGTGTAGTGGGGCAAAAAGCCCTTACCACTACGCTGAAGAATGCTATTGAGCAAAATAAGCTTTCTCATGCTTATCTATTTTGTGGACCAAGGGGAGTGGGCAAGACATCGTGCGCAAGGATATTTGCCAAGACGATAAACTGCCAAAACCGTACGCCATCAGGAGAGGCATGCAATGAGTGTGAGAGCTGTATAGCCGCCAATGAACAGCGCTCTTATAATATTATGGAGCTGGATGCAGCATCCAATAACTCTGTCAATGACATCCGTCAATTGATAGATCAGGTATACATCGCACCTACAAGTGGTAAGTATCGGGTGTATATTATCGATGAGGTGCATATGCTCTCTAGTAGTGCTTTCAATGCCTTTCTTAAAACGCTCGAGGAGCCTCCAGCTCATGCTATTTTCATACTAGCAACAACGGAGAAGCACAAGGTGCTGCCCACAATTATATCGCGCTGTCAGGTACACGACTTTAGTCGAATCACAGCCCATGATATTGCCGATCACTTGCAGTGGATTGCGCAGAACGAAGGGATCTACACTGAGCCCGAAGCGCTTCAGATGATAGGGATTGCGGCAGATGGAGGTATGCGCGATGCCCTCAGTATGTTTGATCAGATTGCTGGCTTTGGAGGAGGGAGGATTACCCTACAAGGCGTGCGAGAAAATCTCAACTTACTGGATGAAGATGAGTACTTCAAGTTGCTCTACTATGTTACTGAGGGGTCATACCCCAAGACACTAACGCTTGTGAATGACCTACTCATACGAGGATATGAGGGGGATATCATCATGCGAGGTTTCTCTGCATTTCTCCGCAATGTACTTTTGGCACAATCGTCGGAGACACTTTATCTAGTGGAGACACCTTTGTCCATTCGAGAGCGTATGCAGAAGGCTGCGGCCTATACGCCAGCCTATATGCTTTGGAACTACCTTAAAGTGAGCAGTAGTTTTGGTGCGCAATACAAGAGCAGTGGAGATAAGCGGCTTGCGCTAGAGGTGGCGCTAATGAAGATGTGCGAGATGAATAGTAATAGTCCGCTTGCAACACCTCCTTCGGTAGAGCCTACTCATCCAGCTCCCACGGAGAGTGCTAAGCCATCTGCACCGCACCCCCCTCAGCAAACTGCTATACCGCCAACGGCTAATCCGCAAGGAGGAGTAGGGCAGATGAGCCAGCCGCAGCAGGTCTATACGCGTCCGACAACTACCCCCAAGGAAGAGCGTAAGAAGCCCCCTCAAGGGAGTGGCGCACAGAAGATGTTTGGCATCAACATAGCTACGGGGAAGCAGTTCGGTGCGCATAAGGAAGAGGATAAGGGCGGAAAGGAACTCAATAGGTCGGAGGATTATTCGGAGGAAGACCTTCAGCGGAGTTGGCGCAAGGTGACTTCGCTGGTCAAGGCGCCTATTGCACGACAAGTTTTGGAGCGTAATCTGCCTGCCAAGTCGACAGACCACAGGATCAATATTGTGGTGCAGAGCAATACCCATCGCCAGCAAGTCTTGGAGGTGATGGATATGATTTTGCAGACGCTCCATGATGATCTACAGAATGACCAGATTGGCATCACTATCGACGTGGATGTACAGCAGGTAGAGTCTGGGCCTCAGACCCCTCAGGAGAAGTTGGCATTCCTTACCAAGGATAACCCTTGGTTGCAAGCCATGACTAATGATCTGGAGCTTTACCCTCGGTAATTGTAATCTAAGTAATTTTTTATATAACCATTAATCAGTAAGTAAATGAATCGTATTCCTAAAGTTCTTACTACGCTCGTTTTGCTTCTCGGGCTTACAGCGCCAGCGATGGCACAAAAGGAGCAGTATCAGTTCACCGTTCAGAAGGAGCTTCCTATCACTGCGATCCAGAACCAGGCTAACTCTAGCACTTGCTGGGCTTTCAGTGGTCTTGGCTTTCTCGAGATGGAGGCTATTCGTGCCACAGGCAAGAGCGTTGTGCTCTCTCCCATGCATGTGGTGTCTCACTCCTATAGGGACAAGGCAGAGAACTATCTTCGCTATCATGGCTATGCCAACTTCGGTCCTGGTGGATCGTTTTATGATGTCCTCTACTCTGTAAAGCACTACGGCATTGTGCCCATGAGTGAGATGACAGGCCTCCAGTATGGTACCGAGCGCCATAATCATAACGAGCTACATAAGGTGGCAGAGGCATATATCAATGCTATCGTAAAGGATACCGATAATAATGGTATGACCACGGCTTGGAAAAAGGCATTTGGTGGTATCATTGATTCATATCTAGGCGAGGCTCCTGAGAGCTTTACTTACGAAGGAAAGACCTATACGCCACAGAGCTTCGCAAAGTCTATAGGACTTAATATGGATGACTATGTATCGCTGACAAGCTTTACCCACCACCCTTTCTACCAGAAGTTCATCTTGGAGATTCCTGATAACTGGAGAAATTCATCGTCATACAACCTCCCTCTAGATGAGTTTATGCAGGTGTTCGACAACGCTATAAATAATGGTTACGGTATCGCTTGGGGTGCTGATGTAAGCGAGGTTGGTTTTAACCGCGATGGTCTCGGTATTCTTGTGGATGTGAAGACTGCAGAGACTACAGGTTCGGATCAGGCACGCTGGATAGGCGCAAGCCCTAGCGACAAGAGGTCTATGATACAAGAACTTGTACGTACTCCAGGCACTCCTGAGATTAAGGTAACACAGGAATGGAGACAAGCTGGCTATGATGGCTTCACTACTACCGATGACCACGGAATGGTGATCTATGGTATCGCTAAAGACCAGACAGGTAAGAAGTTCTATATGGTTAAGAACTCATGGGGAGAGGCTGGTGCATATAAGGGTATCTGGTATGTATCCGAGTCTTTTGTCGCTGGTAAAACAATGAACATTGTAGTTAATAAAAACGCTATACCTAAGGCTATTCGAACGAAGCTCGGTTTGTAATGCTTATCATTGACCAATAATATCAGCCCCCTCTATCTACACTCTCAGCAGCGTAGCATAGAGGGGGCAATAATTAATAACTATAATTACTAAGAAAATGAAGACACATCTTTTATGCGCTATTGCGCTATTATTCCTACTCTTAGGATGTAACAAACGTGTAGAACTTGGCGGTACTCCTGCTCCTACTGATGGGCGAAGGACTGTTGAAGTAAGCTTCGGCGGTAGCATGAATAGCTTCTCTCAGAAAGGCACTCGTGCTTATCCTACCGATGCTCAGGCAGAGCGGAAGCTCAGGGTTAGCTTTTCGGGCTTGAGGATTGTATTCTACTCAGTCAACGTAACTGACCCTAAGCAACCCGATAAGGTCGTTTATGCCTTTGATAAAGATATATCTGCAGATAAGGGGGAGTTTAGTGGAGGCGACTTGGATATCTCAACTACGACTACCGATGATGGTTTGGCGTTTAAGGTGAGAGGTAGTGAGCGAATCAAGGCAGATAACTATATCGTTTACGTCTTTGCTACAGTAAACTCTGAACTTAAGGCAGCTACTGCTGTGGGGCAGCCCTTCTCTGAACTAAAAAAACCAATGAACTACCTCGATGAAGAGGATATTCACAAAAACTACTTACAGAAAAGCCATTACGTCTCTGAGCCAATTACGGTTACCAAGGAGCTCTTCGGAGATAATGCGGTAGCGAAGGTATATTCTCTTCCAACCGCAAAGTTGTCTGCTATCAATGCGCTAGCATCTGTTGCTTGGACGCCTAAGGTGAATGACCCCGCTATGGAGCTCCTTGATGAAAATCTGCAGTTCTACCCTGATGTTCAGAGTAGGAAATATCTTCTTTTCCCAGAGTACGATAAGCATATAGAGGAGACGCTAAAGCTGAAGTACCCAATTGATGCCAATTACACTGGCTTCGCAAGTAAGGGGATAGACGAACTGGCTTCCGAGTTTATCTATCGTACTAAGCTCACCACAACGACAATAAAGAACAATTATACCACAGACCCTGAAGTGCCGAATGTCTACCGCACAATCCCTGAGAATACTCTCGCAAGTAGTGAGAGTCGGTCCAATACGGTCACGAGGTTGATAATAAGAGTGCGTATGATACCAAAAACGATTAAGGAGAAGCTCACCCCTGATCAGCTAAAAGACAAAGGACTGAGTTGGGTGAACTATCATGGTACTTTCTACGAAGCCAAAGCCTTTTTGGCGCTTTACAAGAAAGCTAAGGATAATCGCTCACAGAGCGATGAGGATAAGCGACTTATGGAGGCTGCCAATCGCTTCCTCGTAAATGGAAGTCTTCCTTCTGCCGATGAGGAGGAGGGCGGATATGAGGGTAATGATGTCCAGTATTTCCACAGATGCTATACCTACTATGCGCTACCGATTACCCACTTCACGCCTGCACAACTCAATGGTAATATCAATAACGGGGGCTACTTTGGTGTCGTACGTAACTACCACTACAAGTTCGAGATTAAGTCTATGGCAGGACTGGGTAAGGCCTGTTATACCGCTTTTCCCTATGATACTGACTTGCTGGGCGAGCATGCCACCAAGCAGGATCAGATACTATCCGATATGGATGTGATTACTAATATAGTAGACGAGCTCTACTAGTCATTGTTGATAGTATAAAAGGAGGGTGCTACTGTTCGTACAATAGCACCCTCCTTTTGATTTTGACGTTAGTCTGTCCCCTTGAGAACGGGTAGCGATATATGGTACTTTACACACACCATTCGTGTGGCAATCACCACGAAGACGCTAATTATCTGTACCAAGATATGCTGTATGCCGATTGCATCTAGTAGCCCAAATACGAGCCCTCCAGCCACGCTCGCCATGGCGTATATATCCTTGCGAAAGATAAGAGGCACCTGATTCATCGATACATCACGGAGAAGACCTCCGAAAGAGCCAGTAATCACGCCCATCATAAGTGCTACCCAAAAGGGAAATCCTATCATGATTGCCTTCTCCATACCCACAATACTAAAGAAGCCAAGCCCTATGGCGTCGTAAAGGAAGAGCTGCTCATGTATCTTCACTAGGTGTTTCCTAAATGCGATTACGGCAAGTAGAGAGATGAGCGTGATAAGTACGTAGGATGGGGTAGTAAGCCAAAAAGGCGTTAGTCCCAATAGAAGATCCCTAATAGTTCCGCCTCCAACAGCTGTGAGCATACCAATCACGTAAGCGCCAAATAAGTCTATATTCTGCCCCGATGCTAGGCGAATTCCCGAGATAGCAAAGGCAAAAGTCCCAATATAGTCAAGGATAAGGGTGATGCTCTCTTCGTTGAGTAGCTCCCACCACTCAAAGCTAATGATTTTATCCATAGGGTGAATTAATAACTCTCGCTTTCGTTGGGGAATGATCCTGCTTTTACCTCATTGCAGTAGTCGACTACAGCGCCCTGAATAGCTTCTCCTATTTCGGCGAAGTGGCGGAGGAACTTAGGCTTGAAGCCCATATTCATACCCAGCATATCGGCAGATACGAGTACCTGTCCGTCAGTGGCATTGCCGGCTCCTATACCAATGGTCGGAATCGAGATGGTCTCCGTTACCTTCTTCGCCAGTTCACTCGGAATCTTTTCTAGTACCAAGCCACAGCACCCTAGCCTCTCCACCATTTGGGCATCCCTTAGTAGCTGTTCGGCTTCGGCTTCCTCTTTTGCTTGTACGCTATAGCCCCCTAGCTTATTTACCGACTGTGGAGTAAGACCAAGGTGAGCCACGATAGGGATTCCGGCATCCAAGATAATCTTGAGCGAGTCCATGATCTGTGCACCGCCCTCCACTTTTATTGCATCCACGCCACTCTCCTTCATCATCCTGATAGCACATGATAGGGCTACCATAGGATCACCATGCACTGTGCCGAAAGGCATATCTGCAACGACAAAGGCATGCTTAGCCCCATTCGCTACACAGCGTGCATGGTAAATCATTTCATCCAAAGTAATAGGGAGGGTAGTAGCATTGCCTATCATCACATTACTTGCCGAGTCGCCTACCAGGAGCGAGTCTACTCCAGCTTCATCTAGCAGACGAGCCATAGTATAGTCGTATGCCGTAAGCATCGCTATTTTCTCTCCCTGCCCTTTCATCGCCGTAAAGCGAGTAGCAGTTATCTTCTTCTTGTCTGTACTCAGATAGTTGCCCATATCGATATCAAATAAAATGGTACACTATAAAACTTGTAGAGCCGTAAGACATTACGGCTCTACAATAATATTACATTGGACTTAATCCGAAGTGCCCAGAACCGGGATTGAACCGGTACAAGTTTTACCTTATTGGTGTTTGAGACCAACGCGTCTACCAATTCCGCCATCTGGGCATATAGGTTGCTGTTTAGCAACGGCAAAGATATAACAAATTACCGACTTGTGCAAGATATAGTCTTATAAATAATGGGCAGCCCTTAGAAGTCCACTAAGAGCTGCCCATGTCTTTACCTCTTGAGCTATTTACTTAGCAAAGTGTGGATTGATGGTCCCCCAGTCTTCGATAGCAGGGATAACACCCATGCCAATCACCTGGTCACGAAGAGCCACAAGGTGAGCATAGCTGGCGTCAAGCTCAGCTACTTCAGCCTCTGTGCCCTTTGGTACATTGTAGCTTACGATGCCGTCCTTGCCGATCTTGGTATCCATAGCCATCATGATATTCTGATACTTATCGTTGTTTACGAAAGTGCCTACAGGCCATGGGAACTCCTTGCCACCCATAGCTGCAGCAATCATCTCCACTGAGCAATATGCTGGGCTCTGGAAAGATGAGCGACCACGTAGCTTGATAATATTAGCACCACCCTGAGTTGTCTTGCGGCGAATCTCTGCCCAAGTCTCATTGTCGAGCTTTTCGGTACCCATTACATCCTTTAGAGGCTTGCCAGCTACTGTAGCATTAGATGCAAATACAGCCATCTGCTCACCATGACCACCGTAGGTGTATGCGCCCTTCACGTCGGACTGAGCTACACCGAAGTGGCGAGCTAGCTCGCTCTGTAGGCGAGTACTATCTAGTGCTGCTAGAGTAGTTACACGGCGTGGGTCGATACCTGCGTGTAGCATGGTCACAAGACCTGTGATATCGGCAGGGTTGAATATAATGGTTACGTGCTTTACATCTGGGCAGAACTTCTTGATATTTTGACCAAGACCAGCTGCAATCTCGCTATTTCCCTTTAGTAGATCCTCACGAGTCATGCCCTCCTTACGTGGTGCACCACCCGATGAGATGATATACTTAGCATCCTTAAGTGCCTCAGCAATATCGTCTGTGAAGGTGAGGTTCATACCATCGAAACCACAGTGGCGCATCTCCTCATAAACACCCTCTAGACCATTCTTATATGGGTCATACATGCAGATGTTTGGAGTTAGACGCATCATTGCTGCAGTCTGCACCATGTTGGAGCCAATCATACCAGCTGCTCCTACGATTACTAGTTTGTCATTTGTCAGAAAACTCATACTTTATTATCCTTCTATAATGTGAAAATTGTTGTCCCCTTTTTTGTTACTACAAACATAATAAAGAATTTCGTAAGTAAATAGGAATTCCCCTCTTTTTACCTTTATTAAGATTGCAATATAGCTACTAGCTAAACCTTGTCTATACCAAGCATGACCTCCCTCTATACTTTACATGACCATTTAATATATACTAATCACCAAATTTAATATATACTAATTGGGTCAATTAGTATATATCAATTGGTTCAATTAGTATATATTAAATGGTCATGGGTTATAGTAAGAGCGGTCAACCGGTAGGGGAGAGAGGTTTTGCACCCCTACGGGATCCGTCTTTTCCTGAATCTATTGACCCATTTTAGACGGAATTGACTATCTAGTTGACCTTACGTGCCTGAGGTTTCCCTGGTCTGTTGACTCTCATTTCCTAATTTACTTGACTAAGCTCACTAAATAGTTGACTTTTTAGCGCTGTACACTATGGCTTTTGCCTTCGCTTGCAGACGATTTGTTTGTCGTATGAGAGCTTGACCAACTGGTAGTGATTGGCTCCTACTTGAGGGACAATTTTTGTGTAGAAGGTATGTATCTTGGGTAGATCTTCTGCAAGGGTACTGGTGCCTAGAACCTCAAAGATATAGTCTCCTACACGGGGGTAGAAGTGGATGCGGTTATCTCCTTTTACTTCTATCATGCTGAAGAAAGTATTCCATTCGTCGTGTTCGCTCAGAAACTGTGCTAGCGGGAAAAGCGTATTGCGAATTGTGAGGGAGTCTGCGTGGTCAGCTTTGACTACAGGGATATAAATAGATACTCCCGACTTAGTGCGCATCGCTGTACCTTCGTCGTCAAGGTAAAATGCCCCATCATTAGTGTAGAGCCGAAGTATTGGGCGACGGCTATCAACCTTAACCGTCATCTGGTGATTGGTAGGAGAGACAAAAGCACTGACCTTCTTGGCATAGGGTATTTGGCTTTTTATACTACGCTCTACCTCGGAGAGCGAGAGAGGCTGTGGTAGAGTGTCTTTGAGCGATATAGGCAATACCGCCATAATGTCTTCTCTTTTGAGGAACGCATCTTCGTCTACCCCTACAATCTTCACTCGAGTAAGGTTGGGCTGAATTGCATATCGGGAATGCCCCCGCAGTGCAATGTAGGCGAAGACTAGTCCTCCCAGCATCGAGAGGGCAATGAACCATAGAAAAAACTGGAGTAGCTTGCGTTTCATAGCTCGATAGTCTGGAGGTAATCACGCACCTCGGGCAATAGATATTCTATGTCGCCAGCGCCCATCATAACGAGTATATCGAACCGGTGCTTCTTGAGCTCGTCAACCAGTTCAGCTTTGGGTACGCATGCCTTTCGGGGTGCAGTCACATACCGTAGCACTGCTTCTGAAGTGACGCCTGGTATCGGCTCCTCTCGTGCGGGATATATCGGTATCATAATCACGTTGTCCACTATAGAGAGTGCCGAGGCAAACTCCCTTAGGAAGTCGGCGGTTCGGCTATACAGGTGTGGCTGAAATACCACAGCTATCTCTTTATCGGGGTAGAGCCTGCGGATAGAGCTGAGGGATGCTCTGATTTCATCGGGATGATGGGCATAGTCATCTATCATTATAGGGTGGTTAGGTTCGTTGAGCCAGCGCTCAAATCTACGACGACTCCCTAGAAAGGATGCTAGTCCAGTTCTGAGCTCTTCTTCAGTGGCTCCTAAGTGCTGTGCTAGAGCAAGTGCGGCTGTGGCATTGAGTACGTTGATTTCTATGGGTGTACCTATGAGTAGCCTACTGTAGCAACCTCCAGGGTAGTGCCAGTCGAAGTAGAGCTGATCCTCCTCATAGTGAATGTTACTATAATAGTAGTCGCACTCTGCCGACTTCCCATAAGTGCGGAGCTGTAGCTGAGGACGTAGGGGTTGCAGTGTAGCCTCTTCATTCAGAAGTATTAGCCCATTATCCTTAGTCTTTTCCGCAAATATTTGGAACGCCTCACGGTAGGCTTCCGCAGTGCCATAGACGTCGAGGTGGTCTGGCTCTGTACTGGTGATGATGGTGTGGGTCGGGGTCAGCTGATGGAAGGAGCGGTCGTACTCATCGGCTTCTATCACTACATAAGGGCTCTCCTCGTGGAGGTATAGATTGCTCCCCGTATTTTGCGATACCCCGCCAAGGAAAGCATTAGTGCCTATATGGGATTGCTCTAGGAGGTGCGCCAGAAGTGTGCTTGTGGTGGTCTTGCCATGGGTGCCAGCCACACAGAGTGCCTCTTGCATGCGGGTTATTTCCCCTAGGACTACAGCTCGCTTTATCTGCTCGTAGCCATGCTGAGCGTAGTATTGACGTATGCGATTATCCATGTGGATAGCAGGGGAGTAGACCACTACCACTTCATTGGGGGCTTGGAATCCAGAGGGGATTAGTCCGGGTGTATCCTCATAAAGGATTTCTGCTCCAGCCTCTTCAAGTCCACTAGAGACCTTGGAGCGGATACGATCATAACCACCTACTTGTTCGCCCTTAGCCAGAAAATAGCGGGCAATAGCGCTCATGCCGATGCCTCCAATACCTATAAAGAAATATCTCTTACTCATCTTTTTGGGTCTTACCTCTTTTTCTCTTCTACAATCCTTTCTATTTCGTCCACTATGGTCTTGTCTGCATTCGGGAGCGCTAGTTTGAGCGCATTGGCGCCTAGGGTATCTAGCCGATGATGATCTTCTAGTAGCTCAAGCGCCTTAGGTATTAGTTCGCTTTCTGCATCTATGTCTCGCACCATTACGGCGGCGTCATCGGTGACGAGTGCTTGGGCGTTCTTGGTCTGATGGTCTTCGGCCACATTAGGGCTAGGTACCAAGATGGAAGGTTTCCCCAGCATACATAGCTCCGAAATAGAACTAGCTCCTGCTCTCGATACAACTAGGTCGGCAATGGCATAGGCGTAGTCCATCCTTTGGATAAAGTCTGTTACAAGGATTTTTCGCCCCTCCAGACCTGCATCCTTAATCGCTTTTCGTGCCTCGTCGATATAGACTTTGCCACACTGCCATAGGAGCTGGATCTCTTGCTCCTTCTCTGCTATCTGTAGGAGGAAGGCAGAGATGCTCTTATTAATTGTGCGAGCACCTAGACTGCCACCGATAACCAGAAGGGTGCGCTTGTGGGGGTCGAGGGTAAAGTGCTGGTAGGCTTCCTCGGCGTGTGGCGGAATCTCTGCCAATTGTTTGCGTACGGGGTTACCAGCTAGGATAAGCTTTTTGTGTGGGAAAAAGCGCTCCATATCCTTGTAGGCTACGCAGATGGTTTCCGCTTTTTTGCCAACTAGCTTATTGGTCTTCCCCGCAAATGAGTTTTGTTCCTGTACAAGGGTAGGTATACCGAGTTTATTTGCCTCCATGAGGGTGGGGGCACTCGCATAACCTCCTACACCGATGGCTATCTGTGGGCGTAGTCTTTTGAGTTCGCTTCGGACTTGGAAGCGACTCTTGATAAGTCTGAAGATGGTCTTGGCTAGCTTAATTGGGTTTTTGTCTCTGCTTAGGCCCTGCACAGGTAGTAGTATGATATCGTACCCTGCTGCCGGCACCTTTTCCTCCTCCATTCGTCCTCTTGCTCCCACAAAGTGAATGTCGCACTCGGGGTATCTACGTCTTATCTCGTTGGCGATGGAGAGTGCTGGAAATATGTGACCGCCCGTACCTCCACCGCTGATGACTACACTTGTAAGCTTATTACTCATATTTATTCTGTGCAATGCTGTTGTCTATTTCTTCTATCTCGGGAACCACTTCAGGGACTACGGCACTATTGCCTGATACCTCCGCAAGGTGTTTATTTATTCGCTCCTGATTGCGCTTACTTACGGCTAGTAGGATGCCGAAGTACATGCCCGTAACTATATAGCTAGATCCACCTCGACTGATAAAGGGTAGGTTTTGTCCTGTAATTGGGAATAGCTGGACATTGATCATCATGTGCAAAATCGCTTGAAGGGTGATGATGAGCCCAATACCGAGTACGAGTAGTGTCTGGTACACGCTCGTAGTCTTTCGCCCGATACCACCTGCCGCAAAAAATAGGGCTAGGTAGGCGAGGATAACCGCCATGGCGGCAAGTATACCCCCCTCCTCTATGATAATACTAAATACGAAGTCGGAAAAAGCCTCGGGTAGCATACCATGTCGCATCTCGCTCTTGCCCAATCCTGTGCCTATGAAATGGCTATTGGCGATTGCCTTTTGAGCTGCAACAATCTGCTGATCTACGCCATTTACGTGTTTATAAGTCTCTTTGTTGATCGGTTTGCCAAACTGGGCAACAAAGCGCTCTATGCGGGCAGTACCTGTAGCAAGACGATTGCCATCGTTGTCTTTGGTGCTTGGGATTATCGCCATTACTATAATCAGTAATACTAATCCGCCTATAGCTCCGAAAAACAATCGTCTCATCCAAATACGATTGGCACCTCCGATGAGTGCCATAATATATACTACCGCACCAAGGATAGCTGCAGTAGAGATATTATCTTTCGCAATTACACCGCAGATAAGAATAGCAGGAACGAAGATGATAAAGAAGTTGCGTGGAGTGGCATGTTGCCCATCCTTAAACCTTAGCCGAGAGGCCGTAAAATTGATGAGCGTGAGTCGAACCAGTTCGGAGGGCTGAAAGGAGATGCCGAAGATGACTAGATGCCGGGTAGCATCATTGAGCGTGGCTCCAAAGAATGGTACCAATACCAGAGGTATCACGGAGAGAATCAACAAGTGCGGTGCAAAGTGTCGAAACACTCTGAGGGGTACGAGAGAAACTAATACGCAGACCACTACAGCAAGTATCATGTAAATCATGTGCTTGCCGATAACCATGAAGAAACTATTCCCCTTGTACCAAGCTTCAAAAGCATCTGTACTGCTCGAAGTAAAGACGATCCAAAGGCTGATGGACATCAAGAAAAGCATGATAGCCCATATCGCTTTGCTGCCACTGAATAGCTCTTGGGGATTCCACCAAGCACGTTCTTGGTCTTGTAGAATAGATCTATTATCTAGCTCTTCCATCTATTTTTTCTCCTTGATTAGCTTGTGACCATCCCACTCGAAGTAGCTATAGCTCTCTTCTCCGTTCTCTAATTGTATTCTCACTGGTAGGATATATCTGTATCCTTCCTCGTAGGTAAAGTCTTTGATTTTATCTAATAGAATCGGTGGATCACTTTCGATATCAGCTCCCTGTGGCCAAGTGATGAAACGACCTGAGGGGTCTTTGTGCTCCTTTACTATGATAACCTCTAAACGTAATTTTATGGAAGTTACATCTGGCTTGCTGCAACCACCAAGAGCTATGATTGTAATCAGTAGTAGTAATAGTCTTTTAATCATTTTGCTTTCCCTCCTTTCGCAATCTCCTCTATGCGTTGTTTCACCGCCTCCATCTGCCACATGGGGGTAGATGTGGCACCGCATACGCCCACGCTACGCACCCATGAGGGTAGGGGTTTTGTTATCTCATCGGGTGAAGATACGAAGTAGCTATTGAGATTGGCCTTCTGTGCTGTATTATAGAGTACTTTGCCATTGCTGCTATGGGCACCAGCGATGAAATAGACCCAGTCCATACGGCGAGAAAACTCTGTAATCTCTGGTACACGATTGGAGACCTGTCGGCAGATGGTATCAAAGGTCTCTACCTCTACGCCTTTAGCTACATACTCCTTGAGGAAATCTCCTAATTGAGCAAAGCTATCCATGTCCATTGTTGTTTGGCTGAAGAGTGCTATAGGTCTCTGAGGGTCTATCAGTCTCTTTGCTTCCTCTATGGACTGCACCACTATGGCTTCGCCATTGGTCTGCCCGACTAGTCCATTAACCTCTGCGTGCCCGTGCTTGCCATAGATGACAATCTGTGTGCCATTGCCACGGGTATTTTCGTATTTCCTCCGAATCCTCTTTTGCAATGCGAGGACTACAGGGCACGTAGCATCTACCACTTCAATCCCTAATCGCTCAACTTCGGCATACACTTTAGGTGCCTCGCCATGCGCACGGAATAGTACTCGTTTCCCTTTGAGTTCGGGTAAGCGTTCGTAGGTGATGGAGTGTAGACCACGTTGCTTGAGACGCTTCACCTCATCCCCATTGTGCACAATGTCGCCTAGCGAGTGTAGTGGTTGGCTCTCCTTGAGCTCCGATTCAGCCTTACTGATGGCTGTTATCACACCGAAACAAAAGCCAGATGCGCTATCAATTTCTACTAATAGCACTCCAGAGTCATTCCCGCGGATAACGCGTTCTGCCACTTCTTCAACCAATCTCTGCTGCTCCTCTCTGCTCAGTAGACTATTGTCCAGTAGTATGGCATCCTCTGCTTGGCGAAGAGGGTCTACAGCACGAGTGCTATCGATGCGGTCTCGCTCTGTAACGTTGGTCAGTA
Organism: Porphyromonas levii DSM 23370; assembly: GCF_000379925.1. Taxonomy (GTDB): domain Bacteria; phylum Bacteroidota; class Bacteroidia; order Bacteroidales; family Porphyromonadaceae; genus Porphyromonas_A; species Porphyromonas_A levii. The sequence goes on along the minus strand of NZ_KB904252.1, from coordinate 5,458 downwards.
TATCTTCGTAATTTACGTTGTCTCCCTTTGCGGTCAGTTCCTCGAAACGTCTCTTGGCTCTAACCTCGGGAGAGGCAGTAACGAAAAACTTAAGTTCGGCATCTGGCATCACCACAGTGCCTACATCCCTGCCGTCCATTACTACCCCTTTGGCTGCTACCCATGCTTGCTGCTGGGCTACGAGGTACTTCCGCACCTCTGGTATCGTGCTGATCGGGCTTACGTGGTTGGATACCTCGAGCCCTCTAATTTCTCGCTCAACATCTTCTCCATTAAGGAGTAAGTGTTGCCCACTCTCTGTCTGACCAAAAGAGATATTTACCTCTCCCAGTCGTCTTGCTATCTCGCTTTTATTTGGTTCGCCCTCTATCCAAAGTCCTTCTCTAAGAGTCCAAAGGGTGATCCCTCGGTACATTGCACCAGTATCTACGTATGTATATTCCAAGCGCTTCGCCAAAGCTTTTGCTATTGTGCTTTTGCCACAAGACGAATGCCCATCGAGTGCTATATTAATCTTTCTCATAACTTCATGTTCTATATTGAGACAAATCTACCAAAATATGTGATAGTCGCCTACCAAAAAGGAGGCTTAATCTGGCCTCAAGTATTCGGGGTAGTTGCTCGTTTCCCCTTAGCGACTCTCTTTGTGCCCGAGGAGCATCAGAACTATGTCTTTTTGCTCCAGCTTCTGCGCTCTTGGTGTGACATCTCTACTGGCTCTAGAATTTAATAATGGTAGAGAAGTGTTCAATTTTATGCTAAATAATTCATGTGCAAATTAGTTATTTCAGAAAAATAGATTATATTTGCTCAGTAAAACCCATACATTATTACTAATATGACTGAATCCGAGTTTAGAGATTTATTTGATACAAATCCAAAAAACCTGCAGTACAAACAGCGTATTGTAGAGTACTTGGTAGAGAATGGACCTGAGACCCTCCCTGTACTTGCAAAGCATTTAGAGGTGAGCGTACCTACTATCAGTAAGATGGTGGGAGAGTTGGTAGACCATCGTTTGTTGAGAAACTTTGGGAAGTTGGAGGCCACTACAGGTCGCCATCCATTTCTCTTTGGTCTGACGGATAAGGATTACTATTTTCTTGGCGTAGACTTCACCGCATCGCATCTGAACTTTGTGCTGATGGATTTCTCAGGAAATCAAGTACAGTCTAAAATGGATGTCCCATTTCACTTTGTCAATACACAAGAGTGCCTTGATACGATTACTGATTTGGTCAATGACTATTTGGACAATGAGATCGTTGTGCCTAGGAGCTCTGTGGTGAGTATTGGTATCAATATTATAGGCCGACTGAATCCACATACTGGATATAGCTATACTTACTTTAACTTTAATGAGGTACCACTAGCTAAGAGGTTTACAGATATATTTGGTATCCCTACTTATATTGATAATGATGCACGTGCTGCCGCCTTTGGCGAGTATATGTTGCACTACAAGTCGAAGGGCGAAAACCTCCTCTTTGTAAATGTTACTTGGGGGTTGGGTCTCGGTATTATAATCAATGGCGAGCCTTATGCCGGAAAGTCGGGATTCAGTGGCGAGTTTGGACATACGCATTGCTACGAAAATGAGGTGCTCTGTTACTGCGGTAAGAAAGGTTGTCTCGAGACCGAGGCATCGGGTTTGGCTATGCACCGCAAGTTTACCAATAGGGTAAAGGCAGGGGATCGCTCTATACTCCTTGATGAAGGTAAGAAAATAGAGGAGATTACGCTGGATGACCTCATAGAGGCTACACGAAGGGAAGATATGTTGTGTATCGAGATACTTGAGGAGGTGGGAGAACAACTTGGTTTACACCTTGCCAATATGATTAATATATTTAATCCTCATGTGGTAGTTATCGGAGGCCCTCTTGCTCAAGTAGGTGATTACTTGATACAGCCTATTCAGAGTGCCATACGTAAATACTCTCTGAATATGGTGAATCAGGACACTGAACTTAAACAATCGATCCTCTTGCACTATGCGGGTGTGATGGGGGCTTCCCTCTTGGCTCGTAAAAAGGCAATCGCATCACTTACGGACTGATTGCAGTAGCATATTCGCAAAGCGCTAAGCCCGAAATATTGTGTAAGGATAGATAGCGCTAGTGTGGTAAATCTATAAAGAAGAAGTCGTCTAGAAGCCTATTCTTAGGGTTTCTTGACGACTTTTCTGTTGGAATGTTTTGTGATGTAGATAAAACTTGTTACATTTGTAAATAGAATTTAATCTTATTGTTGACGATTGTCAATGGTAGCTATAAGATAAACGTTGCCCACAAATTCGGAACGTTAGGTAAGTTTTGGTGAGCTGTTGGATGACGTTGAGAAATCCAGCAGCTCTTTCCATTTCTGTCGCATTATGCAGGCTAATAGAATGTGAACGGATAGGGAAGGATTTATTTTCATTAGATTAGTCCACATAATAGTGCTTCTATGTGCTTCCGTCCGATAGCATATTTTGGTATCTTTGTCCAGTATATAAATATTAGACAATAAGAGATGATTCAACTAAACGAGCTGGCAATACAATTTGGCGGACGAGTCCTTTTTCAGGATGTAAATATGCAATTCCTCCCAGGGAATTGCTATGGTGTGATAGGGGCTAATGGTGCAGGAAAGTCCACTCTCCTTCGAATGATTAGTGGAGAGCTAGATCCTACTAGAGGCGCCGTGACTATGGGGCCTGGAGAGCGTCTCTCCGTACTTAGTCAGGATCACTTCGCCTTTGACGATAAGACGGTGATGGATACTGTACTCACAGGGCATACAGTGCTGTGGGATATTATGCAGGAAAAGGATGCCCTCTATGCTAAGCCAGACTTCAGTGATGAGGATGGTATTCGTGCTGCAGAGCTTGAGGAGAAGTTTGCCGAGATGGAGGGATGGAATGCAGAGAGTGATGCTGCGCAATTGCTTTCGGGACTTGGGGTGAAGGAGGAGTTTCACTACCAGATGATGGCAGACCTCAGTGGTAAGCAGAAAGTACGTGTGCTACTCGCAAGAGCTCTTTTCGGAAAGCCAGATAATTTGCTACTCGATGAGCCTACTAACGACCTTGACCTTGAGACGGTACAGTGGCTAGAACAGTACCTGTCGGAGTTCGAGAATACCGTATTGGTAGTAAGCCACGACCGTCACTTCCTTGATTCTGTATGTACCCATACAGTGGATATCGACTACGGCAAGGTGCAGCTCTTTAGCGGTAACTACTCTTTCTGGTACCATAGTAGCCAATTGGCTTTGCGCCAGCAGCAACAGCAGAATAAGAAAGCGGAGGAAAAGAAAAAGGAGCTGGAGGAGTTTATCCGTCGTTTTAGTGCGAATGTGGCTAAAAGTAAACAGACTACTAGCCGTAAGAAGATGATAGAGAAACTCAATGTGGATGAAATCAAACCATCCACTCGTCGCTATCCAGGTATTATCTTCACACCTGAGCGGGAGGTGGGTAATAAGATATTGGAAGTAAAGGGACTTACAGCCTATGCTGGAGGTGATGGAGAGCAGACTTTGTTGTTTGAAAACCTGGACTTCAATGTAGAGAAAGGTGATAAAATTGTATTCCTCTCTCATGACCCTAGAGCAATGACCGCCTTCTTTCAGATTATCAATGGTAAGGAAAAGCCTGCCGCAGGTACTTATGAGTGGGGACAAACAACCACCTCGGCTTATTTGCCACTAGATAACAGCGAGTACTTCAATACTGATTATGACCTCGTGGAGTGGATTTCACAGTTTGCCAAGGATACTAATGAGGTATATCTTAAGGGCTACCTCGGTCGTATGCTCTTCAATGGAGAGGAGCTGAAAAAGAAAGTGTCAGTACTCTCGGGAGGTGAGAAGATGCGTGTGATGATTGCGCGAATGATGCTCCAAGATGCTAATGTACTGATACTTGATACTCCTACGAATCACCTCGACCTCGAGAGTATCCAGTCTTTCAATAATACTTTGATTAACTATCCAGGTATTATACTATTTAGTAGCCACGACCACGAGTTTATCAATACAGTAGCCAATCGTGTGATAGAACTTGGTCCTCATGGCATCGTAGATAAGATGATTAGTTACGATGACTATATTACTGACCCTATCGTTGCGGAACAGAAGAAAAAGATCTACGGAGAATAGAAGAAGTGATATGTATAAAGTAGGTATTGTAGGTAGTGAAGGGTACGCTGTAGGTGAGCTTTACAATCTCTTGATTAATCATCCCGACGTACACGTGGAGATGATCTATTCACCTCAGAGAGCTGGGATGAGTGTGGCTGAACTATTCAACGACCTCAACAGCATGAGGACACTCGACTTTACCGACAGACTAGATCTAGAGGGGCTTGATGTCTTATTCCTTTGCCTGCAGAGTGCTGCGTCGAGAGAGTTTCTTCACCTCTTTGATATCCCAGAAGGGCTCAAAGTGATTGATTTTTCTCAGGAGTTCAGGCACACCAATGCAGAGGAGACAGGCTTTGTGTACGGCTTATCGGAGGGGAATCGTCGTGCCATCACTAAAGCTGCTCGGGTCTCTGTACCGGGAGCCATTGCTGCGGCAATTCAGACCCCACTTATGCCACTAGCAAAACATCTCCTACTCAATAGCGAGATTCATGTGACGGCAGTGGCTGGTAAAACGGAAGCCCTAGCTCGTCCGAAGCCAGAGGGCGGACTGACCTACGATATGCTCTTCGATAATTTCCATGTCTTTAGACCACTGGAGCATCACCACATTGGTGAGGTGAGGCGTACACTTAAGGATGTCCAGAATAGCTTCGACTCAGAGATTGTATTGATCCCTATGAGAGGGAACTTTACTCGAGGGGTATACACTACTATGTATCTTGATTGTCCGCTAGGTATTGCAGAGATTCGCCGACTCTATGAGGAGTTTTTTGATGACCACTCATTTGTTCACCTCGTGGATGAATATCCAGATGTGCGGGATACGGTAAATACCAATGACCTGCATATTCATCTCTCTAAACATGGCAATAGACTATTGATAGTGAGCACTATGGATAACCTGATGAAGGGGGCTGCAGGGTCAGCTATTCATATTATGAACCTCATGCTAGGGCTGGTGGAGACCACGGGGCTCAATGTAAAACCATCAGTTTTCTAAATAATAGAGAGCAGATATTTGCCCATATAATATTTATTTGCTATCTTTGCAATCGCTTGCTGATAGAGCAAGATGGAATGGAAGTGTGGGTGAGTGGCTGAAACCACCAGTTTGCTAAACTGACGTACGGGTAACCGTACCGGGGGTTCGAATCCCCCCGCTTCCGCTTTAAGGCTTCAAGAGGGTTTCAAACTCCCTGTCAGAACAGCCTTCAAAAAGTAGATAATCGTTGTAAAATCAAGGTTTTACAACGATTTTTCTTTGTATATCCCCCACAAAGTGAAGGGTAACTCTCCCAAAACGGGCGTATTGTGTCGGTTTATTATT
>NZ_KB904251.1 GCF_000379925.1 Porphyromonas levii DSM 23370 | reverse complement strand
GCAGAATACGCGAACGCACTCTCCCCAACTTATCCCGAAAAGACTCTTTGATACGGTAGTACTTTTCGTCCCTACCAGAATCCGGATTATATCTTGTCTGCGAAATAAAATGCATAGTGCCACAAAGGTAAGGATAAAAAAATCCACCGCTGTGTACTACATTTCGATTTAAAAAACAACTACCCCGATGAAATCAGCATTTCACTCCTCAAAATGCCCAAAAAACACCTCAAAATATACTCTAGGGGTCAAACTTGGGTAAGGCTTTTTGCTCTACATGACTGCCGTATCACACGAAATGTCGGATGAACCTTCATAAGTTCAAAGAACTCCTTAGTTCTTTCATAATCCTCTGATAGAAGGAAATTATCAACTTCTTTTTGGGAAACTCCTTCGATTTGCGTCCAACCATACTGAACACAAAGATCCTTCATCCTTTGTAGGTGTTCTTGATTAGCTACATCCTTGTTTGATGGTGTGTCTATGTCATTACGACAAGAAGTGATGGCAAATAGTGCGAACACACATACTGCCATGCATGCGAGATAAATGTAATTTCGTTTCATAAAACAAGCTCTTTAACGTTAATACTTTATTGACTAAGAAGCTGAGTGATTTATATGCTTACCTCCTTTCCTTAAAACCACAGATTGCTTCAACAATTTGTTTACAAAGCTATTGACAACAAATAAAACTTGCAATACCTAAAAGTTAGTATTTTTTTACAACTAATGAGAAACCTTATTTCTCGAACAGTTTATTATCGTAATAATTCTCTTGTAGTAATCGGTTGATGTCTGAGAGGCGATAGAGGATTTTCCCTGCGATTTGGGTGTAGGGGATAATGCCCTTGTCCCGATAATCCTGCAAGGTGCGAGGACTGATGAAAAGCCGTTCGCAGACCTCTCGCCCCGTGAGGTAGATTTCTCCCCCGAACAGCGGGCGATGCGTTTGGGCAATCTCCCGAAGGCGTTTGCTCACTTCTTTGATGCCTGAGATGAGTTGTTTCATTTCGGGTGTTTCTTTGTTTACGATTTCGTGTTCCATAGTCATTGTATTTTTCGGTTCGACTTTTCGAGGAGTGCTTCCACATCCTCACGTTTGTAATAGCACTTATGCCCGATTTGGATGAAGGGCAGCACGGACGTGTCCCGATAGTGCTGGAGCGTCCGCTTGCTGATGTTCAGTATTCGGCACACGTCCCCGTTGTGCAACAGGTCGGGAAGTTCGGGCTTCGTACCGAATTGTTCTCTCACACAAAGAGCCAGCTTTTCGATGCTCTTTTTCAGTTCCTCCCACGCGGAGGTGTCGATGGCGGTAAATCTCATATCAATATCGTTTTTAATTGTCGTTTTCTCTTTTCGGTGCAAATGTATGCAAGCGAAATCCTTGTCCCAAGAACCGATGAAATCAAGGGAAATAAAAGGAAATCGCAGGAAATATACGAGCGTAAATCGACCATTCCACCCACCTTTATCTAAGTACGTACTTGTGGCTCTGATATGGTGTAAAATGTCCGCACGATACAACGGGAAAAAGATGCCGAGCAATCTCACGGTCGCTCGGTATCTTTTGTTCGATTACTCGGCATCTTTTGGAGGTTCTCTCGCCTATGATAATTCTCGCTTGCATATCTCTCGAAGAAAAAGAGTGCAGGTATTAGCAATCCGATGAAATCGTTTACAGAGCCTTTCTCCTCTCTGTTCTCTTCTTTTGAGTGTTTTTGTCCCAATTTCTCCCGTTTACCCCGTCCATTTTCGGAGCTTTTTCCCGTACCCCGAAGCAACAGCCTCGCAAACCTTGTCGGTATAGGTTCGGCTCTCTAACTTGGTTTCAGCATCCGTTTTCGGGTGAAAGTTCAAAACCAAGCAAACAAAAGAGATACGAACAATGAAAAGAAACAAACGAACAAGAAATGCCATAGATACTTTCTTCTTTCACTGTGAAAGGAGATATACGATGAAAGGGAAAAAAATTGCTCCCAGCCTTGTGCTGAATTCCATGAGCAATATCCATAGAGCCATTGCCTATCTCCACGAGAAAAGCATCGACTCCGTTCGGGCATTCCTCGACAACGATGAAGCAGGACGACAAGCTTGCCTTGCCTTGCAATCTTCAGGCATCAAGGTAGAGGATATGAGCCGACACTATTCCCGATACAAAGACCTCAACGAGTACCACGTTGCTCAATGTAAGCAGCAACAAGAAGTACAACAGCGAAAGCCTGTTATTGTCAAACACAAAATAAGATAAGTTATGAAAGAAGAATTTGATTTGTCACGCTACTTGAACCATCCCAAAGAGTCCAATGTGTCTGAAATTGTCAGTAAAGCCGTTTCTACCAAACAAGAAACAGGACAAGCAGAGCCAATGAAGCAATCTGAAGGCTCTCAGCAGTCCTCCGCATCCGAGCAAAAGTTGCATTCCGAGTCTTTATGAAGCAAAGGAAGCCGTGAAAGCAGAGCACTCCGAGCAGGAGAAGCGACAAGCGATATCAAGCATTCCGAGACGCATCAGCCACAAGCAACGACAAGAGAGCTTGGAGAACTATCGGGAAGCCTTTCTCTTGCCCCATAAAATCATCGATCGAAAGGCAACCTATCTCAGTCGCTCCACGTGGGAACGTTTGGAGTTCGTTGTCCGTCGATTGGGCGATTATGGGGCGAATGTTTCGAGTTTCTTGGAGTGCATAGCTCTCCGACATCTGGAGGAATACAGCGAGGATATAGAACACTGGCGCAAACTCTAATCACGGCATTCCGAGCCATCAGTGATGAAATGGATAATCGACATTCTCAGAAGATGAGAAACACAGGAGATGAAAGCCAAGCATAGTATATGCGAGGGTATTCCATCGGTAACATTGCAAGGTGTGTCTTTGTGACACAAACTGCCGTTTGTACCACAAAGACCCTTGCCCCAAAGGGGAGATGAATTACTCCAAAGTCGTCCGAGTCCCTAGGTTTCTCAAGTTTAAGCAAGAGACTTTATTTAGAAAAATGTTGTACCTTTGCTGTGAGGTGTGAGGAATTGGCAATTATAATCAAGATGAAAACTATTAAAAGGAGGAAAAGGTTCGTTTGCCCCTATTGTGGAAAGAGGTTACAGCTGAAAAATCTGTTTATAACAAAAGAAACTTTTGTGTGTAGAGGATGTGGCAGAGAACTAAAGGTTAAGAAGCAGATTGTTCCATTCAAATGGGGGTTCTTCATAGCCTTTGCTCCAACAGTCCTACTTGGCAATATTATGAGACTTAATGGCGTTAGTTTTATTGACAATATGCTAATTCTGTTAGGTCTTGGAATCGTGATAATATCCATTATTTGCCTTGTGGTTTATCTTTATAGCGAGTATGAATGACGTTTTTTATCTAATATATATAATGAAAAAAGAAAGGAATTTATGTAATCCTTCTTACCCTAATGTGTACTGCAAATCTTTGCTCTTTGCGTGTAAGAGAGGTGATTTAAGGTACTCGCTTTTGCATCTTAATTCTGCGTAATCTAGATTTACGGCTTTCCTCTTGTTTGTTTTACTCTTAGTGTTGCTGGTCTTTTGTTTGGATAACTCTATCGTTTGCACAAAAATACCTAACTATACGTGAGTTCTTTGGTGCTATCAGAAGGCTTTTCAAAAGCCTGTGCTGCTTTCTCCTCAAGTTCTCGCATCCATTCTGTAATCTTCCTCGGGCTCACTTCGTATCGCTTCGCTAAACTCTGCATCGTCTCATCGCCCCTCAAGCCGGCTAAAGCAACTTGTGCCTTAAAGCTTGAACTGTATTTACTTCTTCGTCCCATAAAATTCTCTTTTTCTTCTTTTCATCGGAAAATGACAATTAATTCCATCTCAACTCTCAAATCTACCACTTTTGGAGTTGTCTAGTTTTTGGGGAGTATTATAGATATATTTTTTTCTGCTTACTTGACTACCTAACCTAAAAAGTAGTTATATTTGCGAATACGAGAGAGATATATGACAATTTCCACTACTATTGTTCTGTATTTATCATAATCCTCTCTATACCTATATTTACTTTAACGTTTATGGACTGCCATGAATCTACTATGATAATTGACTACAGTATACTAACTAACTTTTACAATATTATCTATGGCTACGACAACAACACCTGGTGAGATTAAAGTCTCATCCAAAGCTTGGGTAAAGTCTATTTTATCCTTCGTACTGGTACTCTGTACCATGCCATTAGGGCATGCTATGATGATTCTAATGGAGCACTTCATCTTCCCTCAATGGCTCCCGAATGCGGCTTTTGCAATGGGGGCTTTGGGATTGGTATTCGCCATTTGTGGCGTCTTCTTGAAAAAAGAGACTCCTCAGACTATCATGGGGCTCATCGGAGCACTTCTGCTTTGGACTGGCTGGGTAGAGTTTCTCTTTATGTACTATGCCCAAAGGTTCGGCGCACATCCTGAGATTGTGAATGGAGTGATTTCAACATCAACTGAATACATCAATGGGATTGCGAGCCAACCACAGATGTTTCTAAATGGAGAGCCAGTAGCGCACATCCAAGATATTAAGCCACTCGTCGTTACACGCCCAGAATACCTACTTATGCCTGCATCTTTCGGTATGTGGGTTACTGTCATGCTACTCTATATATTTAATGTCCGTACTGGATGTAACTTTATCAATTGGTGCCAGAAATTATTCTTTGGCAAGAAACGTGAGGAGATTGTGACCAAAGGGATGACGCGCCACCCAGCTATCGTAACGTTTATAGAAACGATGATGCTGTTATGGACTTGCTACCTAGTTCTGATGTTTTGCTACGACCCCCGCTTCTTAGGAGAGACACATCCTGTAACTATAGCTCTTGGTATTGGTTGCCTCGTGGGAGCATTCTTTATTTTCCGCAAGCAACTCAGACTGCATCAATGGGGACCCAATATCCGCATGGCAATTGCCAATGTTATAGTTATCTGGACTCCTGTAGAGATACTAGGGCGCAACGATATGCTCAACGAAATATGGGTAGCCCCTTTGGAGCATATTACTGAGATGGTGGTGGTTCTGGTTACTTTTATTGCCATAGGCACTTATCTAGCATTACAGAAGAAGAAATCGAGAGGACACTAAGGCTCGGGATATTAAAAGACGAGCTCCAAGGGATTATGCTTTTTTCTTGGAGCTCGTACTAATGTACTGAAGCCTGAGCGCCATGTCTGCAAATGGGGAAAGAGGTCATGGCTTATAGAGGTCACACCTATATTAATATGTACTTATAGGGCTCCATATCGTCATTTTTATTTACCTTTGAAGTTCTAAGGACGAATAGGAAAAGATGATGATGAAGATAGATAAGAAGAAAGTACTCAAAGAGATTGGCTTTTTTGCTGGTATCCTTCTACTCGCTGGTGTGATTTCGGGATTTATAGACCTTACGCCACACAAGCCCATTGCTCAGACTGCATCTCAGAAACCTGCAGCGGTAAGAGATATTACTGGGCAGGAATTTATCGACCAAATATATGACTATACCTCTGGGAATGAGTGGAACTATAAGGGTGACAAACCTGCGGTAATAGACTTCTATGCCGTGTGGTGTGGTCCTTGTAAGCGTCTACGACCTCGCCTAGAACAGTTGGCAGCGGAGTATGGCGATGAGATTGTAGTCTATGCCATAGAGGTCGAAAAGTATCCAGAGCTAATGAGGATGTTGGGCATACAGGCTTTCCCTACGCTACTATTTATACCCACAAAGGGCATTCCCACTTTGGGGCAAGGACTGATGAGCCTTCGGACTTTAAGAGAAGAGGTCGAGAAGATTAAGAAGTAGTGATTATGAATGAACGCATCTATCTCCTAGAGGAGGCAGACCCACAGGTATTCTTTGGGGTGAATAATCGTAACCTGCTTATCCTTAAGGAGACCCACCCTAAGCTACGTATTATGGCAAGGGGCAATATTATTAAAGTTATTGGGGAGGCTGAAGAACTGAAGCCCTTTCTCCGGCTGCTCAATCAAATGGAAGAGCGTGTAACAAAGTACAATACCCTAGATGAAGGAACACTAGAGGCAATGATTTCGGGCGAAGAGCGTGTGGCAAAGCAGCCTCAGGAAGATATTGTGGTATATGGTGCTGGAGGGAAGCCTATCACTGCTCGGACACAAAACCAAGCAAAGCTTATTGAGTTGATTGAGTCGCATGACCTCGTCTTTGCCACAGGTCCAGCTGGATCGGGCAAGACCTTTCTTGCCATTGTAATGGCTGTGAAGCTACTCAAGTCCAAGGAGGTTCGCCGAATCATTCTAAGTCGTCCCGCAGTAGAAGCTGGTGAGAAGCTAGGGTTTCTCCCAGGCGAAATGAAGGATAAACTTGATCCTTATTTACAACCTCTATATGATGCACTTCAAGAGCTTATCCCTGCGATTAGGCTCAAAGAGTATATGGAGAGTGGTGTGATTCAGATTGCCCCACTTGCCTATATGCGGGGTCGGACACTCAATGATGCTGTCATCATCCTAGATGAAGCACAAAATACAACCCCGCACCAAATGAAGATGTTCCTCACAAGACTTGGCCAGAGCGCTAAGATGATTATTACAGGAGATATGACCCAAGTGGATTTGCCTAAGGGCGTACCCTCGGGCTTAAGAGAAGCAGAGCGTATCCTCCGGAATGTAGATGGCATTGGGTGGATGGAGTTTGAGAAGAAAGATATTATGCGGCATGAGCTTGTACAGGCAATTGTAGATGCTTACGATGCTCACGAGCACGAGAAACAAGAGTAAATACAACACACATATTATATACATAGTATTATGGCAAAGGCATTGACAAATACGAACCTAAACCTACCAGGGATAAAGAACCTCTATCATGGCAAGGTGAGAGATGTATACACGCTGGAGGGCGACCTATTGGCAATGGTAGTAACGGATAGGATTTCGGCATTCGATGTTATCCTCCCTGAGGGTATCCCTTACAAGGGAGAGATACTCAATAGAATAGCTGCTAAAAACCTAGATGCGACCTCTGATATTGTCTCAAACTGGAAGATCGCTACTCCCGACCCAATGGTGACAATAGGGCATAGTTGCGAACCATTCAAAGTGGAGATGGTGATCCGTGGCTATATCACGGGAAGTGCCTGGCGCACCTATACCTCTGGGCATCACACGATTTGTGGTATCACGCTTCCAGAGGGCTTGAAAGAGAATCAGAAGTTTGACCACCCAATCATTACGCCTACGACTAAGGCCGATGAAGGACACGATGAGGATATCTCTCGAGAGGAGATTATTGCTTCCGGACTAGTATCCAAAGAGGACTACGAAGAACTAGAGAGGATAACACAAGCTCTATTTAATAGAGGTACCGAGCTAGCAGAGAAGCAAGGTCTTATTCTTGTAGATACGAAGTATGAGTTTGGTAAAAAGGATGGTAAGATCTATCTAATCGATGAGATTCATACACCAGACTCCTCTCGCTATTTCTATAAAGACACTTACCAGGAGCTATTTGAGAAGGGCGAAGCACAACGTCAGCTCTCCAAGGAGTTCGTACGGAAATGGCTTATGGATAATGGCTTCCAAGGGAAAGAGGGTCAGAAGGTCCCAGAGATGACTCCAGAATATTGCGATAGCGTAACAGAGCGATACATTGAGCTCTTCGAGCACCTAACAGGAGAGAGCTTCGAGAAGCGTGATACCAGCAATCTACACGATAGAATAGAACGCAACCTCACTGCATGGCTCAAGGAGAACAAATAAAAGGGGAATCTTTCGCAGGTAGGATTAGGGCAATGTTTGATAGCATTGCCCCGACCTACGATGTGCTCAATAGGGTTAATAGCTTCGGGCTGGACATCCATTGGCGTAAGGATTTAGTTAGGAGGGTATCCAATGAGCGGCCCTTGCGAATACTAGACTTAGCAGCAGGGACAGCAGACCTCTCAATCATGCTGGCTCAAAAGTGCCCTAATGCTACAGTGATTGCGAGCGACCTCTCTATCGGGATGCTCGAGATTGGCGAACAAAAAGTAAGGGAAGCGGGGTTGAAGCAAGTGGAATTCAAAGTGGCAAACGCCTTGGATCTACCTTTCGATAATGATAGTTTTGATGCAGCTACCTGCGCTTTTGGCATACGCAACTTTGAGTCTATCCAGAAGGGGTATGAGGAGCTCTTCAGAGTATTGCGCCCAGGTGGCATGGTAGCGATATTGGAACTCTGTGAGCCAGAGAATGGGTTCCTCAATCTAGCCTACAATGTGCACATGAAGGCTGTTGTTCCAGTGGCAAGTTCGCTAATAGGTCATCATAAAGATGCCTATGACTACTTAGCTAAGAGCATTCACAAAGTTCCCCATAGAGAAGGGATGGAGCAGCTGATGCAGAAGGCGGGCTTAGTGAATACCTACTATAAAATATATCCACCAGGTGTATGTGGACTATATGTAGGCTATAAGCCGCTAAGGGAAGAGAGTGCGCAACATCAAGAAAGAATCTATAGCCTTCAGCACAGACGATAAGAGTGACAAGAAAATACGGGCTCATAGGCAAAGGCATCAGCTACAGTCGCTCTCCTGAGATATGGCAAGAGTTATGGCAGAAGGAGGGAGTTGGAGACTGTTCCTTCGAGATTATCGATACAGATAATCCGCAGTCGATTATCCAACAATTTAGACTAGACCCTTCTTGGTATGGCTTGATGGTAACTACGCCATACAAAGAGACCGTATTACCCTTGCTCGATACACTATCTATCGAAGCTCAAGAGGTGGGAGCAGTTAATGCAATAGCAAAATCCAATGGGAGTCTGATCGGTTATAACACTGATATTGCAGGCTTTCTCGCACCGCTTGAAGGATATTTACTCGAAGGTAATGCGCTTGTCTTGGGGAGTGGAGGAGCGAGCAAAGCGGTTCGTTATGCACTTAAATCTATTGGTATGAACGTGGCTATTGTCTCGCGCTCTCCAAGAGAGGGAGAGCTAAGCTATAATGAGGTGACAACTAGTTACCTTGCCTCTACACGCATAATTGTCAATGCTACGCCTTTGGGTGGGCCTCTTTTTCCAGATAGGTGTCCAGATATCCCATATTCGGCACTTACTGATAAGCATATCCTATACGACCTATCCTATTTACCCCCACTCAGATTCTTATCTGTAGCACCAGCCACATGTATCAAAATAAATGGGGAAGATATGCTTCGTGCTCAGGCAGGGGTAGCAAATGGGATATTCCAAAGACTAGGCAAGTGAAATAAAGTATATTATTGGTATCTTTGCCAGAACATAGAATACGTTTTATAGCTCAGTAGAAATGAAGCAAATAATAAAGGCATCCATAGTTGGTCTATTCGTCCTTCTCTTTGCGACCTCGTGCAATGAACTAGCCAAGGTTCAGAAGAGTACAGACTTGTACGAAAAGTATTCGTATGCCAAGAAGTTTTACAATACCGGGAAGTACGCTTGGGCTGCTCAAACCCTAGAAGAGATACTCCCCTACTTTCGTGGTAGTAGTGAGATGGAGCCCGCTCTATACCTTAAGGCTCAGTCGTACTACAAGATGAAAGACTACCAACAAGCACAGCTTGCCTTCAAGCAGTACTACACCGACTTCCCGAATGGTGAGTATACCGAATTGGCTCGCTTCTATTCAGGCTATGGATTGGCGCAGGACATTCCTGACCCAAGACTTGATCAGTCCAAGACTATGTCTGCTATGCATGAGCTGCAGCAGTTTATCGACTTCTACCCTCAGAGCGAGAAAGCAGAGGAAGCCAAGCAATTGCTCTTTACTTTGCAAGAGAACCTTGCTCTTAAGGAAGTCCTCAATGCGAAACTATACTACGACTTAGGCAACTACATATTCAACAATTACGAGAGTTGCATCATCACCGCTCGTAATGCCATGAAGACGTACCCCTACTCTATCCATAAGGAAGAGATGCACTACTACGTAGTCGCTTCCCTATACGAAATAGCGAAGAACAGCGTACAGGAAAAGAAGCAACAGCGTCTAAGAGACCTCAGAGATGAGTACTACAACTTCATCAATGAGTTTCCCGACGGCAAGCGAAGGAAAGATGTAGATAAGTTCTTTGCGTATGCCGAGAAGAATATTGACCCCAACGCAGGTTGGTATTGATATAGAGACACGATAGAAGTTTACAAGTTTACTACACTATACAATAGGTATGAAGAAGAAGACAAATACTCCACTGACGACAGTTACTCGTGACCTTGATAAGTTTAGCGAGCCTACTGGTAACCTTTACGAATCAGTAGTGGTGATGAGCAAGCGTGCTAATCAAGTAGCTGCAGAAACTAAGAGCGCCCTAGAGAATAAGCTCCAAGAGTTTTCTACCTACACTGATACAATGGAGGACTTCTCTGAGAATCAGGAGCAGATCGAAATATCTAAGTACTACGAGCGCCTTCCAAAGCCAGTACTAGTAGCTGCTAAAGAGTTTGAGGACGGAGAAGTATACTTCCGCAATCCTCTCAACGAAGTGGAGGATGAGGAAGAGCTCTGATGCTCCAAGACTAGAAGACAAGTGGGTGGTAAGTAGGTACGCAAGTATCATGCTACCGCTCACTTTTTTATTACAAATACATATTGAAGTATGATACAGCGCAAACAAACACTATTTTTACTATTCTCGGGAATACTGATGCTGCTTATGGTCTTTATCCCTATCGCTAAGGTGACAATTCCCGACATGGTTTACTCACTCAATGCCACAGGCTTTGAAGACTTATCTGGAGATATAGCAATGCCTACCTGGGCTTTATTTGGTATTACAATCCTCATTGTCTTGCTCAGCTTTGTGGCAATATTCCTTTACACCAAGCGAGTACTCCAGATGCGTATTACCGTCTTTAACCTTCTGCTGAAGGTTGGTTTCTATGCCTTAGTCTTTGTATACCGTTATTCATTTACAAATACACTTGTAGATTCCAACTTAGATTGGGACTTTAGTATTACCCCTTGGCTCGCCCTTCCAATCATAGCGATAATATTCGACTATCTTGCCTACCGAGGCATAGCCATAGATGAGCGAACAGTTCGCTTTATGGATAGACTCCGCTAATAAGTTGGATATATAGCATAAAAATGGTACCTTTGCAACGCTTTGCGTAATCTCTGCTAGGAATGCATGAGTGGCCTAGTTATATTGCGTTTAGTAAGTACTAAATAATATAAGCAAAAAGAGCAATGGATTTAATTAAGCTTGTAGAGCAAGAGATGGCTGCAGGAAAGCAGCACCCACAGTTTAGGAGTGGTGATAACATCTCTGTAGCGTATCGTATCAAGGAGGGTGACAAGGAGCGTATCCAGATCTTCCGTGGTGATGTCATTAAGATTGTGGGTGATGGTGACAATCGTCGCTTTACAGTTCGCAAGATTTCAAGTGGTATTGGTGTAGAGAGGATCTTCCCTTTCAACTCTCCATTTATCGATGAGATCACTGTACACAAGAGAGGTCATGTACGCCGTGCTAAGCTCTATTACCTACGTCAGCTCACTGGTAAGAAGGCTCGTATTCGCGAGAAGAAGAGCTACTAATAGCTTTATTGCCAAATTGAGTAAAAAAGGCTGGTCAGGAACATAACCGACCAGCCTTTTCTGTTTCCTATTAGTCTCTAAAACGTTTCCATGTAACCTCCTCACCATTCTCATGCCGAGCTAAAACACGGGCAAGGACAAAAAAATAATCACTCAGGCGATTTATAAAGTTCTTGACTCCAGCCTCCACATCTGCCTCAGGGTCTGTATCCAATAGAAGATATATAGCTCGCTCAGTACGGCGTGTCACGGTACGGCAAACATGAGCCACACTAGCTGCCTGACCTCCTGCAGGGATAATAAACTCAGTCAACTTAGGTAGCTCGGAGTCCATTACATCTATCTGATGCTCCAAGGTCTTGATATCCTCATCTGTTACGCCACTTGGCAAATCAAATTCCTTCTTCTGCCCTCTGAAGTCTGCAGCCAAGTAAGATCCACAGGTAAATAGGCGGTCTTGGATCATCGCCAAGGTTACATCCTGCCCTATTTCACTGGGCGTAAGTGCTCTAAGCAATCCGACAAACGAGTTAAGTTCATCCACCGAACCATAAGTATTCAACCGCAAAGACCCTTTTGAAATTCTCTGACCGCTCATCAAAGAAGTCCGTCCCTTGTCTCCGCCTCTTGTATAGACCGAACTTCGCTTAATCTCTTTCTCTGTACTCATATTCTATTTCTATTAAAATGTAGTTCGATAAACATACTTCACCTTATCCATACCAGCAACAAGTGCGGTATCATAGAGATCTAGTACTATCCCTTGTGGGATACTCCCCACCCACTTCTTAAACACTCTAGCCGTCTCTTTAGTTTTCCGAATATCCGTAAATATCAAATAAGTGCTATCAGTGATTTCTATAGCTACAATATTACTTGTGACCACCAATACTCTATCCAAATCGTGGGGTAACTGATTAGTGATGGGCACAGAAGAAGACGCCAACCGCACAATCGTTTCTATGCTCTTATCTTGATCTATCAAGACAACTTTGCGAAGTGGCACACGTGCTACCGACCTATATATGAGTTGGTGCAACGGGCTACGAAACAGCGGATAATACTCATCAAAATGATAATATCGTGCATACGGACGAACCAACATCTGCACCATGCGATAAGCCTTGGGAGAGTGGACACCCCTACCTCTCCCATACCTTATCCTTCGAAGCCAACGAAAGCGATATAAACTTATTCTCCTATAATGTGTCATAACAATAGCAAACGTAACACTTTTTGAGGTGATTCATGCGTTTTGTAGCTAGAAAATAGATATCTTTGAGGTGCGACAAGGAATAATTATTCAATATATACATAGTAATTATATGAAAACGACTAGGTTCAAAATAATGGCAGTGCTAGTGCTGCTTACGACAGGTCTCGCTGGCTGCTCCACAGTAGCTTTGAGTGGAAGAAATAGAGTCAATCTTATTCCCGATAGCCAAGTGCTACAAGCGAGCTTTGCCCAATATCAAGAATTTATGGCGAAAGCCCCTAAGAGTAGAAATACCAAGCAGGTACAAAGAGTTGTGCAGATAGGACAGCGTATTGCCAAGGCTACAGACGCTTATCTCCGTGCCAGCGGATTGGCAGCAGATGCAGACAACTTCCGATGGGAGTTCAATCTAATTGCCTCTGACCAAGTAAACGCATTCTGTATGCCTGGTGGCAAGATTGTGGTGTACGAAGGCATACTCCCCGTAACCAAAAATGACGATCAGCTAGCCACTGTAATCTCTCACGAGGTGGCACACGCAGTAGCAAAACATGCCAATGAGCGCATGAGCCAGCAAGTCCTACAGCAATACGGGGCTTCAGCCCTAGGGCTTCTTCTTGGAGGCAAAGGCAGAGCTACTCAGCAAGTAGCAAGCATCCTCTACGGAGTGGGCTCGCAGGCATTCTTTACTCTTCCATACAGCAGGAAGCACGAGTATGAGGCAGATAAAATCGGACTCTACCTGATGGCTATTGCTGGTTTCGACTATACTCAGGCGGAAGTATTCTGGAAAAACATGGCAGGTGGCAAGTCACAAGAAGGACAGAGCGACTTCTGGAGCACACACCCTACCGATGCTAAGCGTATCCAAGCTATCCACGATGAGCTACCCAATGTACGTGCATTCTTGAGTGGTGGAAAAGCGAGCATTCCCACTCCTAAAAATGCCAGTGCAATTACGCCTACAGCACAGAAGTCGGTAAATATGTCTGACATCAATAAGGGGCGTACTACCCCGATCAAGACAAGATACTAGTAGAGCATCATACGCCCTAGATCTACCCTCTCCTCTATAGATTCGTTATTGACGTTCTATAGAGGAGAGTTTTTTTCTGGCGGCTTAACCTTAGTTGAGGCTCCAATATACACGCTGGTCTCTACGCTACAATTAGGTGCCTTACCTCCATATAATCTTTTGATACTTTACTGTTCCGTGAAAGTCTCTACCGCGAGGGACTGGAGTTTATATGGCGAGGGACTAGAGTCTCTCGCCAGAGGGACTTTCTTTGCTCAGGCGAAGACTTGATGAGAGATATAATAATCCTGATACGTAGAATAGCTACTCGTCGTTAATCCCAATATGGTTTACACATCCCCTTTTTGCTATGAATTACCTCACTGGTCTACGCTAGTGAACTAGCCTAATCATTAGGGTCGTTATTGTAGCTCTTCTCTAAAATGATTAAATTTGTGGCAATAATAATAGATATATAGATGAAAGAAGATAACAAAGAGCAGAATCCAGTCGAAATCATAGAGGAGGTAGAGGCTGCGGAGGAAAGCACTCACGAAAGGAATAGCTATGAGCTACGTGGGATGTACCGCAATTGGTTCCTCTCCTATGCTTCGTATGTGATACTGGAGCGTGCTGTACCGCATATAGAGGATGGGCTTAAGCCTGTGCAGAGGCGTATCCTCTACACGATGAGTAGAATGGATGACCGACTAATCAAGGTCGCAAATATTGTGGGGCAAACGATGTCGCTTCACCCCCATGGCGACGCTAGTATCGGCGATGCTCTAGTTCAGCTCGGGCAGAAAGATCTCCTCATCGATTGTCAAGGGAACTGGGGTAATGTGCTCACAGGCGATGGCGCAGCTGCAGCTAGGTATATAGAGGCTCGCCTAACGCCCTTTGCCAAACGAGTACTCTTTAGCGATAAGATAACAGAGTTCAAATCCTCTTACGATGCAGCGCACGAAGAGCCAGTTTCGCTTCCTGTGAAGTTTCCCCTACTCCTTGCCTTAGGAGCAGAGGGTATTGCGGTAGGACTTTCTAGCAAGATATTACCACACAATGTAGCAGAACTTCTTCAGGCATGTATTAGCCATCTGAAGGGAGAGGAGTTTGAACTCTACCCCGACTTCGCCACTGGAGGCTTGATGGATATAAGCCGATACAATGATGGGGAAAGAGGTGGGCAGATTAAAGTACGCGCTCTGATAGAGAAGAGAGACGCCCGAACACTTGCTATCACGGAGGTTCCCTTTTCGCGCACCACTAGCTCTATCATAGAGTCGATCATGCGTGCCAATGACAAGGGGAGTATAAAAATCAAGAAGATAGACGACAAGACAGCTGCCACGGCTAATATCGAGATACAGCTTCCTCCAGGCACTTCTACCGATAAGACCATTGATGCCCTCTATGCCTTTACCGATTGTGAAGTAAGCATATCGCCCAATTGCTGTGTCATCAGGGACGATAAGCCCGCCTTTCTCAATGTTTCAGAAGTCCTAAAGGACAACGTAAAGCGCACAATGGGCTACCTCGAGCACGAACTACGAATAGAGCTAGGGGAGTTACAGGAGCAGCACCTCCGAAGCTCACTTGAGGAACTATTTATTCAGCGCCGAATCTACAAGGACAAGGAGTTTGAGCAAGCAAAAGACCTCAAGGTAGCTCTCGCTCATATCCGTTCCCGACTAGCGGATGTACTGGAGGGATTGATTCGCCCTGTAACGGACGAAGACCTTAAACTACTTCTAGAGCTCCGAATGGCACGTATCCTACGATTTAATGAGGAGAAGAACCAACTCTTTATCCAAGGGCTTGAGCAACAAATGGCAGATATAGAGGAGACGCTCACGGATATGAGAGCATACACCATTAAGTGGTACCAAAAGCTCCTCAAGGAATATGGCGATCAGTACCCCCGACGCACCAAGCTACAGAGCTTCGACGAAATACAAGTAGCCAAAGTCGTACTCAAAAATGAGAAGCTCTATGTAGATCGTGAGGGTGGCTTTATTGGCACGAGCCTAAAGAAGGATGAGTATGTCTGTGATGTTGCCGATATCGATGATGTGATTGTATTCCTCGAGGATGGCAGGTATATGATTACCAAGGTAGCGGACAAGGCTTTTGTGGGCAAAAACATACTCCATGTAGCGCGCTGGGTGCGAGGCGATAAGCGTACGATATACAATGTCATCTACCGTGATGGCAAGAATGGGGCTTCGTATATCAAGCGTTTCAATGTCAATTCGATTATCCGAGACCGAGAGTACCATCTAACTCAGGAGAAACCCGACTCCAAGGTGCTCTACTTCTCTGCCAACCCTAATGGAGAGGCGGAAACGGTCAAGGTGGTGCTCCGTCCACAACAGAAGGCGTCTAAGAAGAAACTGGTATTCGAGCGTGATTTCGCTGAGATACTAATCAAAGGACGCATAGCGAAAGGTAACTTACTCACTAGGGGTAATATCTTCAAGGTTACCCTCAAGGAGCAAGGAGCGAGTACCCTTGGAGGGCGTAAAGTATGGTTTGATCGTGATGTCTTCCGCATCAATTACGACAACCGAGGGGAGTATCTTGGGGAGTTTGGTGGGGAGGATAAGGTACTCGTTATCCGGGAAAATGGAGAGTGCTATACTACCAACTTCAGTGAGACCAACCACTTCGAGCGTGATGTGAAGGTCGTGGAGCTATACGACCCCGATAAGATTTGGACCCTCGTATACTATGATAAGGAGGCAGAGTTTACCTACATTAAGCGCTTCCCTATTGAGGATAGCGATAAGCGCGAGTATATCCAAGGTGAGGAGAGCAATAGGATTATGCTCCTCTCTGATGAGGTCTATCCGATGATTAAGGTATTATTCGGAGGAAATGACGAACATCGTCTACCTATCGAAATAGACGCAGAGGAGTTTATTACGGATAAGAGTATCCGCGCTAAGGGGAAAAGGATTAGCAATTACGAAGTGGCAAGCGTAGAGGAGCTCCCTCCTGTTCGCTTCCCTGACCCCGAGGAGGAAGAAGAAGAGAGTGAGGAGGAGGAGAGCGAAGTAGATCCTAGAGAAGACACAGAGGAAACGCTGAGACTGATAGAGGAGGCTTCGGGACAAAGGATGTTGGACTTCAAGGACGAGGATGATGAATAGAAGAATCATTGCCGCAGCAATCATAACGTTACTAATTGGCTCAAGTGCACTAGCACAGGAGAAATGGTACCAAAAGCTAGGGACTTGGGTAGAGGGCGAGGGCTGGCAGATGCATGAACAGCTCCCTACTTCGCATACCAAGTACCTCTTCCTCGCAGGGAAGCGCAGTGTGATTGACGAGTACCTAAGCCCGACGGCTCACAGTGGTTGGGAGATAAAAGCGGACTTTCTCACTGACTTCAAGGCGCCCATAGAGCGTCCATGGCATCTTTACCAAGAGGTATCCGTCTGCGCCGCGGAGATGAAGAACCCCGCCAATGGAGGGCGGATGTACACCTTAGGACTAGGGTACGACTTAGGTCCTAGCTGGAGGATTCTTAGGTATAAAGGGCTTACTCTAGACCTCGCACCGCTAGTTGCCCTATCTCTGAAGAGCAATTATAAACCTGCCAACACCAATAATATTGCCAATGTTAAGGGCAGTTTGGGCATAGATGGATGGGCTAGACTACGTTACCAAATCCCTTGGCGTATCATGCCACTCTCTATTAGCTATTCAGCACAATTGCCTTTGCTACAATGTACTTTCCACCCCGACTATGGGCAGAGTTACTATGACTATGTATCGGGAGAGAATGGTGCGAAGCTAGGTTTTCATTTTGGCGCGCTGCACAATACGAGAGGCTTACGGCAAAGACTACTCATAGACATGCCTATCAATAGTGTCACCGTTACCCTTGGTGCAGAGCATACCTACCTTAACCAGAGACTCAGCCACACCATTTACCGTGAAGGAAGCTGGGGCATTGTACTCGGCTTCTCCGTAGATGTGGCTACTTTCTCGGGCAACCAGTCACTTAAGTCGTCACAAATCCATAGCACTCTATACCGATGAAAAAGATAATAATATTGCTAGTGCTACCAATGCTATTTACGCTCAGTAGCTGTATGCCCGAGACTCCTACGGCACGTGACTATAAGGTCAACTTTGAAGCACTATGGAAGATTATCGACGAACGCTACTGCTTCATCGATGAGAAGGGGGTAGACTGGAATGAGGTACACAGGCGCTACTTGGCGAAGGTAGAGTCTCGTAAATTGGACGACCTTAAGTTCTTTATGCTTATGGACTCGATGCTCAATGAGCTGAAGGATGGGCATGTCAATCTCTACTCTGATTTCGATATCTCACATTATCACGACCTCGTACCCGACCCCACTACTGGACTCAATATCTATGCACGTAACCGCCATATTTCGGGCAAACTATTTGTATCAGGAGGGATGAGGTATGGTTTGCTCTCCACTAAGGACAATGGTGTGAAGTTTGGATACATATCCTATGGGAGCTTCTCCAATAGTCTGGGGAATATGAAAGTGATTCTGACAATGCTGAAGGATGCCGATGCCATCATGATAGACGCAAGAGGCAATGGCGGTGGATCGGTAGAGAATGCCAACAATCTAGTCTCCTACTTCCTCCCCGAGAAGACGCTCGTAGGGTATTCATCCCACAAGACGGGTCCAGCGCACGATGCTTTCTCTAAACCTAAAGCGCAATATATCTCCCCCAATGAATTGATTACCTACACAGAAAAGCCTGTAATCATTCTCCAAGATAGGAGCTGCTACAGTGCTACGAATGACTTCCTATATAAGGTGGCACTCGCTAAGAATGTAACCCGAATAGGAGAGAAGTCGGGAGGTGGTACGGGGATGCCTGCCACCTCGGAGCTTCCTAATGGCTGGAGGGTGAGGTACTCTGCTGTGAAGAGCTACGATAAGGATATGAACCAACTGGAGGGAGGACTTGTTCCCGACATAGAGGCGCATAATGAGAGCTATTACGAAAACCCTAACGCTATCGATAATATCCTCATGACCGCTGTACAACACATTATTTCACTAAAGAAAAAGTAATGGCAACGAACTTATTACAGATAGAAGAAGATATAGTAAAAGCCTTGCGCACTGTCTATGATCCTGAGATACCTGTGAATATCTACGACCTTGGGCTCGTGTACGATATTGACATCAATCATGAAACAGGTCACGTGGTGGTGACTATGACGCTGACCTCGCCTAACTGCCCAGTAGTAGACTTCCTATTGACAGACGCACAGATGCGTGTTGAGGCAGTAAAGGGTGTGAAGAGCGCAGAGATCAAGCTTACCTTCGAACCTGAGTGGCACAAGGATATGATGACGGAGGAGGCTAAGCTTGAGCTAGGGCTTCTTTAACTAGGTAGATAGATGATATACTTTGCATCAGACATGCACTTCGGAGCATACTTCCACAAAGATGCTATGGCTGTGGAGCGCAAGTTTGTCCGCTGGCTACGCGCTATAGAGCACGATGCCACACATCTATTCTTAGTGGGGGATGTCTTTGATTACTGGTTCGAGTACAAGTATGTTGTACCACGTGGCTACACGCGAGTACTTGGCAAACTAGCAGAGTTGGCAGATAAAGGGGTGGAGATTCACTTCTTTACTGGCAATCATGATATTTGGGTATTTGACTATCTGCCCAAAGAGATAGGTTGCCAAGTGCATAGAGGATCAACGACTTTCGAATTACTTGGAAAGCGATTCTACATTGCCCACGGAGATGAGTTTGTCCAAAACGATAAGGGCTTCCGCTTTATCCGAGCTATCTTCCACAATCCTATCTGTCAGAAGCTATATGGAAGCCTACACCCTTGGTTTACCGTAGGATTTGCTCACAGATGGGCTCTACATAGCCGAAAGAAAGGGATGAAAAACTATTCGGAGCAAGAGTATAAAGGGGAACAAAATGAATACCTAGTGCAGTATGCTAAACAGTATCTAAACGAACATGAGGAGGGAGAACAACCCGATTTCTTCATCTTCGGACATCGTCATATTATGCTTGACCTGATGCTCACAACCAAGAGCCGTATTGCCATTCTCGGAGATTGGATTAGCCACTTTAGCTACGCCCAATGGGATGGTACTACTTTCGCTCTAGAGACCTTTGAAGAAGAGGGAGCCTCGGATGATATAGAGTCCCAAGTGCATCTCCCTTTCGGAATCAATAGATAAGTGATAGCCTTTATGGTGAAATTGCTCCCCTGTAGTCTCTGAAAGAGAATCTACAGGGGAGCAACTTTACTCAGGACAAAGGCGGAAATACCCTACCTCCTATTTGCGGTATCACCCGCACTTAGAATTACCACAGTTCTGACAGATCAGACATCCCTCTTGGTACACTAGATCCTCCGAACCACAAGTAGGACAAGTCTGCCCACTCGCTTTCTGCCCACTCTGCACATACTTGCGAAGCGCACGCTCTACACCATTTTTCCAAGTGTTGATTGACTCATCATTAAGCTCCATACCCTGCACGAGTAGGATTACTTGGTCAATAGGCATATTATAACGAAGCACTCCACTAATTAGCTTAGCGTAGTTCCAGAACTCAGGATTGAACTTAGTGTCTAGTGCCTCTACGGTGACCTTGAGACCACGCTTATTGGAATACTGGAAGTCGTAGTGCTTAGTACCATCAGGGTCTATCGACTTAATGATAAGACCCTTATTGATACGCTTAGGAATATAAAGTCCTTCGTCCTCGTCATCGATACCAGTAAAGATTTCATAAGGACGCCCATCGACCAAGCCGATAAAGGCAATCCACTTCTCCTTATTATTTTGGAAACGTACGATATCTGCCTCCAGCTCTATTGGACGCTTAGAAGGCATCACGACCTGAGCCTCAGGAGTAGTCTCCTCGGCAAGCTTCTCCTCCTTCTTTTTCTTTTTATCCGCTGCCACGAGTACACCTGCACGGCTGCCATCACGATAGATCGTGCAACCTTTACACCCTTCTCTCCAAGCCGTGATATAAAGCTCATTGACAAGAGCTTCGTCTACACTATTGGGGAGATTGACTGTTACGCTTATTGAGTGGTCTACCCACTTCTGCATCTGTCCTTGCATACGCACCTTTGCTACCCAGTCTACATCATTAGAAGTAGCCTTGTAGTAAGGAGACTTCTCTACCAATTGCTCTATCTGCTCCTGACTATAGTCTTTGGCTGTATCATAACCATTGGCTTTCATCCAGGTCTTGAAATGGTGGTGATAGACAATGTACTCCTCCCACTGATCTCCGACCTCATCCACGAAGGTTGCCTTAGAGTTTTCAGCCTCATTGCTATTAATCTTACGTCTACGCTTGTATACAGGCATAAATACAGGCTCAATACCTGATGTAGTCTGGGTCATGATACTTGTCGATCCAGTAGGTGCAATGGTCAGACAAGCGATATTACGCCTACCGTATTTCACCATGCTGTCATATAGTTTAGGATCGGCAGCTTTGATACGCAGTATCATAGGATTGTGGGCTTCACGTTTCGCATCATAGATCTCGAATGCTCCACGCTCGCGAGCCATAGTTACAGAGCTTGCATAAGCAGCCAGAGCTAATGTCTTCTGTACCTTCACCGCATGGTTAGTAGCCTCCTCAGTGCCGTATCGGAACCCAAGTGCAGCGAGCATATCACCCTCCGCTGTAATGCCCACACCGGTACGACGCCCCATTAGAGTCTTCCTCC
The DNA here is from genome assembly GCF_000379925.1 of Porphyromonas levii DSM 23370. GTDB lineage: Bacteria > Bacteroidota > Bacteroidia > Bacteroidales > Porphyromonadaceae > Porphyromonas_A > Porphyromonas_A levii. Next base: position 7,600 of record NZ_KB904251.1, on the reverse strand, counting down.
GTATCTTCTGCCATAGCTCAAGCTCGGTACGCTTTACATCGTCCGTCTCAGGGTCGCTCTCTATCTTCGCGATGATTTGGTCTATCTTCTCACTCTCAAGGTCTATGATATCATCCATCATCCTCTGAGCATAACCGACATGCTTTTTGAAGAGTTCGAAATTGAACTTAGCCTCTGGCGTAAATGGATGCTCCACATAACCATAGAGATTGATAGCGAGCAAGCGACAGCTATCGTATGGACAGAGCGGAATCTCACCACAAGGATTGGTTGATACTGTACGGAAGCCTAAGTCGGCGTAGCAATCAGGGAGAGACTCCTTAATAATAGTATCCCAGAATAACACCCCTGGCTCAGCACTCTTCCACGCATTATGAATAATCTTATTCCATAACTCTCTCGCCTTGATAGTGCGCTTTACCTTAGGGTCTTGCACCTCAATGGGATACTGCAAGGTATAATGTGTATCATCGACCACTGCCCTCATAAACTCATCCGTAATACGGACGGAGATATTGGCTCCAGTAATCTTGCCCTCCTCTAGTTTAGCATCGATAAAAGCCTGACTATCGGGATGCTGGATGGATACAGACAGCATAAGCGCGCCTCTGCGTCCGTCTTGAGCCACCTCGCGAGTAGAGTTGGAGTACCTATTCATAAAGGAAACCAAACCAGTAGAAGTAAGGGCAGAGTTCTTAACAGGTGAACCAGCTGGACGGATGTAAGAAAGATCCTGCCCTACGCCACCGCGGCGCTTCATTAGCTGTACCTGCTCTTCGTCCATCTTGAAGATGCCACCGTAGCTATCGGCCTGACCATCCATACCTATTACGAAGCAGTTAGAGAGGGAAGCCACCTGGTAGTTATTCCCGATACCTGTCATAGGACTACCCTGTGGCACGATATATCGGAAATGATCCATCAGGTCAAATACCTCCTGCTCGCTTAGAGGATTAGGATACTTAGCCTCGATACGAGCAATCTCTGAAGCAATACGATGATGCATATCGGCAGGAGTTTTTTCCAGTATCTCTCCTTTATCATCCTTCAATGCATACTTAGTACTCCAGACCTTTGCAGCCAATTCGTCTCCATCGAAGTACTCAAGCGTAGCTTGGTAGACTTCGTCGAAGTCATAAGTTTTCATACTCATACTAATCTATATTATTGCTATGCTCTTCACATACCATCCGAGTTTATCCGGACACGTTATCTCCCATTCTTGGCAACAAAGGTAGTCTAATTATTTGAGATGTTGACCAAAAGTAGCGACTTATATTATGCAAACAAAAGTATTCATCAAGCTATATATATCCATAAATACCTGTATTAAAGCAGGTATATAGATAATTACGCGATAACTATTACTCTTAATTATAGATAACTACTAGTATCAGAAGTTTACCGAAATGCAAAAGTCGCCACAAGGGAACTCAATCCCTTGTGGCGACTTCTTAGTTCAGTTGAGAGCTGAATTACTTATTCTTAAGCAAGTCTCTAATCTCCTCTAGTAGGACAACATCGTCTGGCTTAGCGGCTGGAGCAGGAGGAGCTTCCTCCTGCTTGCGCTTCAACTTATTCATCGCCTTAATCACAGAGAAAATAGCGAGAGCGATAAGTAGGAAATCAATGACACTCTGGATAAACATACCATAGTTAAGAGCGACCTCACCTACCATCTCCCCTGCCTCATCGAGGGTGCCTGGCTGTAGAACCCACTTCATATCCTTGAAGTCCACACCACCAAGTAGTAGACCGAGTGGCGGCATCAATACATCATTGACAAACGAGGTGACGATTTTGCCAAAGGCACCACCTACAACAATACCCACGGCCATATCTACAACGTTACCGCGGTTTACAAACTCCTTAAACTCTTTTACAAATGACATAACTTAATTCTCTTTACATGTATTAATTATTCTATCTATAGTCTCTTTACATTGGATGCATATTGGTTGTATGCTGATTCAAATATGCTTTGTACTCAGGACTACTAGCCCCTCGCCCCATCTTCACTTCTCTCTTCAAGACTACGTTAAGCGTTAGCACGCCAATAGTACCCGACACTAAAGTACCAATAATAATACCTAGCTTTGCCATATTAAGGTACTCAGCACCAACATCCTTTACTCCAAGAAAGGCTAGCGTAGCGATAAAGAGGGAGACCGTAAAGCCTATTCCACCAAACATCGATACCCCAAGCACATTACTATAAGTCATCCCAGGGGTCATCTTCACTACCTTAAGCTTGGTGAATAAGTAGGTAAAACCGAAGATACCTAGCACCTTTCCCACAAATAGAGCCGCTGCAATAGCAATAGCCACCACGATAAGCTGAGAGTCACCCATCCCAGTAAAATCAATCCCCGCATTGGAGAAAGCGAATAGTGGCAATACGAAGTAATTGACCCACGGGCTCACTTCATGCTCCATACTCTGTACTGGAGATATCGTACGCTGGATGCGGCTCTGTGCCCTACGGAGATCAGCGAGATAGTCCTCGTCAAGAAAAACTGGTTGAACGTACCCTGGCTCCTTTGCCGTAGCTATTCGGTAGTCAATCTTGCGCATATCTGGCTCCAGTCCATCAGGGCGAAGCGTAGGCTTATGCGGTATAGTTAGCGCCATCAATACGCCTGCTATCGTAGAGTGAATGCCTGATTGCATGAATAGCGTCCACACAATAAATAGCAATATATAATAGACCCCAGCTTTGGCGACGCCCTTCTTTGAGAAATAAAGTGATAGAGCAATCACCAAGAGCCCAATAATCAGTGGTGTCCACTGAATACCTGTGGAGTAAAAGATAGCTATCACGAGGATACCACCTATATCGTCCACTACAGCTAGCGCCATCAAGAATAGCTTTAGGGTAACGGGCACACGCTTTCCCAGCAGACCTAGCACCGCTAGTGCAAAGGCAATATCCGTAGCCATTGGTATGGCCATCCCTCTTAGGGCAATCGGATCTTGATTCTCCACCATTAGGAAGATGAGCACCGGCATAATCATACCGCCGACAGCGGCAATCACCGGAAGCATTGCCTTACGGAAAGAACTCAGCGAGCCATCCACCATCTCACGCTTAATCTCCAGACCTACACTAAAGAAGAAGAGTACCATCAAAGCATCATTGACAAACTCTGCTAGAGTCATTGCCCTCCCATGGTGTTGGAAAAACTTGTGGCCTCCTATCTCCAAGTTCACAGGAGCATCGAGAATTGTCGAGTATATACCACGAAGGTCAGTATTGGCAAAGACAATCGCCATGATGGCAGCGATGAACATAAAGACAGAGGGGTTAATCCCACTCACCCATCTTACGAAGTCTTTTAAGGGATTTCTACCTCCCTCAATCCTTGGATCTAATGTCACCATACTATAAGATTATCGGCAATAAATAATATATTATGTGTATTCTACTTCCTACTTACGTTTACCTTGGTGGTCGGTGGTAGCTCACGATTACGCTTTTCCACGGCTGCCACTAAGTTTTCCGCTATATTCCTAAAGGCAATACCCATCATAGTATCATCAGTCAGAGCCACAGGCCTTCCCTCATCAGCTCCCTCTCTCACGCTCTGTACTAGGGGAACCTGACCGAGTAGTGCCACGCCACTCTCCTCGGCCAGTTGTTTACCTCCATCCTTTCCGAAAATATAGTAACGGTTATTAGGCAACTCTGCTGGAGTAAACCATGCCATATTCTCTACAATACCGAGTACAGGCACATTTATCTTCTCGTCCTTAAACATATTGAGACCCTTCCTCGCATCATCCGTAGCCACATGCTGAGGTGTAGTTACCACTACTGCTCCTGTAAGGCCAAGCGTCTGAATGAGAGAAAGGTGAATATCCGATGTGCCAGGAGGAAGATCCACAAGCAGGAAGTCTAGCTCACCCCAATTTCCCTCACGTATCAATTGCCCCATAGCGTTACTAGCCATGGTACCGCGCCAGACAATGGCGTCCTCTTTATTTACAAAAAATCCAATAGAGAGGAGCTTAACCCCATGATTCATCGGTGTCTCTATCAATTCTTTTCCATCTACCTCCACCATCGTAGGGCGACTACCCTCTAGTCCAAGCATCCTCGGCATTGATGGTCCATAGATATCGGCATCCAGCAGACCTACCTTATATCCCGCTGCAGCGAGTGCCACAGCAAGGTTGGCCGTCACGGTAGACTTTCCTACACCGCCCTTACCTGAGTGAATAGCCACAATATTCTTTACTCCCGGGAGCAGCACATCACCTACTGGCGCCTTAGGTAGTTCAGGGAACACAGGAGTGATATTACCCTGAATCTCCATATCTTCAGCCACCATATTCATCAATACTGCCTCAACTGTCTTGATTATCGACTTGTGAAATGGATCCTTAGCCTTCTTAAATTTAATAGAGAAAGACACCTTTCGCCCCTCTATTACTATATCATTTTGCACCATACCACTGGCTACGATATTCTCCTCCTCGCCAGGATACTTAATCGTCTTTAGTGCATCTAAAATTGCTTGTTCAGTAATTTGCTTCATCACTTAGTACTTTCTAGCTCACTTCGTTTGCTCCGTGCATAGCTTCTATAGCTATCCATCTCTATCTCCACATCAGGCTCCACGGGGTTGTCTCGTAGCGCATCAAGTGCTATCCTCAGGTACTTGATATCAATTCCTCTAGCCCTCCACTGACTCTCATAATAAGTCTCAATAGTCCTAAGGTCTGAGTCCTCATGAGCTTCATTATGGAGGTTTGTATATTCCTCTAGTATCGAAAGCCCATTGACCTCTGCCACCAGTTTGGTATAGGTGTAGAGGAAGGTACTATCGGTCTTAAGGTTAAGAATCATTGGCGTCTTGAGCACCTCTTTATACATCGTAAGGAAGTTTGTAGCCGTTAGGCGCTTCCTACGCTTTTTCATCTGAGGATCGGCAAAAGTAATCCATAGCTCCGAGAGCTCTCCCTCTGCGAAGAAATGCGATAAGAGCTCTATCTCCGTTCGGAGGAAACGGACATTACTCAACCCCTCACTATGTGCTTCAGTTGCGCCACTCCACATGCGGTTGCCTTTGATATCTATACCTATGTAGTTGTTTTCAGGATGTCTCCGTCCAAGCTCCACAGTATACTCACCACGACCACAACCCAGTTCTACTATGATTGGATGATCATTGCCAAAGACCTCCTTACCCCACGCCCCTTTATACGGGAATGCGTAGCCAATCTCTGCCATCACCTTGAAAGGATACTGCAGAACATTGGCTAGAGCCTCCATCTCGGTAAACTTAGTCAGCTTATTTTTACTCATCAATAGTTGTTATCTCTCTTTTCCCTCTCTCCGCAAATATACTAATAACTTTCTCCATTTGAGTATCATTTTATCCGAAATACACAATTACGAGCAGGGAAATAGTGCAATTCTTTTCACATAATGAAGAGTGGCTACGGTGGCACTATAGGTCATCGCAACCACTCTTTCAATACTTGAGACCCCGATGTAGTTATCGCAGGTCTATAGCCCTTATCGCTGATTAAGCCTCCTTAGCACGGCGTACATAGCTAGCCGTACGGGTATCAATCACGATAGTCTCACCATTCTCAATGAATAGAGGCACCTTTACCTCTGCGCCTGTCTCCACGGTAGCAGGCTTCGTAGCATTACCACTAGCGGTATCACCCTTTACGCCTGGCTCGGTATAAGTGATTTGAAGCGTTACGTGGCTTGGGAGCTCACATGTAAGAACCTCCTCCTTATCGGCACGTACCATAGCCTCAGCCATATCACCTTCTCTTAGGAACTGTACACCCTCGATGCGCTCCTCAGGGATATGAATTTGCTCGTAAGTCTCAGCGTGCATAAATACTAGACCCATATCGTCTTTGTAAAGATACTGATATGGACGGCGCTCTATACGAAGTTCGTCCACCTTCACACCGGAGTTCCAAGTCTTCTCAAGGATACGTCCATTAGAAAGGTTGCGGAGCTTAGTACGCACAAATGCTGGACCCTTGCCAGGCTTTACGTGTAGAAATTCTACAATTACAAATGGAGTACCATCGATCTCAAGGCACATACCATTGCGGAAGTCTGCTGTAGTAGCCATAAATATAGTATATCTGTATGTATAAAGTTGTATTACTTACTTCACTTATTACTCTCCCCCAAACTCCATGAGATACGCTTTGATAAAAGGGCTTATCTTACCATCCATCACCCCATCCACATCGGAAGTCTGGTAATTAGTTCGGTGGTCTTTCACCCTCCTATCGTCGAAGACATAGCTTCGAATCTGAGAGCCCCATTCTATCTTTTTCTTAGCCCCCTCAATAGCCGCCTTAGCTTTATTGCGGCGCTGTATCTCCTTATCGTAGAGCTGAGAGCGGAGTAATCGCTTGGCATTTTCACGATTATCTAGCTGACTACGGGTCTCCGTATTTTCTATGATAATCTCTTCGGTCTCACCCGTATCTAGATCCGTAAACATATAGCGAAGGCGTACACCCGTCTCCACCTTATTCACGTTCTGACCACCAGCTCCACCCGAACGGAAGGTTTCCCAGGTCATCAGTGCAGGATTAATTTCGATCTCTATCGTATCATCCACCAGTGGCACTACGAATACCGAAGCGAAAGAGGTCATACGCTTGCCCTGTGCATTGTAAGGAGAGACGCGGACTAAACGGTGCACTCCATTCTCACTCTTTAGGAAACCATATGCTAGGTCACCCTCCACCTGTAGCGTCACGGTCTTGATACCAGCATCATCACCGTCCTGCCAGTTGGTTACGGTTACCTTGAAGCCCTGATCCTCGCACCAGCGGTGGTACATACGCACCAACATAGAAGCCCAGTCCTGAGCCTCAGTACCACCAGCACCAGCATTGATTTTGAGCACGGCTCCCATCTTATCCTCCTCATTACGGAGCATATTACGGAGTTCTATATCCTCAAGCGTCTCTATCGTCTTAGCGTATAGCGCATCTATTTCCTCCTCTGTAACTAAATCTTCTTTGATATATTCAAAAGCAAGCTCCAGCTCATTCGCGAGAGAGTCAATTCCATTATAATCATCGATCCAATGCTTGAGCCCTTTTACTACCTTCATTTGAGCTTGCGCCTTGGCAGGATCATCCCAAAAATGTGGATCCTGAGTACGAAGTTCCTCCTCCTTGAGCTGTATCAGTTTGGCATCTATATCGAGGTACCCCTTAAGGGCATCTCTACGTTCCAATACGCCTTGTAATTGGTCTGAAGTTATCATTACCGATTAATGACTAATTATTTATGAGTGGCAAAGATAGCTATTTTTGGCGAGAACTCACAGGGAGAATAGTCTAAACGCAGGGCAATCGCATTTGAATTATCATAGATAGTTGTATTCGAGTATCTGAGAAGGTTTCATAGTTGCGTTCCTCTTTCTTAGGTTTTTTATTGGGATTTTTGTTTTCTCTTTTTGCTTTTCGAGGAAGAAGAGAGCTATCTTGTTGATTATATTCCAGTTCTTCGCTTCGTTGTCCTTTCTCTTTAACGATTGGTCTTCACCGAGAATGACATCAAGACAATAGTGTAAGTTATTCTCTACCGCCCAATGATCTCTAA
>NZ_KB904250.1 GCF_000379925.1 Porphyromonas levii DSM 23370 | reverse complement strand
GCTTCAGCTCTCTTATTTAGCTTTTTATTTATGAGCGTTTGAAATGGTCTCCAATCAATGAGTTTGTCAATTTGCTCTAGAAACTCATTGCGTGCTCTAGAACTTCTCAATTCGGTAAACACCTCAGTAAATGAGGGTGCATTGTTGCTCGTTTGCTTGAATCCCATAACTATTGTCGCTATAAATCAATACTATATCCTCCCCTTAATTACACAATAAAGATACTAATAATCAATGATATACGCAATAATTTGAGACGGTTTTTCGTGCAACATTCTCTAGTAATGAATACCAATAGGAGAAGCGAGCCTCGGATGGGTACCCCTAGCACGAAGTAGGAGAGCAGAAGTATGGAGGTGATATTCACGAGGGATACCATGAAATAGGGCACTGCCTTGGAGAGCACCATAATAGTGGCATGAGCGGGAGAGGCAAGCAGCAGTTCCATATTGCCCCGCTCTTTTTCTCGGGCGATACTCACGCTAGTCATAATCGTACATAGCACGATGAGCACTAGTCCCATAATGCCAGGGACAAAGTTGTAGCTCGAGCGCATCATAGGATTATACAGCATACGGCTATTGACATTGATGGTATACGGGAGGCTCTTTACTCCTAGCTCTTCCTCCATAATAGAGCCAAATAGGGCTGAGGCATAGCCTACCCGCATCTCCCCAGCATTCGGATCCGACGCATCTACTACCATCTGGAGCTCGGTGGGCTGTTGGCTATAGAGATCTTTATCAAACCCCTCGGGAATCACGAGGTACATATCTAGCTTATTGGCTCTGAGTAGCGCCTCTGCTTCGTAGGTCGTAATCATGCTGTCGTGGAGGATAAAGTCGGGGTTACTCCTGAGTTTTTCCTGTAGCTTCTGTGTGTACCTACTCTCTCCTAGGCTTATAACCGCGGTGCGGATATTGGTGACCTCCATATTGAGTGCGAAGCCGAATAGGAGAATCTCCACTATAGGCATCATGATCAATATCAATAGAGTGTAGGGATCGCGTAAGATATGGATGAACTCCTTCCCTACGAATGCCCAAAACTGGTTGATTAGATTCCCTTTCATTCGGTTCGCCTCCCTTCTTTTGCCACTTGCTTAAATACGGAATCCATATCTTGGGCACCTGTCTCCGCCTTGAGTTGTGCGGGGCTTCCCATTGCTTTGATTTTACCATCGACCATGATAGAGACCCGATCACAATACTCTGCCTCGTCCATGTAGTGCGTGGTAACAAAGACGGTAATCCCTTGCCCATATGCAGCTTCGTAGATGAGTTCCCAAAACTTACGGCGAGTAATAGGGTCTACTCCTCCTGTAGGTTCGTCGAGAAAGACAATCTCGGGCTGGTGGAAGATGGAAATAGAAAAGGCGAGCTTTTGTTTCCACCCTAAGGGCAACTTACTTACTAAGGTATTGCGGTAGTCGTAGAACTCAAGGCGGTGTAGCATCTCATAGGTCTTGGTGCGAATCTCGGAGAGTGGCATACGGTAGATGCCTGCGAAGAGACGGATATTCTCCTTTACCGTGAGGTCGTCGTAGAGTGCAAACTTTTGGCTCATATAGCCTATGTGCTTTTTTATTTCCTCATTCTCCTTCAGGATATCGCATCCCGCTACTTGACCCTCCCCGCTTGTGGGTTTGGAGAGCCCACATAGCATTTTCATAGCAGTGGTCTTACCTGCACCGTTGGCGCCAAGGAAGCCGAATATCTCGCCCTTCTTCACATTGAAGGAGATATTATCCACGGCATAGAAGTCGCCAAATACCTTGGTGAGACCCTCTACCTCTATCACATACTGACTATTCATACGTTCTTGGACATTGAGAGTAGGAGAAAGGCATCCTCTAGTCCGGCCTTAATGCGTCTTACTTTATTGCTCCCTATATGTGCCGCAATCTCGACTTCCGATACACCTTCTTCCGTTGTGATATGAAAAACCTCTCCGAAGGCGAAGCTATTAATCGCCTTGGGGAAGGTGGAAAGTAGTCCGAGTAGCTCTAGGCGATTGTCGCCCCGCACTTCGAATATAGGGTGTGGGTAGTTGTGCTCAAGAGCTTGTGGCGTATCGACAGTGAGGAATTGCCCTTCCTGCATAAAAGCGATGCGATCGCACTGCTTGGCTTCGTCCATATAAGGTGTAGAGACTACGATAGTCACTCCTCGCTTGGCTAGTTTTCGCAGCATATTCCATAGATCTACACGGCTGATAGGATCGATACCAGTAGTAGGCTCGTCAAGGAAAAGCACCTCGGGGCTATGGATAAGCGCACAGGAGAGTGCTAGCTTTTGCTTCATGCCTCCAGAGAGAGAGCGAGCTTTGCGGGTCTTGAAGGGTTCTATCTGACTGTAAATATCCTCTATCAAATGATAGTTCGCCTCAATCGTGGTTCCGAATATCGTGGCAAAGAATTGTAGGTTCTCCTCCACCGAAAGGTCGGGATAGAGAGAAAAGGTGCCAGGCATGTAGCCTATGACTTTGCGGAGTGCCTTGTAATCTTTGTTCGTATCGTGCCCTGCTACTATAGCCTTGCCGCTATCGGGAAGCATAAGAGAGCAAAGGATGCGAAACAGGGTACTCTTGCCGGCTCCATCGGGACCAATCACACCGAAGATTTCTCCCCTCTTTACCAGAAAGGAAAGCCCACCAGGAGCTGTCCCAACACCCACGCGCCCTCCGTCGGGAGAGGGAAAAGTGAGGCTGAGTTCCTCTGCTCGTATCATCTCCTCTCGTAACACGTTATCTTACCTCGCCATACATTCCGATACGGAGGTAGCCATCATTGGGCACCTTTACCTTGATTGCGTAGACCAGATTGGAGCGCTCGTCCTCCGTCTGAACCGTCTTTGGCGTAAACTCTGCTACACTGGATATCCAGGTAATCACGCCTTCATACTGACGTTGTTTGCCCTCCTCGCTATCGACATATACCTTCACTGTATCCCCAAGTTTAAGCTTAGTCAAGCGCTCTCCTTGGACATAAGCACGGAGATACATATCGGAGAGGTTCGCTACTCTGAATAGGGGGCGCCCCTGCCCTGCCAATTCCCCTTTGTGGATATACGTAGCCGTTACTGTGCCATCAATAGGTGTCCTAATCACGGAGCGTGCAATGAGATCCTCTACTTGTGCTACTTGTACATCGATAGCTGAGCTCTGGGCAGATATCTGAGCGTTGCTATTGGAGAGCGTGCTACGGCTTGCTGCCAATTGGCTTTGGAGGGCCGCAATGCCCGTCTCGATATCATCGAGCTGCTTCTGCGTAGCTGCGCCAGCCTCTAATAGCCGAGCAGTCCTCTCACGTTGCGTTCTCAAGTCATCGAGCTGTACCTCGAGGGCTTTGGTCTGAGTGGTCACATTGGGGCTTGCAGCACGTACTCCCCTGCCCGAGCGCAGTAGAGCCTCCTTTTGTAGGTATAGTTGTATGGTATCTATGAGTCCCACCTGCTGACCTTCTCTTAGCACACTACCCTCTTCTACATCCCAAGCAAGCACTTTGCCATTTGCCTCACTAGAGACCAGTACCTCCGTAGCCTCGAAGCTGCCAGAGCCTATCAACGCATCATCGCTGCCCTTACAGCTCACGACGAGCATCACTAGGGCAATCAACGCCAACCCCTTTTTCATAATCCTTTGTTATTCTTTAGGCGGTAGAGCGAGCGTAGGTACTGCAATTGATGTACCTGAGCCGTCTGTTCTGCCGCATGGTAATTACTAATCTGCTGTAGGTAGTCAGTGGTAGAGAGTGTCCCCTCGCTCTCTTGGAGCTTTCCACGCTCCGCAATCCTTTTGTGCAGAGCCAAAATCTCGTTATCCTTATCTACCAACGCTTGGTATTGCTTAGCCTCGGCGCTATATTGTGCCTCTTTGCTTGCTATCTCACGCTCCAATGCCTGTCTCTTTAGCTCAATCAAAAGATTGGTCCCCTCTAGCTTCTTTCGCTGAGTGCTATAGTCGTAGAGCTTCCCAAAGTTCCAACTAAGCGTTACCCCACCTATGGCGAAGGTCTTAGGGTCGGGATCAAGCATATTGAGCCCAGGTCTGCCATATCCTCCTCTGGCAAATAGGGCAATTGTAGGCATACCTTCTGCCTTGTAACTTCGCCAAATGGCATCCGCATTCTTTAGCTGAGCATCGAGCATCCTATGCTCAGCGCGCTGAGGTGCCAAGCGACTCTCCTCTGCCAAGGAAAGTATTGGTGCAGCCGGTACTGTAGCTCGTGTATCTGCCGAAAGCTCCATACCCGTGTAGATGCCCAATGTCTCTAGCACAGCTTGGTGGCTCAGCTGCAGTTGCTCACTAGCTTGTTCGGCTTTCAGTTGTTCTACTTTCACGAAGTCAAGGTCGCTCTCCGTCGCTACCCCATTAGCGAGTGCCGAGGAGACCCTCTGCTCTTGTCGGGCTAGCTCATCTATCAATATCTGTTGCAGCTCCTGCTGTTTCTCCAGCATCAATAGGGAGAAGTAAAGCTCTGTTACGCCCTCCTCTACCTTCTGGAGCTGGACATCTACGTCTGCTTGCTGTACTTTCGTCTCTGCCTTTATCCGATGAGTGCCAGCCTTAACCCTGCCACCATCCCATAGTAATTGCGTTGCCTGAATATACGCTTGGTATTGCAGCTTGGGTATTTCTGGTAAGTCCAGCAGCATTGGGGGCATTCCTGGTATCTGGGGCATTGGCACATCTAGTTCTGTAACATGGCTCTGAAAGGTTGCCCGTCCCTCTAGTGAAAGCTGTGGAATATAGGCGTACCAAAGGGCTTTGCTAAGATTCTCCCCTATCCTTTGCTGAACCTTCTTCTGCTGCAATAGGGGGAAGTTCTTGCGGGTTTGCTCTAAGCACTCCTCCAGAGTAATACTCTGGGCAACAGCCCCTAGTGGTAAGAGCAATGCAAGCAAAATCAAAAGTAAGCATTTCATTTCCTCTCTATGTATAAATAGCTGTAGACTAGCCCAACGAATATCGAACCTCCCACTATATTGCCAAGGGTAGCAGGGATAAGATTATTCCAAAACAATTGAACAATACTAACGTCGGCTCCACACATCATCCCCATAGGGATATAAAACATATTGGCTACACTATGCTCGTAGCCAAGTGTTACAAAAACCATCACCGGTAGCCATAGCCCCACAAGCCTTCCTAGCATCTCTTGCGAACTAAGCCCAAGCCAAACGGCAAGGCATACGAGCCAATTGGCTCCTATTCCCTTGAAGAAAATAGTAGACCATGGAAGAGATACTTTGCTCTTGGCGGTACTGACGATTGCACTCACCCATGGTTCGGATGCCAGCATCCCTGTTTGCTGTACAAGTAGGTAGCATAGGAGTAATGCCCCCACAAGATTGGTCAGCCACACGATTCCCCAATTCTTCGCAAGATATCCCCATGGGATTATCCTCTTTCTTGCCCCTGTTACTAGGTAAGCAGTATTACCAGTAAAGAGCTCACCACCCACCAATATGATTAGTATTAATCCCACGGGAAAGAGTACACCCTGAATCAGTTTTACCAACGCTGGATTACCCTCCGTAATATATGGCATTCCGTGGGAAACATAAAAGGAGAGCCATCCTCCGAGTGCAATATAGGCGCCACCCAATACGCCCAAGAGAGCCAACTTTACGGCTGGGGTATTGTACTTTTTGAGCGCCATCCCCTCGGTGAGCTTTAGTACTTCGTTTGGCGTATTATACATTATCATTGAATCCTTTATGTTATAGGACAAAGATACTAAAGATATCCCCAATAGCAAGCCATACCAAGAGAGGTGTCCCGAAATCATATTTCAGGTACACCTCTCTCACTAATTAGTAATAGACGAAAAGAGATTAGAAAAAGACCTCCTTAAGCCTATCTACAAGGGTTAATTCCTCCCAAGGGAATAGCTCTACTTCCATATCGATTGGTTCGCCATAAGGGTTCTCGAAGTGCTTCTGTGTCTTGCGAGGGGTGCGACCCATGTGCCCGTAAGCAGCGCTTTCCTGATAGATAGGTTGCTTGAGGCGGAGCGACTCCACGATACTATACGGACGGAGGTCGTATACCTCCTTGAGCTTTTCAGCAATCTCCTCGTCGCTGAGGTCTACATGACTCCTTCCATAGGTGTCTACAAATAGGCTCACCGGCTCCGCAATCCCAATGGCGTAAGCCACCTGTATCTTCACTTCGTCGGCTACACCCGCTGCTACTAAGTTCTTCGCAAGGTACCGAGCTGCATAAGCAGCCGAACGGTCTACTTTCGAACTGTCTTTTCCGCTAAAGGCACCACCACCATGAGACGCCTTACCACCATAGGTATCAACAATGATCTTACGACCCGTCAGCCCTGTGTCTCCTGCTGGACCCCCTATAACGAACTTCCCAGTAGGATTGACATGAAGAATCACCTTACTATCGAATAGCTTCTGCACCTCGGAACTATACTTCTCCACCACTCTTGGGAGTAGTATGGAGTGGATGTCCTTCTTGATACGATCCTGCATCATTCGGTCTGCTTCAGCTTGGGATAGACCTGCATGAGACCTCACGAACTCATCGTGCTGTGTGCTCACCACGATAGTATGCACACGCTTAGGTGTACGATCGAGGTTGTACTCAAGCGTCACCTGGCTCTTAGCATCGGGACGAAGGTAAGGCATCAGCTCTGGTTCCTCTTTGCGTATCTTGGTCAGCTCTTGGAGTATCGTGTGTGAAAGCTCTATTGGCAAGGGCATGTAGGTGTCGCTCTCATTATTGGCGTAGCCAAACATCATGCCCTGATCGCCAGCGCCCTGATCCCTTACATCCTCACGCACTACACCACGGTGGATATCTGGGCTTTGCTCACTGATCGCAGTGAGGATGCCGCACGAATTACCATCGAAGAGGTACTCTCCTTTATTGTAACCAATCTGGTTGATTACCCCACGTACTACCGAAGGGATATCGACATACGCATTAGACGAAATTTCACCCGAAATCACCACCTGACCTGTGGTCACTAGTGTTTCGCATGCTACCTTACTATCGGGATCTAGTGCCAAGAAATGATCCAAGATAGCATCGGATATCTGATCCGCTACTTTGTCTGGATGTCCTTCGCTTACCGATTCGGAAGTAAATAAATAACTCATAACTCCTCCTTTTATTTCATTATACGCCAGCACAACCGAGAGAGAAGTAAAGAAAGCCAAAAGAGATACTCAGACCCTGTATATCGTATATATTAATGGTGCGCTGAGCCACTCATTTAGCATTTTTTACCGTGGTTGCAAGCAAGCCCAAATCTCTCCACGACCACCACTGACGATGGTTATTAAAACAAATACGCCACAAAGGTACTAAAAACTCCAATATGGAGATACTTCTCCTTAGCCAAAATGCTATCGGCGAAGAGCATATCGTCTTCGGTACTTTAGCGAGGGGCTATGGTTACTCCCTAGAGTAGCGTCAGTCCCTCAGGCGAGGAACTCTAGTTCCTCCCGCGAGAGACTCTAGTTCCTCCCCATAATAAACTCTAGTTCCTTCCGCTAGGGACTTTCTTCGCTCCCTAGAGTAGCTTCAGGCACTTACGGTAGAGGAAGTGGTGGGACTAGCAACTAATACAAAGACGAAGCGCACTGCCTACTTTTATGTAGGATAGTGCGCTTCGTCTAAATCCTTACGCAGAAATGTCGCTGTTGTAAATAGAGGCTTTGATCTCACTCAGAAAGCTCCGCTACGAAGCCCTCAGCATCGTGGTAGGCACCGCTCATCACTTCTTCTACTACGCCACCTATCATCCCTGCCATAGCTCCATTATTCATGCGCGATACGTAGGTGCGACCATCGGACTTCTCATAGATAGAAATGCGGCAGGGCATCAGACTGGAGTAGATGCGCAGACTGTCTTCGGAGAGCATCCGACTCGCATACACAGGGTTGCAGAGCTCCACGACCTTGATGGGCAACACGGAGTAGCCATTCTTGGTCATGGTCTCTTGCATATCGTGAGTATGAGTAATGCGCCACCCTTTGGCAGAGATAATCTCGCCTAACTTCTCCACCGTTTCATCGAAACCGTACTTGCTACGGCTCTCTTGGAACATATCCTTTATCATATCTTATTATCCTTTATCATTAATACAACTGTGTAGGTATAACGGATAAGCACAAAGGATTGTTCGGTAGGAGTCTTTATTACTTTAGCTTCTCAATCGCCTCAGCCATTGCAGCTTTCACCTCTGGTTCGGTCTCTTTGTCGTGCGCAATCTCTAGGTCGGGCAGATACATACGGTAGAGCGACCAGCCGAGCCAGTTAGCTACTGCAAGGCGCATCTCGGGGCGTTTGTCGAAGATTAGCCCTTGTATCCATCGCTTGGCATCCCATGAATTATGCTGCATCAGCCAGTCGAGTGCCTTGAGTTGTGCTTCGGTACTGCCATAGAGGAAGGTCTGGAAACTCTCGCTCTCCTTTTGCCTACGCTCTTCGGTCATCAGTATCTCTTGCCCGAACTTAGAGGGATCCACAAACTTACTATTGAGCTGTGGCTCTACTTGCCGAGGTGCAACCCCGTGTACCATCTTGGAGATCATCCACTGCATGCCAGGGGTGGCCTCTGGATGCCCTACCACAGAAGCGGTCTTGCCCTTGCCATATTGGGCAATGTAGAGGAAGCTCTTGCCATTGGTCATATCCACAGGTGCATTGCCCTCCACGTGCACATCGCTCTCCATAGTAGCAAAGCTTGTGTACTTGGTCTTGCTCTCAGGGTTAGGCAATACCACAGGTCCTTCATAGTACATTATATATAAGGTGTCTTGGCCTGCTACCTCGGGAAATAGTCCCTTGCCCTCTTCTGTGAGAGTAACCTTGGCAATCCCGCGTCCGCGGTTGTCATGCTCTATATCATGTGCTTGAGCCCCGCTCATAGCTAGAGAAGCATACTCAGGGGTGTCGGTGATGAGATAAGCGCCAGCGCAAATGCCGACATATCCTCCGCCATCACGAACAAATTGCTGTACTGCTTCACGTCCGCTTGAGCCTATGTTGAGGTACTGACGGCTACCCCCTCCACCTGGAACGATGAGGACATCGACTTCGGAGAGTTGTCCATCGGCAATATCTTTCGTGGTGAGTAGGCGCGCCTCCAGAGAGCTATCCATTCCCACCGCTGCCATAGTCTCCCATACGCAGGTCTCAGAACCTCCATGACCTTGGAATACTGCTACCTGTAGCTTGTCGCCCTTTTGTGTAGTTGTCTCTTGCTCTTGACTTTCACCACCGCATGCTACTAGTAGTAGAGCTACTACTGATGCAAGAAACATCATTGTTCTTTTCATAAGTCTGTATTATCGTATTAAGTTAAGTATAGCTTTGGCTGTTGCTACAGATGGAGTGGTCTCTGTCTGTAGCTTTTGGCGGACTTCTCGATATCCGCTCATCATCTGTGCGCGCTCATAACCACCAGATAGTAGAGGGCTGAGGGCACTCCATATTTTCTCCTCTCGGAATAACCCGCCATAAAGTTCGCTTACGACCTCTCTCCCTGCTACAAGATTCACTAATGAGATAAAGGGCGTAGAAAAGAAACGTTCGAAGACAAAATTGGCTAGCCTCCCCGCCTTGTGCGCATAGCATACGACTTGAGGTGTGCCTATGAGGGCAGTCTCGAGTGTAGCGGTGCCGCTCGTAACAAGGGCGGCTCTAGCACCATGCAGTATGCCGTAGGTATTGCCTATGACCAGTTCTGCTCTATCGCCAAGGGTGCCGTATACTTCTTTGGGGAGGTCTGAAGTGCCTGCAACCTTGATGCGCATGTCGGGAAAGCTACTCGCAACCTGTAGCATAGTGGGGAGGTTTAGTTCTACTTCTGACCGACGGCTGCCAGGAAGCAACGCTATATAGGGAGATTCCTCTTTGGTAACTGCCTGGGAGAGGTATTCGTCTATCTCCTCCATGGATGGATTGCCTACATACTGCACCTGTGGTAGTTGATGCTCCTGAAAGAAGGAAACTTCGAAGGGGAAGATAGAAAGGACTAGGTCTGTATGGCTTCGGAGAGTCTTGATACGCCCTTTTTTCCAAGCCCATACCTTGGGTGGGATATAGTAGGCAATCTTGGTGTTAGGCAGATGTTCCCTCACGAAAGGCAGAATGTAGCGAAAGCAAAACCCTGCGTAATCGACACACACTACCACATCAGGACGGTGGCGTAATAGTCCTTCCTGCACTTGGCGCGCAGCCTGCCGAATCTTATTGATATTCTTCAGCACATCTAGTACCCCCATATAAGCAAGGCTCTCGGAGGCAACTATACAGTCGCCGCCAAGAACCCTCATTTTTGCTCCACCCATATAGGCGAAGTGCGCTTCGGTGTCGAGCGAAGAAAGTGCTCCCATTACCGTGGAGGTATGGAGGTCACCGCTCGCTTCACCAGCCACGAAGAAGTACTTCATATCACTCGTCCCAGTGCTTTATATTCTGTATAAACTCGTAGTCCGTAACATCGATATTACAGGGCACCAGAGTAGCATACCCCTTATCGATTAGGGGGACATCCCAGTTCTGATTTACTGGCTCGGAGAGCTGAATCTCCCCAGATAGCCAATAGACATCGCGTCCGGTGGGAGTTGTCTGCCGTACATATTCCCCTACATAGCGCCCCTCGGCCTGACTACAGACACGTAACCCGCGTACCTCTGGTACACAAGGGACATTGACATTGAGATAAACCCCCTTGGGGAGCCCCTCCTTGAGTATCTTGCGGGCTATGCTACGAGCAAAGCGGCAGCTATCTAGGTAGTCACTCTCCTGTTTGCCATCGATGAGCGATACAGCAAAGGAAGGGATGCCAAAGATAGTCCCCTCGATAGCGGCACCTAGTGTGCCAGAGTAGTTGACAGCAATACCCTCATTCCCGCCGTGGTTGATGCCAGCAACCACAAGATTAGGGAGTACAGGTACGATCTCATTGAGCGCTAGCTTGACACAGTCAGCAGGTGTGCCGCTACAGCTATATATGGTAAGTCCGGGCTCTGTAAGTACGAGGTTGTAATGGATAGGTACAGAGGTGGTAATCGCACTTGATGCTCCACTGCGAGGCCCATCGGGTGCTATCACGACAATATCTCCCAAGTCTCTAAGCGCAGTATATAGCTCCACGAGTCCCTTAGCAAATACCCCATCGTCATTGCTAACGAGTATCAGCGGTCTCTTTGCTATCATGGCTTTACGATCTCAAGTAGTTCGATGGTGAATATCAGGGTAGAGAAGGCAGGTATTGTATAGCCTCTAGAGTAAGCTCCATAGCCTAGTTGCTGAGGAACGACTATCTCCCACTTATCACCTACATTCATAGATTGGAGCGCATATTGTACGCCAGGGATAAGCGCATTGACCTGAGAGACGAGTTCGCCATCAGCTTGGAAGACCTCTCCAGAGATCAGTCTACCACTCAGCTGAGTCCTCACGGTACTCTCTTGGTATGGGTATGCCTTGCTTGTTCCAGGGGCAAGCACCTTGTAGTAAATAGGGTGTTCAGCATTGAGGAAGACGAGTTTTTTATACTCCGTTCCCTTATCTACCTTCTCAATGAAGGCATCATTATCCTTTTTGTACTGCGTCTCCTCTCTTGGTTGTAGAGCATTGTCACAACTCGCAAGTAGTAGCATCGCTACTACTGAGGCTAGGACTAAAAACAACTTATTTCTCATATCTTCTTTAGTAGCGATTGCATACTCACTCTATCCTCTATCATGCTGCGTAGTTCGCCGATAGGCACGCGTTCCTGCTCCATACTATCACGGTGACGAATAGTAACGCTGCCATCCTCTAGGCTATCGTGGTCTACAGTGATACAGAAAGGTGTGCCGAGCGCATCCTGACGGCGATAGCGCTTACCGATAGAGTCTTTCTCATCGTAGTCACATGGGAAGTAGAACTTCAGATCATCCACAATCTGCCTTGCTAGTTCTGGTAGACCATCCTTGCGTACCAGTGGAAGCACAGCTACCTTTTTAGGCGCCAATGCAGGTGGTAGGTGGAGTACTACACGGCTCTCGCCACCCTCCAACTGCTCCTCCTCATAACTACCGAAGAGCACGCTTAGGAATAGACGGTCCACACCGATAGAGGTCTCCACAACATAAGGTACGTAGCTCTCCCCACGTTCTGGGTCGAAGTAGCGCAGCTTCTTGCCTGAGAACTCCTCGTGCCTACTGAGGTCGAAGTCGGTGCGAGAGTGAATGCCCTCTACCTCCTTAAAGCCAAAGGACATCTCAAACTCTATATCTGTAGCGGCATTGGCATAGTGCGCAAGCTTGTCGTGGTCGTGGAAACGGTACTTGTTATCGCCAAGCCCCAAAGCCTTGTGCCAGCGAAGACGGCGCTCCTTCCAGGTTTGGAACCAATCTAGTTCTGTACCAGGCGCTACGAAGAACTGCATCTCCATCTGCTCAAACTCCCTCATTCGGAAGATGAATTGGCGTGCCACAATCTCATTACGGAAGGCTTTACCAATCTGTGCTATACCAAATGGTATCTTCATGCGACCGCTCTTCTGCACGTTTAGGTAGTTGACAAAGATACCCTGAGCGGTCTCTGGACGAAGGTACACCTTCATGGCGCCGTCGGCAGTAGAGCCCATCTCGGTGGCGAACATCAGGTTGAACTGACGGACATCTGTCCACTCCTTACTGCCGCTGATAGGATCCACGATCTCGCAGTCATCTATCAACTGCTTGAGCCCAGCAAGATCGTTTTCCTCTAGGGCTTTCACAAAGCGACTGTGGATAGCATCATAATCTGCCTGATATTGCAGTACACGTGCATTGGTTGCACGGAACTGAGCTTCGTCGAAGGCATCGCCAAATCGCTTAGCTGCCTTCTCCACCTCCTTTGTTATCTTACCCTGAATCTTCTCAAGGTGCTCCTCCATCAGGACATCAGCACGGTAACGCTTCTTGGATACCTTGTTATCAATCAATGGATCATTGAAAGCATCTACGTGGCCAGAGGCTTTCCAGATAGTGGGGTGCATAAATATCGCAGAGTCGATACCCACTACATTGTCATTGAGTAGCGTCATAGACTCCCACCAGTAGCGCTTGATATTATTTTTTAGCTCTACACCATTCTGACCATAGTCATACACCGCCCCCAGTCCGTCGTAAATCTCCGAAGAAGGGAATACGAATCCATACTCCTTACAGTGTGCTATTATCTTCTTAAATAGATTGTCGTCACTTTGCTGTGCCATTTTCTTTCTCTATGTCCTTGTCTATATTATACTATATGCCACAAAGATACCCATTTCTCGCCTAATCACCTACTCCCTTGCAGCGCATCCTAGACGTTAACTTATTTCAGTACATGACATTATTTGGTATCTTTGTGTAAAAGAATAAATAGGAGTAATATGGAGAGTAGGCAGATTCATATCATTAATGGTCCGAACCTTAACCTTTTGGGTGGAAGGGAGCCGGATATTTACGGTTCTACTCCCTTTGAGGAGTATTTAGAGCGCCTAAGAGACCTGTACCCAGCATGGGAATTGGTCTACTATCAAAGCAATCACGAAGGCGATTTGATCGATTACATGCAAAGCCAAGCACCCTATTCGCATGGGATGATTATCAATGCTGGCGCCCTGTCGCACTACTCTTATGCCCTCCAAGATACCATTAGGGCGATAGACTGCCCAGTGGTAGAGGTGCACATCAGTAATATAGCTACGCGTGAAGCGCACCGACATATTACCCTCCTAAGTGAGGTCTGTGTGGGGATGATGATGGGATTCGGACTGGACGGATACCGCCTCGCCGTGGCACACTTGATATCAAGGAGATAAATTTAATCAATGACACTTATGGACAAAAGGACAAAGATTGTAGCAACGATTTCGGATAAGAGGTGTGAGCCCTCCTTTATCCGCCGACTGGTAGAAGAGGGTATCAATGTGGTGCGTCTCAATTCTGCACATATTAATAAGGAGGGTTTCGATCGACTAGTGGATAACATCCGTTCCGTGGCTCCCGATATTCCTATCCTTATCGATACCAAGGGGGCAGAGATACGTACCACTCGATTTGAGCAAGATGTGCATCTATGCACGGGGTGCAAGGTTACTATCGTTGCAGACCCCAACGATATCTCTACTGCCAATCGTATATGTGTCAATTACGAAAACTTCGTCAGAGATGTGCCTGTAGGCGCTCGTGTACTTATTGATGACGGAGAGGTGGAGCTGCGCGTACTGGATAAGGATGAGCACCAGCTCTATTGTGAGGTAGAGAACGATGGTGAACTAGGGTCTAGAAAAAGCGTAAATGTCCCAGATGTACATATCGATTTGCCCTCGGTGAGTCAGCGTGACCACGACTTCATCCTCTATGCCATAGAGCGTGAGATTGCCTTTATCGCTCACTCCTTTGTGCGTAATCGTGCCGATGTAGAAGCGGTTCAGAAGGTGCTCGATGAGCATGGAGGTCAAGGTATAAAGGTTATTTCGAAGATCGAAAACCAAGAAGGCGTTGATAATATAGAGGAGATTTTGGATGCCAGCTATGGTATCATGGTTGCTCGTGGAGACCTCGGTATTGAGATTGATTTCGAGAAGATTCCAGCGCTCCAATCGGATCTAATCCATCGTGCTATCCTAAAAAAGAAGCCTGTGATAGTTGCCACCCAGATGCTCCATACTATGATTCATTACCCTCGTCCTACAAGAGCAGAGGTGTCCGATGTGTCGGGTGCTATCATGATGAATACAGATGCGGTGATGCTCAGTGGTGAGACGGCTTACGGTAAGTACCCAGCTGAGGCCGTTAGGACTATGGCAAGAATCATCAAGGAGGCAGAGCGGCACCAAAAAGATAGGGGAGGAGTGAAGCTGAAGAAAGGTGAGGATGATGTGGTAGACGTCACTAGCTATCTGGCTAAGTACACTGTGAAGTCTACGTCGAAGCTAGGGGTAAAGGCGATTGTTACCGATGTGGTTTCGGGTAGGTGCGCTCGTAATCTTAGCGCTTACCGTGGTGAGGCTCCGATATATGCGATATGCCAAGATGCAAGAGTCGCTAGACAACTCAACCTTTCCTATGGTATCTATCCTATTTATCAAAGCCACGAGGGTTACACCCGCCGACAGTATTATGCCAAGGCGCTAGAAATACTTCTGAATAAGGGACTTTTGGAGCTAGACGATATGATTGCCTACATCGGCGGTACGCTGAAAGATGAAGTCGGTACCACTAGTTTGGATATCAGCAGGGTGCGAGACGTATTGGAGTATTTCGCTTCTACCCAAGACCAAAGATGATAGAGCGACTAGAGGAGCTGGCGAGGGAGGAGTACATAAGAGCGCACTCCTCTGCCGAGCTTGCCGTGCTACATGAGATAGCGAGGGAAGCTAATTTCTCTCTTACGCATCCTCGCATGGTCTCAGGTCACATACAAGGTCTATTCTTGAGCATGATGGTAGAGCTCCTTCAGCCTGCTAGGGTGCTGGAGATAGGGACATTTATCGGGTACGCTACGATATGTCTTGCTAATGGATTGCCCGAGGGTGGGCGCCTCACCACGATCGAAGTGAATGACGAGCTACGCCAACGCATTGAGAAGAATCTAGAGAGAGCGGGGGTGAGGGATAAAGTAGAGCTGAGGATAGACGATGCTCTCAAAGCTCTTGAGAGCCTCCCGATAGAGGAGTTCTCCCTCGTGTATCTCGATGCCAATAAAGCTCAATACCCCGAGTATTACGAGATACTTTCCCGAAGATTACCCAAGGGAGCGCTTATTCTGGCGGATAATACACTGTGGGGAGGTAAGCTGTGGCAGGAGGAGCACCACGATCCTCAGACAGTGGGCATAAGGCGGTTCAATCAAATGGTAGCCGAGGATCCACGCGTGGATAAGGTACTGATGCCTGTAAGGGATGGTCTAACAATGATAAGGATAAAGTAATGGATGCACTTAGGACAAAGAAAGTAGCACGAGAGATACAGAAGCAATTGGGGATATTATTTCACGAGGAGACTCGTAAGACTAAGGGGGTAATGATTTCAGTAACTGAGGTCAGACTAAGTCCCGACCTCAGTAGCGCACGAGTATTCCTCAGTATCTTCCCAGATGCCCGTGCAGAGGAGATGATGGAGTCAATCAAGGAAAATACGCCTACTGTGCGCTATGATCTAGGGAGGAAGATGGCGTCTCAATTGAGGCATATCCCTGAGCTTATCTTCGAACTAGATACCAGCGAAGCCTACGCCCAAAGGATTGATGAGCTATTGGGTATCTCCAATAACCCTGCTGACAAAGAGTAGCGCTCCTACTATGAAGGTACATGACCTGAGCAATGCTTGGCGAATTGCTTGGCGGTATTTCTTCTCTCCGAAGAGTGCCAACGCCGTCAATATCATTGCTATTGTCGCGGTGGCGGGCATAGCGCTCGTCACTACGGCTATGGTAGTGGTGCTCTCTGTCTTTAATGGGTTCGAGGTTTTCACTACCAGCCAGTTATCGGTGCTATCGCCATCGTACAAGCTGCAGAGGATAGATAGACAAGTCTTTTCTCCATCGGAGTTCGGTATTAAAGGGGGGGCTGGCGTGCTGGAAACACAGGCAGTGGCTACTTTCGAGGGCAATAGCCAATCGGTAAGAGTCATAGGGCTAGGGCAGGGATATACCCAGCATGCACCGATAGATCGGTACATGCATATGGGGGATTTCGACCTCGGCATCCGAGAGGCGCCTACCGCTGTGATAGGGCTAGGGGTAGCTATGAACCTTGGTGCAGGTGTGGGCTACTCTTCCCCTCTAGAAGTTACGCTGCCCAAACGTATAGGGCGTATCTCTTCAGTCAATCCTGCCCGTGGTTTTATGACTGAGGCGTATCATGTGACTGGGGTATTCCAAGTAGATCAGGCCGAGGATACCGAGGTCGTGTTCCTCTCTCTGGACGAGGTTAGAGCCCTATTGCAGTACAATGGAGACGAAGTCAGCTATTTGGCTTTGAGTCATCCGGTAAAGGTGCCTACCCAGTTTGAGCTTCTCGATCGCTATCAGCAACACCCCGAGATCTATAAGGTAGTAAAGATGGAGAAGTGGTTTTCGCTATTGCTTCTCTTATTTGTGCTCATTCTCTTGCTCTTTAGTGTTATCAGTACGCTAGGTATGCTCATTATCGAGAAGCACCACGATGCTGATACACTCCGTTTCTTAGGAGCTAGGAAGGTTATGATTGATCTCATCCCCTTTCTCGAGGGGTGGTTACTTTCTATTACTGGTCTGGTTATTGGGTTAGTTATCGGTACTACTCTCGTATTGCTACAGGCGAAGTATGGTTTTGCTAAGCTAGGTATGGCAGATAACTCCGCCTTCTTGTTAGATAGCTATCCTGTGGACTTTCGACCGCTAGACTTACTCCTAGTAGGAGGTATAATCCTCGTTATCGGAGCGCTCAGCAGTCTTCTTGCCTTCCGTATTTTCCGTTGGAATAGAGCGATAAAAGCATAATAAAAGCGGTGACTTCCCAGAGGAGGTCACCGCTTCTTTCTTTTTCATTCCAGTATACTACTCGTAGCGCATACGCTGTTGCTCTGTCAGTCGTTTCTTATCCGCCTCGGTTGGTTGGAAGTGTTTACTCTGCTGGAGCTGATCTATCAGTTTCTTGTCGTTGCTATCCAACTTCTCTGGGATAAATAAGTGTACCACAATCAGCTGGTCGCCACGCCCTATGCCTCGTACACTTGGCAAGCCCTTATTCCTCAGTCGAAGAATCTTGCCCGACTGGGTGCCTGGCTCTATTGTAATCTTCACCTTCCCATCGAGTGTAGGCACTACAATCTTGTCGCCCAGAAGCGCCGTAGTCACAGGAATAAGTAGATTGTAGACAACATCATTACCACTGCGGATAAATTCAGCATCGTCAATCTCTTCAAACTGAACTAGAAGATCTCCTGCTGGACCTCCGTTGGGTCCTGCATTGCCCTTCCCTCTCAGGGTCATCTGCATGCCCGAAGCTACTCCTGCTGGTACATTGATTTCGATGGTCTCCTCACCTCTCTCGAGCCCAGAGCCACCACAGTGTTTGCACTTATTCTTGATAACCCTTCCTGTACCGCTACAAGTAGGACAAGTAGTTTGTGTCTGCATTCTGCCAAAGACACTCTCTTGCATCCTGATGACCCTACCTGAACCACCGCAGGTAGAGCACGTCTCCGTACCCGAACCCGCCTCGGCTCCTGTGCCAGCACAGTGCGAACAAGCGACATTCTTCTTGACCTTGATCCTCTTAGTAGTACCCTTCATCACCTCTTGGAGGGTTACGTGGATACGAACTCTCAAGTCCGAGCCATAGTTTTGGGGTGCACCGCCCCCGCTGCCAAAGCCACTAAAACCGCCAAATCCTCCAAAGCTGCCGAAAATATCTCCGAAGTGCCTGAATATATCATCCATACTCATGCCACCAGAACCACCGAATCCACCAGCACCCTCCATGCCAGCGTGCCCGAATTGGTCATAACGAGCCTTCTTGTTCGGATCGCTTAGCACATCGTATGCTTCGGCAGCTTCCTTAAACTTCTCCTCTGCCTCCTTATCATTCGGATTGCGATCGGGATGGTATTTAAGGGCAGTCTTGCGGTACGCTTTCTTTATTTCTTCGTCCGTGGCACCTTTGCTGACACCTAGGACTTCGTAATAATCTCTCTTCTCAGCCATATTCCCATCTATAAGTTAGTTGCCTACAACGACCTTTGGATGACGTATCACCTTATCGTTGAGAGTATAGCCAGTCTGTATGCAGTCTATGATCTTGCCCTTCTTCTCTGCATCATCGGTAGCTACCATAGCTACAGCCTCGTGCTTGTCGGCATCGAAATCCTCTCCAATCACTTCCATAGCATTCACCCCTTGGGCTTTAAGCGCCCCGATAAACTTATTCTGTATTATCTGAACGCCTTCTACGAGTCCATCTATCGACTCAGCACTACCCATATTCTTGATAGCAAGATCAATATCATCCATAATATCGAGGAATCCAGTGACAATCTTCTCTCCACCATACTTGATGAGGTCACTTTTCTCCTTTATGGTGCGTTTGCGGTAGTTGTCGTACTCCGCCATTAGTCGGAGATAACTGTCTTTCAGTTCCGCAAGCTCCTTGCGAATAGTCTCAGTCTCATCTATTTCTTGCTCCACCTCCGAGGTAACTTCTCCTTCAGTGGCTTCGTTTTGGGGAGCAGAGTCTTGTGCTACTTGCTCTTCCTCCTGCTCCTTATCGTATTGCTCTTTCTTCATATTCTTATGCCATATAATATTATTCTACCCTTGTCCTGCAATAACCTTGCCAATAACTACTTGCTGGCAACTTTGTCACGGATAGCTAGAGTGGTATGCCATAGTGTACTGCAGATAAAAAGTCAACCACTTAGTGCGCATAGTCAAGTAAATAAGTAAATGAGAGTCAACAGACCAGTGAAACCTCAGGCAAATAGGGTCAACTGGATAGTTAAATTGCCCCGAAAATAGTCTACTAAATCTAGGAGAAGACCGCATTTAGTATAGGCGAAAAACCATATACCCCTGTCCGTTGACCGCCCTAGGTATATCCCATGACCATTTAGTATATATTAATTGACCAAATTAGTATATACTAAATGGGTGATTTAATATATACTAATTGTAGTAATTAGTATATATTAAATGGTCGTAGGATATGCCTAGGGCGGTCAAGGAGGATGGCTATGGGGTTAAAGCTTGTTATATCTGTCGGTTGGCTATTGTGTAGGATAGTGGAATGGGGTATCTTTGTTGCATTATAATGATATTTCAATTGTATTATGAAGGTAGCAAAGACTAGGGCAGAGCTAGTGGCTCTGCTCCACGAGATAAGGGGAGAGAAGTTGGTAGGTTTTGTGCCTACGATGGGTGGCTTGCATGAGGGGCATATTAGTCTCGTAGAGCGTAGCCTCAGAGAGTGTGAGATAACTGTGGTGAGCGTGTTCCTCAACCCTACGCAATTCAATGACCCTAATGATCTCAAGACCTATCCGCACAATACGGAAGAGGACTTGAAGCTTCTGGAGGATGTTGGGGTACATGTCGTTTTTTTGCCAACCCCAGAGGATATGTACGACGAAGGGGAGGTGGCACCAGATTATGACCTAGGTAGGGTAGCAGAGGTAATGGAGGGTGCATACCGTCCTGGGCACTTCAAAGGCGTTGTGTGGGTGGTAAGCAAGCTCTTTAGACTGGTACGCCCCAATAAGGCCTACTTCGGGCTTAAGGACTTCCAGCAGATTGCGGTGATTCGCCGCATGGTAGAGCTATCACCCGATATGGAGGGTATCGAGGTGATTTCATGCCCCGTAGTACGTGAGAGTGACGGCCTTGCTATGAGTAGTCGTAATCGTAAGCTTTCTCCTGAGCAGAGAGAAGCTGCACCCAAGATTTATGAGGCGCTCCGCAATGGGCTCGAGCTTAAAGCTGCAGGCAAGAGAGTAGCAGAGGTGCATCAGGCAGTAGTGGAGGAGATCAATGCCCATCCTATGCTCGAGGTAGAGTACTTCAGTATTGTGGATACCAACACTCTGGAAAATGTAGAGGAATGGGGCGAGGATACCACTGGCTGTATCACTGTATACTGTGGTGGGGTACGCCTAATCGACCATATCTCATTTAGCTAATGTTATTTTGGTGAGAGATAGGGTAAGAAGAGTACTCGTGGCTCTTGTCTTGGCGCTTCTGGTATGGCCGGTAAGTGCAGTAGACTTGCGTCCAAAGCATGATATGAAGGCGGTATGGCTAACGACTATTTATGGGTTAGACTGGCCTCGTAGATCGACCACGAGTAGAGCGGGAGAAGAGCAGCAGAAGCGCGAACTGGTACGAATGCTGGACGAATTGAAAGCGATTGGTACCAATACTGTTTTTCTACAAGTACGCGGCAGAGGTCGGCTTATCTACCCTTCCAAGGTAGAGCCTATGAGCACCGACTTTGTGCCTGCGAATAGCGGTTACACTTTGGGCTATGATCCTCTTGCTTTTGCGATAGAGGAATGTCATAAGCGGGGCATGACGCTCCATGCGTGGCTGGTAGTGACCCCTATTGGTAATAATCGGAATGTCCAGGATATGCCTTCATGGGCTTATCCCAAGCAACACCGCTCCGATGTGGTTCGTTATAAAGGGCATTGGTATATGGATCCTTCCAAACCCGCCACAAGTAAGCACATGCGGGCGATTGTAAAGGAGTTGTTGGCTAACTATGATGTTGCTGGGGTACATCTCGACT
The DNA here is from genome assembly GCF_000379925.1 of Porphyromonas levii DSM 23370. Classification (GTDB taxonomy): domain Bacteria; phylum Bacteroidota; class Bacteroidia; order Bacteroidales; family Porphyromonadaceae; genus Porphyromonas_A; species Porphyromonas_A levii. The sequence goes on along the minus strand of NZ_KB904250.1, from coordinate 63,536 downwards.
ATATTCGCTATCCTGATAGGGCAAAGGACTTCCCCGATAAGAGTAGGTTCAACGCTCATAATGGGTGCCGAACTCTTGAGGATTGGCGACGAGAAAATATCAATAAGATAGTGGCGGAAGTCTACGAAGAGGTGAAGGCGCATAGCCCCTTTACACTCCTGAGTGCCTCGGTACTGGGAACATACGATAATGTACCCGGTCTCCGTGAGAGCGGGTGGACTGCGTACAATGAGGTATGGCAGGATCCGGTGGCGTGGTCCAAGGCTGGGACGATAGATTTTGTAGTGCCTATGATGTACCAGAGAGGAGATCGCTTCTATCCTTATGTAAAGGAGTGGCAGAAGGTACTCGCCGTACCTCTTGTGGTGGGTATGGGTCCTTATATGGTGATGCGTAGTGAGGGGGATTGGCCTCTGCAGGAGGTGAAGAGCCAGCTTCAGTATCTCGATACTATACCTGACCTAGCAGGCACAGCCATGTTTAGGGCTGAGCACGCCCTTTCTAATAGTTTGGGTACACGTAAGCTCATTGCTGAAGATTGGCTAAAAAGCGCATCTCTATCTATAGATAGAGGTGTGGCACTCGAGTGGATGGAGGAGCAGGAGCTGCTACTTGAGGGGGTGGAAGAGGGGCTTCATATATCTTGGAAGCGTACGAAACCACATCAGCTTTTCGCACTTTACCTAAGGACGGATGGCGAAGTGCCTTCGGGGGAAGAAGCCCCCTATCTTACGACAATGGATAACCAGGTAGTCCTCCCTTGGAGTGCGTTCACGGCGGAGAGCCTGATAGGGATTAAGGTCGGTGAATACGACCTCGTGACGAATCGTGAACGGCAACCTGTAACGGGCTCGGTCTATTATTATAGAGCACTGGAGGATGGAGCGGAGTAGGATGACTTTCTTTCAGGGCGTGAGGAGTGGCTTCGGTGGGTTATTCCGCTTTAGCGGCAGGGCTAGGCGTATGGAGCTATTTAGCTTCGGTTTGGTAGTGACTATCCCTTGGATGGCGGTGATGATATGGTTGCTCACCTTGGGGGAGGCAGTCCCTCAAGCGGTAATGGCTGGGCTGCTCGGGCTTTATGCCTTTTTGATGCTAGCTGTATTGTGGCGGAGGTATCAGGATGTAGGGCAAGAGGGTTACATTGTCTTTGTCCTCTATGCAGCACTCTACGGAATAGCGCAAGACTTCGGATTTGAAGGCGCTAAGCTACTGCAATTGATGCTTACAGGCATTGCCGGGCTAGCCCTCTTCAAACTCATGCAGGATAGTCACCCCGCAGCCAACGCCTATGGTCCATCCCCAAAGTATCAGGGTAATGGATTCTGAAGGGAAAAAGGTATCTTTGTAGGAGGTAATATATAGTATTAAGAGCATAAGTAGATGAGGATAAGTTTGCAAGATAAGGTGTCGGACGTGACGAAAAACCTAATCATTATTAATGTCATTGCCTTCTTGGCACAGATGGCTTTGCCGAGGGTTGGGGTTGACTTCACGGATATGATGGGGTTGCACTACTTTCGGTCGGCTCAGTTTGGGCTATGGCAATTGGTCACCTATATGTTTATGCACGGAGGTGTGAGCCATATCTTCTTCAATATGTTTGCCCTCTGGATGTTTGGAGGCACGCTAGAACGGATCTGGGGTAGTTGGCGTTTTCTTGTCTTTTATCTTGTAACAGGGGTCGGTGCTGCGCTCATGCAAGAGCTGGTATGGACACTCTCATTTAGTCCCGAGCAATTGGCGTACTTCTCCGATGCTCTACTAACGATTGGTGCAAGTGGTGCTGTCTACGGCATCCTACTAGGTTTCGGTATGATGTTTCCCAATGCGCCTATTTACTTTCTCTTTATCCCTATTCCTATCAAGGCAAAGTGGTTCGTACTGGGTTATGGACTTCTAGAGCTCTTCTATGGTGTGACAGGTAGCGCCGATGGTGTAGCGCACTTTGCTCACTTGGGCGGTATGCTCTTTGGATTTATACTCATCAAGGTGTGGGAGAATCGAGCACGCACCAATAGTAATGATGATTGGCAAGACTTTTATTAATAGCAAGGTAGCTCTTCCGCTCCTCGTGTCGCTCCTCTTTGGGCTGGCATTGGTGGGTGGAGATGGGAGCGTGGCTGCACTTACCCTTTCTAGTGAGTGGGGCGAGTGGTGGTTACGTCCATGGAGTTTACTGAGCTATGGTGTTGTCCATACGGGATGGCTACATGTAGGTGTCAATGTACTACTTCTGTCTTGGTTCGCTAATTCTCGCTGTATAAGGGAGAAGGAGTATTGGCTACTATTTCTCTCGGGTGTGGTGCTAGGTGGTATTATCTTCCTTATTGGAGGTAATGGTATTTTGATGGGGGCTTCATCAGGTATTGCTGCAATAGTACCGATAGAGGCATTCCGTAGACTAGGGAAGAGGTGGGGGCTCGTGTCGCTTGTCCTATGGATAGTCGTCTTGGAAATAGGAGTGAGGAGCGCTATCGGTGGTGTGGTGCAATCCATTCATATCGTGGGCTATGTAGTTGGTTTGCTCTATCTACTCGCTTCATGGGGTAGGCTTTCTGTGGTGAGGGCGGAGGATAGTGCGCTGATAGAAAAGGTCAATCTGTCGGGCTACCAATCTCTGAATAGGGCTGAGCGCGAACAGATAAAGCAGATGGGGGTATGAAAACGTACCAAAAGGGTCATAGTATTAAGCGAAAAGCCAAACAGTTCTCTATCCTTCGCACAACGATGGGGGTGGTAGAACTTATACCCAACTTGCTCTTTTGGGCTATCTATGCTGGTGCTATGCTCTCTCCTTTTATCTCACCCACAAAGACACAGATCCCTGCCTTCTTAAATCTCGGGTTTGTCTTGATTCTAGCTGTATTGGCATTTCTGTGGCTATTCTATCTGATTAGGCGCAAGTGGGGTTACTTCTTGGTTTATACTGGAGTAGTGCTCCTTAGTTGGGGGTATATCTTCAGTTATTTCCCTATCAATTTAGGGCATAATCTGAATAAGGTACATGACTTGAGGGTGATGACCTATAATGTGGAGGGATTTATCGAACGAGGAATGGGGGATAAGCCTTTGGTTCCTGCACTGATAAGGGAGTATGGTGCGGATATTGTGGCACTACAGGAGGCAAACTACTACCCAGATAATGCCCCACAGACCCAGAAGATAAAGCGCTTGCTTAAGGATTACCCGTATGTGCATGTGTATAGGAGTCAGGCTTTTGCTTCGAAGTTCCCCATTAAGGCGAAGGAGAAGATAAGGTACGAATCGTATGGTAATGGCTCGCATGCTTATCTATTGGAAGCTCCTAATGGGAAGAAGATATTGGTAGTCAATAACCATATGGAGTCTTATAGCCTAGTAGAGAGCGAACGAGAGGAGTACAAGGGTTACCTAAGAGATTTAAGGCTAAAGGACTTGCCGAAGCAGTTTATGGCGGTCAAGAGGAGACTAGGGCCGAACCTCAATCAGCGTGCTTTTGCGGCAGAGTGTGTGCATGCCGAGCTAAAGGATTTGCAGGAGAAGTATCAGCCGGATCTTACGATCGTATTGGGCGACCTCAATGATACCCCTAAGAGCTATACTTACCACCAACTACGTTCGGGTATGAGAGATGCCTATGCGGAAACGGGGTTGGGACTAGGCGTATCGTTTAACGATAGGTGGATGCCCTTTAGGATAGACCACCTTTTCTATGAGGGGGAGGCGAAAGCAATAGGAAGTAAAATACCGAAGTATAAGGAATATAGCGACCACAATCCTTTGATTGTGGACTTTAATTGGAAATAGCATAATATGGGAAAGCTAAAGTCTCTTGCGACTAGGAGTATTACTGGAGCAGTATACGTGGGAGTGATATTGGGTAGCCTATTCTGGGGCAAGGTGGAGGTCTTGGCTTGGATACTGGCACTCTTTGCTATGCTGGGTGTGTATGAGTACCAGACGATGATGAAGAGTAACCAATATGCCCTCTTCCTGAAGATATGGCACTCCCTGATGGCGGGGTTGCCTATCTATATCGCTTATGAATGGAGGTGCGGCGGTGAAGTGTATATGGCTGCTTTGCCCTTGGTGGTGTATTACCTTTTCTACTTGATAGGGGAGATATATCGCATCAAGCGACAGCCGGGTGTGGAGCTGGGACATGCTTTTTTCTCGCACTTCTATGTCACTGTTCCGATGATATTCTTGCTATTAGCGGCAACGGAGGAGCACTTCCGTTGGGGGACGCTAATATTGCTGCCTATTTTCATCACTATCTGGCTCAATGATACTGGGGCATATCTGGTGGGTTCGCTTATAGGAAAGCATAAGATGATACAGAGAGTCTCGCCGAATAAGACTTGGGAAGGGACTATAGGGGGTGCCGTGGTTGCGCTTATAGGTACTACGGCTTTTGTCCACTTACTCGGTGTTGGTAGGTTTGGCTTAGAGCTAGTAGGCTTTGTGCTTATCGTGGTGTTTTTCTCTACCTTTGGGGATCTCTTTGAGAGCTTTCTCAAGCGTTCTTGTGGTGTGAAAGACTCAGGAAAGATCCTACCAGGGCATGGTGGGATTCTCGATAGAATAGACAGTCTGCTCTTTGTAGCAGTGCCTGCCTACTTCTATCTGAGTTTTCTAAGAATGTAAGAAGTGAAGTCTATTCGGTGAGTGGACGTTGGAAGACTTCCTGAAAGGCAGTCCATAAGTCCTGCATGGCCTGCTCCATACTTATCTCTTGACCGGATTCGATAGATAAATTGGTTACCCCCTTGTCGGTAAACCCGCAAGGGTTGATGATGCTATACGCATTGGGTGGTGTCGTGACATTAAACGCGATACCGTGCATGGTGATGAAGCGACTTGCCTGTATGCCTACAGCGCATAGCTTTCGTGGATGATTATTGATGTCTATCCATACTCCTGAAGCACCATGTATGCGACCACCTACGACACCATACTTAGCGGCAACACGGATGGCTACTTCCTCGAGGTTGTCGACATACTGCCTTAGCCCTATCCCTATCTCTTCAAGATCGAAGATAGGGTAGACCGTCCACTGGCCTGGTCCGTGGTAAGTGACATCTCCGCCCCTCTGGATGCTGAATAGGTCTATTCCTTTCGTCTCCAGAAGCTCTGGGCTAAAGAGGATATTGTGCGGATCGGCATGTTTGCCCAAGGTAATGACAGGATAGTGCTCATTGAAGATGATATGGTGCTGTACTTCCACACCTTGTCGTTTGTCTGAGAGTGCCTTCTTATATAGTGCTTGTTGCTGCGCCAATGAGTCCTTGTACTTTATCTCCCTATTGATAAGTACCTTGATATTCCTACTCATATCTTCTAAAAGTTATTGATTTTGAGATCACTACAAATACTAGCTCCGCCGCAGAACTTGCAGTTGGACTTTTTATTGTTGGTATGAAAAGGACAGTCGGGAGCCATCATTTGGATGACGGTCTCCTTTAGTTTTTCCTCGAATAGCTCTTGTAGCTCTTTGTAGTTCGATACTTCTTGCTTGGCATTCTTGAAGAGGTCTTGGAGCTGTTCCCTAGGCTTCATCATCAGTGGTAGTAGATGGCTTGCATTGACGCCCTTTACAATCTCTTTGCCATCCTGAGGGTGCAGAACCATATAGCAGTAGGTAAGCAGCTGAAGGAGCACTTTGAATGTCTTGGAATTGCCAGAGCTAAAACTTGTCTCAATATCCCCATCAAACTTGTCTCCTCCTGTCTTGTAGTCGATGATGCGCACCATATCGCCAAGCTTATCTACCCTATCAAGTTTTCCGAATAGCGATATTATCTTTCCTGGCTGATACTCCAACTGGGCATAAACAGGGACTTCCCCGCCGATGTACTCGAAGGAGACATTCTGCAGAATGTCCATCTCTATCTGCTTACATACAATCTTTGCAGCCGCAGAAATATGAGCGACGAACGACTTCTCCATATTGTTCGGATTCAGACCTAAGGTATTGCAGAAGTTAGTTGTTAGCACCTCTTTAACCTTCTCTTCGGTGATGGCTTTGAGTGTATCGGTCTTCACCACCTTGCCCTCGAAGTCTTTGTAAAGCTGATTGATAGTGTCGTGAATGGACGTTCCGAACTCATTCCTCTGCGGTATCTCGGATATCTCCTCCTCTCGCTTTAGCCCTAGGATATTTTCGAAATAGAACTGCCGAGGACAGCAGATATACTTTATTAAGCTGCTAGGCGATAGGCTCTTGGTGCCACCTAGCTTCAGTTCCTCTTGGTAAGCGTGTATTTTTGCTCTGTCCAAGGTGAATTCAGCGGTGCTATTATCTACAGGGTTGATGGGGAGATTTGCTTCGATGTGAGTTGCTTCCCTGCCATAGATATGTGTGAGAAGGGTGAGGTAGCGCGATGGTTCGCCACTTGACCTATCGCTCTTCCTAGAGTCGTACAGAGCATGTACCTCCTTCGCTCTACTGATGAGGCGGAAGAAGTTATAGGCGCGGATATTGTCCTGCCATTGATAGGTCGGTAGTCCAAAGCCTGCTCTTAGACTCTGCGGGAGCAACCCTATCCTTCTACTCTTTGACGGAAGGATACCCTCTCCTGCATCCATGATGATTACCGTCTCAAAGTCTATAGACCTTGCTTCCAGCATTCCCATTATCTGTATTCCTCTGAGAGGTTCGCCCTCGAAAGGGATACGTAAGCGCTTAATGGTCGTAGTGATTAGGTCGTATTGCGTAGCGAAGCTATTGATTTCTGTGCGCTCTTCATCGCCCTGTACGAACCTGTCTAGTGACTCTCTCTGTTGTATGAGTTTGTCTCGAACCAGAGCAAGCACGTCTCTGTCGGTAGCGCTATCGGTCGGTATTTGGAACAAAAGCGCTAGAGTGTTATCTAGTAAAGTCTTACCCTCGAGCCCCAATAGGAGTCTTACCGAATTGGTATCGACATTGAGTCTCGTTAGTATCTCAGAGACCTCGAAGTAGTGCTTATATTCCTTAGGGTCACTCAAGAGCTCTGCTGTTGAGATCTCTTCTTCTGTCAGTTCCAGGCCAACAATTACTTTTAGTTCATCTCCTCTCCAGCGGTTCTTACGATTGTATACTCGCTTTTGGAGCGATAGAAGTTGTAATATTCTATTGATTAGAGGGAGCTCCTTTATAGGGAAGCCCATAGTTATATTTACTTGCTCTGGCTCGAGAGATAGATTCGAGAGTAGCGGGATAAGCTGTCCTTCATCGGGTAGAATAATAGCTACTTGAGGATCCTCTAGCTGTGCTCTATTCGTTTCTTCCTGCCAATCTATCGTCCCAAGAATCTCCTGATCGATGTATATCGATTGCGCAACACGAGAAGGGATAGAGATAAAGCGAAAGTTTGCGTTACTATTATCAAGGGTGCGCTGATATTCCAGTTCGCCAGTAGGCTCAGGGAACTTATGTAGTAGCTCTCGCGACTTCTCTGTGAAGCTCTTCTGCAAGAGGTCACTATCATAATCCCAATAAAAGAGCGTCCCCTCTGGGAAAAGCCTGAGCACCTTCTGCTCGCTCATCGAAAGCCCATTGAGTCCTACGAATACATTGACTTTGTCCTCGCCAAGAGGGTTCTTCTGCTCTACGACCTCCCGCATCAGCCTGCCTGTGTAGGTCAGACCTTCCTGGCTTAGCCGTAGGTTCAGTTCAGAATATATGTAGCCTACCTTTGCCCAAAACCCAGAGTACTCCCTATCAAATTGCTTCGCCCCATCCTTCATTATTTTGACAAAGCGAGTTAGTGCCTCTATCTGCTCCTCACTGAGGTAGTCCGAAGGGTTACTCGTAAGCTCTCCCAGCTCATCCATATTCCTGAAGATCTGGTGGGTCGGAGCCAAATGAAGGTCTATGTCATTGAAGTCCGCAAGGAGTTGCTTGCCGAGTTCATAGAATTGTTCAAACCTGTATTCCCCTTGCTCTTCCGTCCTCGGGTAGTAGGTCTTATAGATCTGATAGAGGTGGAATATCACCAGTAAATCGTTGTTGACATCCTCCTCAGGCAGATTTCTACACCTCCTCAGATAGTTGTATAGGGTAGTTGTCTCGGGGAGCAAGAGTTGCTCCTTGCCATTCTTTCGCGCTGCCTTTAATAGGTAGTGGCTGAAGAATGTACCCGCACGTTTATTCTGAAAAAAGAAACGATACTTGTAGAGCTCTTCTCCCTTAGTGCGGTAGAAGAGCTCTGCAAGTCCCTCAAGATAGGATCGACTCATTGGTATCCCCCTTTCTATATCATCTTATAATTAAAATGGAGCGCCACTCTTATTCTCTATAATCGTAGCCTCAAGTGTGGTGTTCTTATCGTCAATAACGAAACTCATAGCCGACGGTAGTACAAGGTGCGATAGGCTCACGGTTACATTGCCCTGGTCAAGAGGCGTAGAAATACGCTCCACAGGGATGATAAGTACCTCTAAGTCCTTGCCTGGATGCTTCTTGATATGGTCTAGAATCACCGAGCCAATGTTACCAAAGTAGTAGGCATTAGACCCCTGAACCGTAATCTCTCCTAGGAAAGAGGTGTAGAGCTCCGAACGAGTGCCTTCGGTGCGCTCCTTCTCGAAGAACTCCCTGGCTCGCTCCTTAGGTAGCATCAAAAGGGTTTGTGGGGTGAGTAGCTTATTGGCATTGTTCTTCGATGCCGCCTCAGTCTGCACACCTTGTAGTGTGTACGTAGCCGCATTCAGTCGGCGTGTAAAGCCCTTAGGCGCCTCCTTCAGCGTCTTCTCTATCTCTGTTGTAGGTATAGTCATCTCTATCCAAGAGCCAGCTGGAGCCTTGATATGTACGTGGGTCGTTGAGGCTAGCAACTTATCTAGGTTGTAGTTAACAAACATAGATAGCTGAGGTACCTCCGAAGTGTGGATCAGAGACTGAGAGAAAGCCTCCTTTACCATCTTCTTCTCCTTGGTCTTTGGATCTACCTTCTCTACCTCTTTAGTGTAGTAAAAGGAGAGTTCTGTATTGCTTATCCTGATGACGCTACCTTGCCCTGAAGTAATTTGCAAATATACCCCCGAGAACCATTGGCCAAATGCAGTCTGGTTTGCAAAGACTGGGTCATTGGCCTTGGACTTATTGAAGAACTCCTGCCCTAACTCTGTCGGTACAGGAATCGATATCCGATATCCCTTTTGCTTACCAGTGGCATCGAAAACCTTGCTTGAGCCTCTGCCTGCCCAGTAAGAAGCAGTACCTAGCTCATTCCCAACATAACCCGTGATGTCGCTTATCGTATACTTGTTGTGCTCCAATGGCTTTGCGAGCCTATAGGCTGTTGCTGCCATATTGGAGATGGTATCACCTACAAAGCCGTCATAGTAGAGATGCAGACGCACAGAGTCTATCTTTTGGATTACCTCCTCGTCTCTAAACTTAAAGCCCTGAGGAATGTAGAACTGTGTGAGATACTCGCTCTTTATTGCCCCAAACTCCTTATTCGGGATACTCCCAAGGTAGCCCCTAGAGCTACTCACGTATATATTATTGCTATGACCCTCGGTACTCGCCTCTACAGAGCGGATCTTTACCTTGAAGTCTTTGCTGATGGGCTTACTTTTGAGGTAATCCGGAAGCACCTCTGATCCGATTGAGTTTTTGCTGCTATCACACCCTACCAAGAGGAGAGCTACTGTGACTGCTGCCCATATTATACCTTTCTTATTCATCATCTATCCAAATAATCGTCCAATACATATCGGGCTAGGGTAGGATCAGCCACACTCTATAGTTGTCCCAATCCTATCTCACCTGTAATACTTACTCGTTCTCGTCTATATCTTCTTCCTCGTCACGCCCAATCACATCGGTGTAAAAGTCCGCCACGGTCTCTATCAGTTTATCGTCGCTCTCAAAGTTAAGAGCCTTTATCCCCGAGTTCTTGATGACATTCTTGAGCTCATCACTTGCGTTGGCTTCAGAATAGATAATGCCGTCTACATACTCTAGAATAAGCTTAACCAAGGCCTCTCTATCCAGTTTGTTGCCATCAAGCAGAGGGTGCTTGATGTTATCATAGCCTAATACTCCTGTGAGCTGGTCATCAAAAGGAAACTCTGGAGCCGTATCGTAAGCCGAATAGACTATCTTGGCTCTAGAGAGCGCAGGGTCATCCTTAAGCATAGTACGCAGATACAATGGCGCTAGCCCAGTAAACCAACCTTGGCAATGGATGATATCTGGTATCCAGCGTAGCTTCTTGACCGTCTCAAATACACCACGGATAAAGAATACAGCACGCTCCACATTGTCCTGGTAGTAAGTGCCATCGCTTTCGGTAAAGACACCTTTGCGACCAAAGAAGTCATCATTGTCGATGAAGTAGACCTGCATCCTCTGTGGCATTAGGCTAGCTACCTTGATGATGAGCTGGTGTACCTTATCATTGACTGTAAGATTGACCCCAGATAGTCGGATGACCTCATGAAGCTGGTTGCGACGCTCATTGATTACCCCGTAGTTGGGCATAAACGTGCGGATATCATTGCCGCGCTCTAAGATGCCCAAAGGAATCAATTTAGAGTCCTTCCCCACAGGACTATCCTCCAAGTATGGATAGATTTCCTGCGCCAAGTAAAGAACCTTTTTCTTCGCCACCTTCTTCTTCCTCATTGTCACCATTCTCACATCTCCTATTATTTAATACTGCGTGTAGTGTGTACGTTGTCTTGATTTTTATACACTTTACACCCCAAAGTTACCGATTTTTCTCGACATAGCCAATTGTGGGACTTGTTTGCCATTGGTAGTCCTTTGATTTTTCAGTCGAAAAGGTTTCTTGTATGCTTATCTCAAAAGTGTAAAGGTAAGCAGTATTTCGAGGGGTCTGAGGGGCGTAATTGTCCTATAGGTGTGAGGTTCGGAAATGGTGATGACCTCATAATTTTTTTGATTTGTGATATTGGAAAGGAGTAGGTCGATTTTTATCTTCTTGCTTTGATACTTTACACCTAGGTCGAGGAAGGTAGCCTCCGCATTAGCTTTAGTATTCCCTTGTAGGGTATTGTGGTATTCTGCAGCTGCTGTGGCAGACCAATTGTCCGAAAGCCATACCAGTAGCCTCCCCTTGTGTATTTGGCTAAGTAATCTAGCATGTGTCTCTACTCTCCCGCCTTGACTATTGGTGTTACTTCCCACTATTGATCCAGAGTAGTCCAAATTGATGTCTGGGGTGAAGCGGAATGATAAGTCTAGCCCACTAGTATAGCTGTCTGAGATTAGACTTGTTATTTGCTCTTGGACCAACATGTCTGACCAATTGCGACTGTATGAGCCTCTAATAGCAGCGTCTATCTTGCCTTGCCAAAAAGTCTGGGCTACACGGAGGTTGGCTCCCCAATTGGTGGATAATGAAGGACGCTCAATAGATCTGAAGATAATAAAGCCATCTTGTAGTGAGCTAGAGGAGGTGTAGAGCCTTTTATTCTTGGAGAAGTTGCTGCCCGCAGTAATCGCAGTGCCACTTATCGGCACCGAATAGGATAGGTTCACTGTGGCTACGTGGGTATTGCCTTGGTAAGGTCTTGGGAGCTTTTCGGTCAGTCTCCGCGAGTCCATGACTTTAAGCCCAGGGAATTGGCTCGCCGCTCCCAAGAGATTATGGTAAAAGCTATAGGAGGCATTCACTTTGAGGTTATTGTCCCAGTATCGACTACCTCTGAGATAGAAGTCTGACTTTGCAAAGCTCTCATGTGCCTGAGGATATCTGTATAGGTAATAGGTGATAGGCAGTTCAGCCGTTATATGCCAGTTATTGCTCTTCCAATTGTACTGTGGTCTCCAGCCTATACTATTGGATAGATACTTTGAGGGCGTAGCAGAGTTATCATCCAACCATGAGCTCTCTACTTCGATATTGTGGTACTGTATATCCCACTGGAGCGTATTGTCGAGTTGGTGCTCGCCCCACCTCCAATTAGCTCCAATGGTAAGGCTATTGTCCAAGAGCTTGCTCTTGATACTTTGGCTACGAGGTAGAGTAATAGTTATCGATTGATTTCGAGATAGGTACTTCGCTATATTACTCAGTTTTACCAAGGTTTCACCCGCCCTAAAGAGGTACTCCGTACTATTTTCCACCTTCGTGTAGGGTAGAGATAGATCTTGTTGGTAGGGGGTATTGTCTTGATTAATAATGTCTTGGCTGTGGCGAGATTGGTGCTCTACCTTGGTCTTGTTGTTAAAGAAGGAGGCATCACCATTGTATTCATAGTCCCCCTCTAGCACCATTTTGCGTTCGCGTAATCGATACTTCTGTTCACTCTCGAGCGTGTACCGATTACCATCGGGTAGAGCGTAGCCTATCGTCTCTTGCTTGGAGGAGCTGAAGCGTTCGTCACTATAGATGGCATTGATGCGGAGGAATTGATAATTGCCTAGCTTCAGTAGCTGATTACCAGAGAATACGTAGGAGTGGTTAAATCTTTGTCGATTGCCAATAGGAGAGCCTTGGAGCGACTCTCCCATACTGCTATAGAAGTCGGGCGAAGTATAATCACTTAGAGAAAAAGTCATCTTCCTGCTTGTCGATTGCTCGTGTGCACGGAGCTCAGCAGCCATATCCTTGCCTGTGTCATTGGCTTTGATGAGATAGATCCCTTGTGAGGTAGAGTTAAACCTCATCACTCGGGCATTGAGGTCATAGAGCAATGGGCTAGCCCCTACGCCTGCCGAAACCCATGCGAGCCACCGGCCTTTTGCTTTCTCCGTGAGTTTGATATTGAGTGCTGCTCTATCCGAGAGCGACTGCGTCTCCAGCATACGTATTGGTTCGTGATTGCGGTAAACCTCCACGGCAGCCACATCATCAGGGCGTAGGCTATTGCTGGCGATGGCGTACCGTCTCCCCAGTAAATCCATCTCCTCTATGTAAAACTTATTGATGCCCTTACCCTCGTATTTGATTTGCCCTCCTACGACCTCCAAGCCAGGCATGCGCTCTATCACTTGCGATAGTGTCAGATCCTGCTTTTGGGCAAATGCAGAGGTGCGATATACTATCGTATCGCCCTCCTCTCTGATGGCAGGTGCTTTGATCTGTACTTCTCTCAATTGAAATGTGGTTGCCTCCATCTCCAACCTTAGCGTTGTCCCGCTCTGGTATTGGATAGTAACTTTCAAGGGTTTGTAGCCTAGTAGCGATCCCCTCACCACTAGGCTCTTCCCCTCTACTATTGTTCTTTTACTCTTAAAGGTGAAACGACCGTCTTCATCACTCTGAGCGGTGCTAATCGACCTATTCGTGTCGGGATCTATAAGGAAGAGCATAGCCCCATCCACTTTGGCTCCATTTCCCTCCAAAACCTCTCCCTCTATCACTGTCTGAGCAATCGATTTTGACTCAGAGAGTAAAAAGCAGAGTAAGGTAAATAATAGGGTCAAGTATTTACGCATTCGATTATTGCTCTATATATTGGTAGCGCTTGGATAGCTTTCTATACCTTCGATCTATCTTGTCGTGGTACATATTACTTAAGTCATAGTGCTCATCGTATTTCTTGAAAATAGGTCTGGGATCCCCACAGGCATTTAGTTTCCTAATCCACATCAGCTCCTCTCGGCTTACTTCTTGAACTGGTTGATTGAGCATCTTTAGAGGGATTTCAACATCTACCTCCTGATCTAATACCTCAAAGCCCTTCAGCGTAAATTTATAGGCGCCATCTATGGAGTATGCCTCTGTTACCAGCCCTGGCAAGCCATTGAGCTTCCATGGACCATATGATAGAGGGATTTCGGTAGTGTAATAGATTATCCAATCTCTGCCGTATAGGTGCGCTGTTGCCATTTCTGAAGCATACCCAGCAACCAATTTAGTAGAGTCTCCAAAGGTGTAGTTTACCTCTTTTATATCCTCTACAGTTTTGAAGTAAAATACGTTGTAGTCTAGTTCGGTATACTTCATTTCCACGGGGTTATAGTACAACCTATTCTTAGAACCAGGGGGAACAGTCCGCATCTGTGCAACAACTTCTTGTGAACTCAATCCAGCAGCTATAGCAGCAACTCTTATTGAGTCCCGTTGAACCGTATAATAGCTCTGAAAAGAGCTGTTACTATTTGTGGAAATATTAAGTATGAAGAGGTCTCTAATGACCTCTTCATCAAACAAATTGACCTCCTCTTCTTCATACATTGCCCTATAGGACTGTGCCCTAAGCGGTAGTGCAATCACTACGAAAGCAAAGAGGATAACCATGATATGTCTTTTCATGATGCTATTTGTAATCTTCGTAGCAATGGTCATTCTTCTCTATGAAGTCATTGGCGACTTCAGGATCAGAAAACCTTGCAGAACAAACGGTACCAGTACATGTTGCAAATACACAGTGCATTTGAACATTTTGTTGATCCTCTGTCTCTGAACCTACTTCTATCGTCTGAGGTGGAGTAGGAGTAGAGGTCGTTGTGATAACATTGGCAGGTTCATCAGCCAAGGAGAAAAGCGGGAGACAGAATAGCGCCACCGCGGATAAGATAATCTTTTTCATGATAAAATAAACTTAAAGTAAAACATACAAAGAGGTATAAAAACCTCATGTTTTACTTTTGCAAACGTAATGAGAATCGTAATAACATCCAAAAATATTTTGATGTTATTTAGTAATAAAATGCGCTGTTTTGTGAGTAATATTTGAATAATGTGTCTGTTCTATATTAAATTATTGTTCTATGTATTGGTAGCGCTTGGATAGCTCTCTATACATCCTATCTATCTTGTTGTGGTACATACCGCTCATGTCATAGTTCTTGGAGTATTTCTTGATAATGGGTCTAGGGTCTTTACAGGCGATTTGTTTCCTAATCCACATCAGCTCATTTCGGCTTACTTCTTGAACTGGCTGATTGAGCATCTTTAGAGGGATTTCAATATTTACATCTTCATCCAAGACCTCAAAGCCCGTCAGCGTAAATTTATAGGCGCCATCTATGGAGTATGCCTCTGTTACCAGCCCTGGCAACCCATTGATTTTCCATGGTCCATAAGGGAGAGGAATTTCAGTGGTATAATAGATCACCCAATCTCTACCATATAGGTGCGCTGTTGCCATTTCTGAAGTATATCCAACGACCAATTTAGTGGAATCTTCAAAGGCATAGTCAGGTGCCTTTATATCCTCGACTGTCTTGAAATAATAATATCCATAATCCAGTTCGGTATACTTCATTTCCATGGGGTTATAAAATAATATATTCCTTGAACCAGGTGGAACAGTCCGCATTTGTGCTATTCTTTCTTGCAAACTCATGCCTGCATCTCGACACGCTCTTCCAATAGAATCTGCTTGAAGAGTATAATAGCTTTGGAATGAGCTTATACCGCTTTTGGAAATCTCGAGTATAAAGAGATCTCTAATGACCTCTTCATCAAATAAATTAATCTCTTCTTCTTCATACATTACTCTATAGGATTGAGCATTAAGTGGTAGCCCAACTACTATAAGTACAATGAAAATAAATAATTTGTATTTGTTCATATTTTTACATTTACGTGTCAATAAGTATATATTTACAAATATAGAATACATCCCAAAATGCTCTGACAAAACTTATATTAGCGAAATCTTTGCGGCATGATATGCCAATACGAAGTACCCACACATTGCGTTTGGGTGTTATCACTACTATCTTGCCTCTTTAGTTTTCTCTTTGTTTGAAACTTATTTGGAGCAATTATAGTCGAGTCGCAATTACGTCAATGTTCATCGGTTAAAGCAAAAAGAGGTAGACAGAAAATACCACTAAAGACAATATAATTTTCCCGTACTAAAGTAAATATAATTGTAAAGTTTTGATAAATTAGAAATAACTTTGTCTTATCATGTGAGAACCTTAAAAACGGAGAGATCTCAGAGGATCTCTCCTGTAACAAATTGCTCCTTCCTCTTAATATTGTTATGTAAAGCAAATATTGTTTAGGAATAGCCAAGTGCTTAAGCTACAAATGCTATGAGACAAAAGAAGAAATCTTTCCATCCCGGTTCCATCCTGGCAATTTATTCATAGCAATTGTCAAACGTCTTCATGTAGATGTCAAGAAACTCTGGATCAGCTAAGGTGTCGTCACAAAAGGTGCCAGCGCAAGATGTCCACACACAGTGCATTTGGACATCATCATCGCCCTCAAGTTCGGATTGTTCTTCCTGTGGAGGATTGCTAGATGTAGACGGAGTAGCTGTAGCGTCGGTAGAGCTATCTGCTAAAGCGAAAAAAAGGAAGGCAGAAAAGTGCCACAGCGGATAAAATAATCTTTTTCATCGTAGTTGTAGTTAAAAAATTAAACATAGCAAAGAGTAAAACCTCTCATACTCTTTTCGCAAATGTAGCGATAATAGCTATAGTGTCCAAATGTTTTTTTATTGTTGTTTAGTAAAAAAAGGCAATTTGTTAATGAAATGTGGGATGTATATACTACTCCCCATTCCTGTTTGATGCTTCTCCAGAAGCGCTCTATCCGGGTGTTATCCGGCGACCTTTTCCATCCATACTTATCTTTATACCCTTTTCCTCTAATAGCTCTACCCACTTTTTGCTTGTGTATTGTACGGCTTGTCTGATTTGATAATCTCTGGGTAACCATACTGCTCTATACATTTCCTTTACAAGTTCTGTGCAGTTGTTGGCTGAAAGCGTATTGGAGGCTTCCAGCCAACTACAAATCGGCTATACACAGATAAATTTACCTCTCCTATATCGTAGCAGAGACGGCTCTACGGATGGGATTCGTCACTGCTATCTCTTTCGTGTCTGATACAGAGCTCTTGGTAGGTAGGGATGGAGGGGAGCTGGGTGGTTTGGAGTCCATCATAGCCGATGCGGTACACGACCGTGGTGGTGCCATTAGAGAGACAGATATAGGGAACCCCGAGGGCGCTATTGTACTGCCACGCTTGCTGGATTACGGTTTGGGTCAGAGGGATATGTGGTGCCTTATATTCGAGAACCATGAGTGGCTGCAGTGCTTCGTCGAATACGATGGTATCGCACCGCCTAGAGAGTTTCCCAACGGTAATGGTGTATTCATTGGCGAGATGCGTGGCAGGATAGCCCAGCTGGGTGAGTAGAAAGTGGACTACGGCTTGTCGCACTCGCTCTTCAGGGGTGAGTGCAACCCGCTTTTGACGTATGGGATCGAATACAGTAGGGCGTTGGTCGCTCATCATTCTACTTATTTAGCTATATTTGTGGCTGGAGAGCTCTTGGCTCTTGGCCTTTATCCGCCAATAGCAAATAGCTAACAGCCAGTAGTAATACAATCACGAAGCATGCCCTATAGCGACAAACCTCAGGAGATACTCTCGCAGATCCGTGCGGATGAGAAGCCTTTTCCTATCTATATATTGATGGGAGAGGAGGAGTATTTCACGGACAAGATAGAGAAAAAAATCGTATCTGCCTACATGCCGAACGAAGATGAACGGGATTTTAATTATACCATTCTTTACGGTTCGACTTGTACGATAGAGGATATTGTAGCCTCATGCCGAAGGTATCCTATGGGTGGTAATCGTACCATTGTGGTGGTGCGCGAGGCACAGGGACTAATCTCTTCTAGCACAAGTGAGAGTGGTAGTGGTCAGCCTTTGGCTGGTCTTACCCAGCTACTCACTCATCCCAATCCATTCAATATCTTGGTAGTGAGTATCAAGGGGGGTAAGAAGCTGAATCGGAGGATGTCTTTCGTGAAAGAACTGGAGAAGGGGGGCGTGCTGGTGGAGAGTAAGGAGATACGCGACTATCAGATAACACCATATATTCAGCCTATTGCTGCTGAGCATGGTTTGCAGCTATCTATGCAGTCTCAGGACGTGGTGGCAGCTCGTATTGGTACCGACCTGATTCGCCTAGATAGTGAGATGGAGAAGTTGGCAACAGCTTTGCCACCCAATGCTAAGCAGATGGTGACCCCCGAGATGGTGCTCGAGTACACTGGATGGAATAAGGAGTATAGTGTCTTTGACCTTCGTAAGGCGCTTGCCTTCGGGCAGAGAGGAGAGGCGATGAAGGTGGCGATGGCACTGGCGGCAGACGAAAAGAAAACGCCTGTGCAGATGATTTTACCTCAGATTTTTAGTTACTTTGCCAATCTATTGATTGCATTTTATGCTGTCGATAGGAGTAATGAGCAGAGTGTGATGAAGCAATTGGGGATTTCTAACCGCTTCTTCGTCCGTGAGTATATGGCTGGTCTGCGTAATTATAGGGCAAGTAAGGTATTGAATATCATTAAATACATACGTAGGTGTGATGCCCGAAGCAAAGGTATGTATAGTGATGAGGGGAGTGGAGAGGAGATCCTACTGGATCTGGTACTATTTATCATGAGCTAACAAACTATAGATATTAATGAGTTATGGAGGAAAAACACCCATTGGAAGACTTTAAGTACTGCCCTAAGTGTGGCAGTGTCAATTTCGTGGAGCAGAACGATAAGGCGAAGCATTGCAACGACTGTGGCTTCACTTATTACTTCAACCCCTCTACGGCAAGTATGTGTTTTATTACCGACAGGTACTATCGGGTGCTTGTGGCGGTACGAGGCGAGGAGCCTGCCAAGGGAAGTTATGACTTACCGGGCGGTTTTGTGGATTGTTTCGAGACCGTGGAGGAAGGTATGGCTCGTGAGATACGAGAGGAGACAAGGATTGATGCACTCGCTGGGACTAGGGCTGGTGTGATTTCGCCCCTGAAGTATCTATTCTCTCTGCCCAACATCTACAGGTATTCGGAGTTCGATGTACATACTGTGGATATGGTCTTCCACATGGCTGTAGAGTCGCTGGATCCTTATGTGGGCATAGGTCGTGACGATGTAGCGGAATTGAAGGCTATTCCTTTTGCTGAACTTAATCCTGAGGACTTTGGGCTAGACTCTGTGAGAAAGGCGGTGGAGATGGTACGAGCTGATCGATACTTCTAACCATTGACCTTTAGCATTTGGTCGTCAACAGCCAATACCCAGTTGCCAACAGCCAACTAGTGAGATTTTGGTATCTTTGTCGAAGCCCTAAATGGATGGGAAGATATATATGAAGAGAAGGACAAATGGCAGTATAGTACCCGAACCAGCACTGAGGCGCTTGCCTTGGTATCTGGCTTTTGTAAAACTATTGATGGCTCAGGGGGAGTCTGTGGTCTCCTCGACCCATATCGCAAAGAGTACTGGGGTAGACTCAGCGCTGGTTGCGAAGGACTTGTCGTATGTCTCGATCGTGGGCAAGACCCGAGTGGGATACGATGTGAACTTGATGGTGGAGGTGCTAGAGGAGTTCTTGGGGTTCAATCATCAGCATAAGGCTTATCTCTTTGGGGTAGGTAACCTAGGTGCAGCACTCCTGCACGATAAGGGACTATCGCAATACGGCATGGATATAGTAGGGGGCTTCGACGTGCGCAATGAAATGGATAATACTGAGATAGGGGGTACGCCTGTCTACCACATGTCTAAGCTAAAAGAGGTGATGGCTCCAGACGTGCATATAGGCATCCTTACCGTGCCTGTGGACGTGGCTCAGGAGGTGACGGATACGCTGGTCGGTGCTGGCATGACTGCAATCTGGAATTTTACGCCTTTCCGTATTAGTGTGCCTGAAGGGGTTGTGTTGCAGAATACCTCTATATACTCGCATCTGTCGGTGATGTTTCACCGGATAGAGGAGACTACTAAGCCATGAAGATATTTAGCACTTGGGGAGAGCATCAGGGGATAGAAGGGTTTGTCCTGAGAGCCGATAATGTAGTCTGTAATTCGGGCAAGGACATCTATGTGCCGGACTGGATGACAAGTGTTGAAGCGCTGCCAATGCTTGTGATACGTATTAGCAAGGTGGCGAAGAGCGTGGAGAAGGAATATGCCGAGCGGTACTTCGATAGAGTGTCGCTCGCATTTACGTTCAGAGCGGAGGGGTTGGCAGAAGGGTATCCTGAAAGGATGAGAGAGGACTTCGATGGTTCTTTTGTGCGCTGGAGTGACTGGGTGGAGGTCGATAATCTGAGAACGAGGCACTTGGAAGCACTGAAGGTGATTCGTCCGACAGAGCTGAGTGTGCCTGCCCAACTGGAACTCCCAACGGACGAGATGATAGCTGACGCTATCGCTTTGGTGAGTCAATATTACTTGCTAAAGGTGGGGGACTGGGTAGCTCTTCCTGCTCTAATGGATGGGTGGAGCGTGGCACCCGGCAATGGGCTGATAATGTATGAGGGTGAGGAGAAGAAGGAATTGATATACGTAGGTATTAAGTAGATATGAGTAAGCTAAGACTTTGTGGTGTTGTATTGGTAGTGGTGTCTCTTGCGTGCTCGATGAGGGCACAGACTGGGGGGACAAGTTATAATCCAGTGGTGACAGGAGCACCTATTCTCACCATCACGCCTGATGCGAGGAGTGCTGGTATGGGTGAAGTGGGGCTTACTACGAGTGCAGATGCCTATGCTCTATACCATAATATCTCCAAGTTGGCTTTCGTGGATAAGACTTGGGGTATTTCTTTTGGTTATACGCCTTGGCTCACCGAGGTGGCAAAGGATATCAGCCTTTCTACGCTGGCTGGCTATTATGGTTGGGGAAATACAGGAGAGATTAATCATGCTGTGGCGGCTTCGATACGCTATTTCCATATCGGGCAGACACAGGCGTTTCAGCGTGAAATGTTGCTCCCTCTTACGATTATGCCATACGAGTTGGCACTCGATGCTGGGTATTCAATAGCTCTGAACAAGCACTGGGGACTGGGGGTATCCATGAGGTATCTAAAAAGCGACTACAACTATTCTGTGAATGAGGTGAAGGGTCGGGTGGATAATCTATTGATGGATGTATCAGCCACTTATCAGACTCAGCTTCGCCTGGGTGAAGAGATGAGAGGTGACCTACGTGCGGCTATAGCGGTCAATAACGTGGGAGGGAAGATGAGCTATGATGGCGGTAAGAGCTACCTATTCGCTCCTGCTATTTTGCGCTTGGGTGTAGGTATGGATGTATTGGCAACGCCTGAGCATAAGGTGGGTCTGCATATCGAGGCCAATAAGGTAATGGCGCCTACGCTGACTGCGACAGATCGGATTAAGCCTGAGGGATACTATGCTATGAGTATGTGGAAGGCGATGGGAGTCTCTTTCGGCGATGCCGAGGGAGGGGCTTCTGAGGAGCTTCGTGAGGTGGTATGGAGCTTGGGTGCGGAGTATAGCTATGATAATAAGCTCTTCGGACGTATTGGTTACCACCATCAGGATAAGAGCAAAGGAACGAATGGGGGAATGACCTTGGGTGGTGGATTTGTCTATGAGTGGGCAAAAGTGGATATCTCCTATTTCATAGCTACACAGGCTAATTCGCCTCTGAATAATACGTTTAGACTATCACTCGGTGTCAATTTCTAGTATGAAGGTACCATATAGAATAGGGCATGGGTATGATGTTCATCGATTCGAGGAGGGGCGTGAACTATGGCTCGGTGGCGTTAAGATCGATTACCCATTGGGACTTAAGGGGCACTCCGATGCAGATGTTTTGCTCCATGCTATAAGCGATGCTTTGCTCGGTGCTTTGGCGCTTAGAGATATAGGATACCATTTCCCCGATACCGACCCCAAGTACAAGGGGGCAGACTCGAAGGTGTTGCTGAAGGAAGTAGGGGCGCTGGTGGCTAAAGAGGGATACAAGATTGGTAATATAGATGCCACAATCGTTGCCGAGCAACCTAAGATCAATCCGCATGTGGAGACGATGCAGTCAGTGATTGCAGGGATACTGAGTGTGGAGCCGAATCAGATTTCCATTAAGGCAACGACCAATGAGAAGATGGGTTTTACTGGCCGCCAGGAGGGTATTCTAGCACTCGCTACGGCATTGGTATACCTGCCGTGATTGGCAGAGTACTATGTCTGTTGGTTGATATAGAGCGACAAATAAAAATCGAGCCATAGTCATAAACCTATGACTATGGCTCGACCAACTAAACTCAATTAACTAACACTAATTGTATGATGCACTTATTTCCCAGAAGTGCGAACTGGTTTGCTGTTATTGCCTAAGTTTACGCGCAGTGTAGGCATTGAATCTTTTATAGCTCCTATGTACGAGATACGCCTTCTTGGGTGGTAGCTTTTGTGTCAATAAGGTAATAAAGTCTTGATTGGCCTTTTGCCTCTTCGCGCTTAGATCTACTAGTTTTTGTATACTATCGCGATAATCCTTATCGCCTGCTCTATCCCCAAGCTGAGTCATCTCGTCGTATACCTTTCGAGTCTCTACCCAAGTCTGTACTCTGATATCATCGTATCTCTTTAGTTCGGCTCCCACTATTGCCTTCTCCTCTTCGGTAAGCTCGGCAGCCTTAGCTATAGCATCCAGTCTATCCTGAGCATACTGCTGAGGCTTTACCATAGACATCCTCCCGCCATTCTGCCCTCTTCCTCTAGGACGCTGACTATCTAGTTGTGTCTGTGCATTGGCTTCGTATGTAGTGGCTACTTCGGCTATTGCCGTAGTCGTAACTGTACAGCCGATACAGGCAATAGCTGCCCAAGTCATAAATCTTCTCATAAATATTATCTAGAGCTAGAGATTATATTCTTTTCGTTGTCCATATCCTCGAGAAGCACAGTGCCCCAGTAGTCCTCTGTGGTGTCGTCCAGTAGAAACTGCTCAAATTGGTCTTTCGACATATCTTCGGCTCGTAATTCGATACCTGTACTCTCTATCCCTTTATCAAATAAATTAGGCACTAGATTAAGCACCAATACTAGTCCAACGATTGCCGCAGCAATATATAGATAAGGGCGCAGTACATCGAGTGGCTTAGGCTTCTGTGGAATAACTTGAACCTCCTCCTCTGCTATTCGCGCCATCAGCCGATCCTTGAAGGACTCAAAGTAGCCCTCTGGTGTGCTGAATGGGTGAAGGGGATTCCTTTCCATCTTATGTATTCTCTCCTCTCCGGTCATATTACTTATCTGCTATCTATTTACACCTCTTTGACGATTGGTGGGAATAATGGTTTAATCTATGTTGAGCAAATTTTCTATTCTTCGGTATTATCAATACCAAGAAACCCTTTTAACTTCTTAATGGCATGGTGGTAATTAGCTTTCAGAGCACCCTCGCTCGTG
Source organism: Porphyromonas levii DSM 23370 (assembly GCF_000379925.1). Taxonomy (GTDB): domain Bacteria; phylum Bacteroidota; class Bacteroidia; order Bacteroidales; family Porphyromonadaceae; genus Porphyromonas_A; species Porphyromonas_A levii. The sequence goes on along the minus strand of NZ_KB904250.1, from coordinate 40,432 downwards.
TTGGTAATCTCTGATATTTCCTTGTAGGGAAGGTCCTGAAAGTAGCGAAGCTCGAAAGTAATCTTTTGCTTTTCGGGTAATTTGTCTATCGCAGCCATAAATTGTGCTTCCGCTTCATCGCCGTCGAAGTAAGGGTCACTGGTGAGCATCTCAGCTAGGTCGTACTCCTCAGTGGTAAGTGGGAGCTTTCGGTTTGCTTTCTCTCGCCTGAGGAATGACAATGCTTCGTTGGTGGCAATAGAGTACATCCAGGTACTTAGCTTGGATTGTCCTTTGAAGCTATCGATATTCCTCCATACCTTTATAAAGGTGTCCTGGAGTATATCATCGGCATCTTCGTGGCGGTAGACTATCCTTCGGATCACGGCATAGAGCTGCTGCGAGTACTTGTCTACTAGGTACCCAAATGCCTGCTCTCTATCCTTCTTGGTCTGAAGTAGTTCTACTAGCTGTTCGTCAGATATTTTGGTTGGTATCTTCATTCTTGCTCTCAGCCTCGGTTTTCTTCTCCCTCGTGAGCTCAGGATAATCTATCCTCGAGTGGTACATATTGCGCAGCTTCTCCGTAAAGATATATTTGGTTTTCTCAATGTCACGGAACGTCAGCGGCGTATTCTTGAGATACCCATCAGCCACGATGCTATCCACAATCTTATTCACATGATCTATCAGCACCTGCTCGGTAATCTCTTTAAGGCTTCTCGAGGAGGCCTCTACGGCATCCGCTAGCATCAGCACGCCTTGCTCTTTCGTCCACGGATTAGGACCAGGGTAGCGGAATATGCTCTCGTCCACAATCATGTTGGGGTTCTCGTTCTTGTACTTGATGTAGAAGTACTTCGTCATCCCCAGGCCATGGTGCGTACGAATAAAGTCAATGATAGGCTTAGGTAGATTGGCTTTCTCCGCCATCTCAATACCATCGGTGATATGTTTGATGATAATCTTGGCGCTCTGGTCGTAAGAGAGACGGTCGTGGGGGTTATTAGCACCTTGGTTCTCGGTGAAGTAAGTAGGGTTTTTCATCTTTCCTATATCGTGATACAAGGCGCCGCTCCTTACCAGTCGGATATCGCCACCGATCTCGTCGATTGCCTCTGAGGCAAGGGTCGATACATTTAGCGAGTGTTGGAAAGTCCCTGGTGCTACCTCGCTAAGCTGGCGTAACAATGGCTTATTGATATCGGCTAGCTCCACAAGGCTGATACTAGATACATAACCAAAACTCTTCTCGATGACATATACCATCAGGTAGGTAAACATCAGGAAGATAAAGTTGATAGTGAAGTAGAAGATGATATTCCAGTCCATCGTCTGCGGAATGCCCTCAAAGGCAAAAGTCATGGCGTAGTAGACGACTACCATACCAAAGAATACGGAGAAACTAGTCCTAATGAGGTCGCTTCTTTGAGTAAGATTACGGAGCGTAACCAATACAATCCTACCAGCTACCACCTGAATGATGATAAATATAAGGGGCGAAGGCACCACCAAGGAGACCATTAGTACGGTTGCTAGGTGGGTAATCGCCGCAGTTCGGCTATCCAGGAAGATACGAATGTGTATCGCCACCATACTCAGTGGCAACATATAGGTAATTTCTGGCTGATTGGGAATCAGCAAGAAAGCCAATATAGTGAAGAGCGTTACATTAGACGATATGAATAGAATATTCTTCGTCTCTTTCATGAGCTCTGGTCTAAATGCCAATAAATAGGTGTAGAGTGTTCCGAAAAGGAGCACGATGAGTACGAGTTGCCCAGCAAAGAGGATGAAGTTCTCGCTCTTGGACTTAGATGCTTTCTCGTACGCCATCCTATATCCCTCTAGCATCTGGTAAATATCAGTAGTCACCACATCTCCAGTTCCTACGATACGTTCTCCTTTCTGCACTTCCCCTACCACCTCCGTCAGAGTCGCTAGTCGCGCACTCTGCATCTGTGCCGTCTTTAGCTCATCTACACTGAGGTTGCTCAGTAGATACTTCTCAAAGTTTACTTGCTGTAGTACCTCAGGTTTTATCTTAGGTGGCGCATTATTGATTGCGTAGTCATACGCTTTCCTCGCATTAAATAGCTCCGTTAACTCTCTCTTCTTGGCTACATTCATTTCATCTACTAGATAGATATAGCCTTGCTCCTGAGCTGCGAGAGCCTCGTAGTTTTCATTAGAGAGAATCCCTTGGTCATACACTTCGTCTAGTACCTTTAGTGCATACTGGATATAGTCGCTAGTTACCTCAGCTCCCATATTCCCAGCAGAGAAGTTCTCCGTCAATAAATGGCGCTCTGTAAGCTTCACCTTGGGGTCAATCGTGTAGTAAGAGACCTCCGTTCTCTCAATGCTGTCGCGCTCAGCCACCTTCTGTGCATCGCTCTTGTAGACATTGAAGTTGTATGGCGCCGTAAGCACACCCTCGTACCTCCATGGTTGTCCAAGGCTGTAGTCGTACTTAAACTTCACCTTGGATGGGTAGAGGAATGTAATCAGCACCGCAGCTACCAAAAATACCAGCGCGCTCTTAATTTTCTGAGACCTATAGAGAGCCATAAGTGTATTCCATTACGTTTAATACGAAAAATCCTCCGAGGGTGTGCCTCAATGTATCTAGCGGTACAAGAACATCGGCACACCTTCTCGGGGAAATCCTTATTCATTTGTGGCGGGAGTCAAAGCTCAATCCACCTGCATACCCCTACGCCTACGAGCGCTAATCAGGGTATTGCGCATCAGGGAGATAATCGTCATCGGACCAACACCGCCAGGTACAGGTGTGATATACGAAGCCTTTGGAGCCACCTCGTCAAACTTCACATCTCCGCAAAGCCTGAAGCCACTCTTCTTACTGGTGTCTGGCACACGAGTTGTCCCCACATCTACCACTACTACACCCTCCTTTACCATATCCCCCTTTAGGAATTCTGGAGAGCCCAGTGCGGCTATGATAATATCAGCCTGTCGGGTAATCGAAGCAATGTCCTCAGTGCGGCTATGCACCACAGTCACCGTAGCATCTCCAGGGTATGCCTTCTGCATCATCAGCTGTGCCATCGGTTTGCCCACAATGTTACTGCGCCCTAGTACTACACAGTGCTTCCCCTTTGTTTCAATATTGTAGCGCTTGAGTAGCTCAAGGATTCCTGCAGGTGTAGCCGATACAAACGAAGGAAGACCGATACTCGTCTTACCTACATTGATAGGGTGAAAACCATCCACATCCTTGCTTGGGTCGATTGCCTCAATCACCTTCTGCTCATCGATATGCTTAGGCAGAGGGAGCTGCATAATAAAGCCATCCACACTCTCATCCTTATTCAGTCTATCAATGGTCTTCAGAATCTCTTCCTCAGTCACATCCGAGTCAAAGCGGATGAGCTCATCCTGAAACCCTAGCTCCTTCCCCGTCTTCATCTTGGATGCCACATAAGTCTCGCTTCCCCCGTCATTGCCTACCAATATAGCTACAAGGCGAGGTGGCTTATGTCCAGCAGCCACTATTTCCTTCACGTCGGCTGCAATCTCCGCCTTCATTTGGTCTGCAACCTTTTTGCCGTCTAATAATTGATAACTCATAGTATGTATGTTCTTGTAACTAAAGGGTCTTCCTCTTGGTGTACAGTACACCGATAACCGACTCTTCTCTAGCTAATAAACTACTAACCTTCTACGATTGTTTTTATCTCCGTCCCAGATGGCGTAGTGCCGCCATATTCATACCCTTCTTGTTTTTGCCGCCGCCCCCCATGAGCTGCATCACCTTTCTTGCTTGTTCAAATTGCTTCAGTAGCTGATTAACTTGCTGTACCTGCACACCACTACCACTTGCGATACGTTTGCGACGGTTGCCATTGATGATCTTAGGGTTGGAGCGCTCCTCTGGGGTCATAGAGTAGATGATGGCCTCAATACTCTTGAAAGCATTATCATCTACATCTAGATCACGGATAGCCTTTCCCATACCTGGTATCATGCCCAGCAGATCCTTCAGGTTACCCATCTTTTTGATCTGCTTTATCTGGTCCAAGAAGTCATCGAAGTCAAACTCATTCTTCCTAATCTTCTTCTCCAGTTCCCTAGCTTTCTCCTCGTCGTACTGCTGTTGCATACGCTCCACCAGCGATACCACATCACCCATGCCGAGGATACGATCCGCCATACGCTTAGGGTGGAATACATCGATAGCATCTAGCTTCTCACCAGTACCTATAAACTTAATCGGCTTCTCTACTACCGAACGAATCGAAAGCGCAGCACCACCACGAGTATCACCATCTAGCTTGGTGAGGACTACGCCATCAAAATTGAGACGGTCGTTAAATTCTTTCGCAGTGTTGACTGCATCCTGACCCGTCATAGAGTCCACCACAAAGAGTATCTCCGTTGGGTTCACTGCCTTCTTGATATTGGCAATCTCCTCCATGAGCACCTCATCCACAGCCAGACGACCAGCGGTATCAATAATCACAGTCGTAAAGCCTTCCCTCTTGGCTTTCTCCACTGCATGGGTGGCAATCTCTACGGGGTTCTTATTCCCTTCCTCCATATAGACAGGCACCTTAAGCTGCTCACCCACCACACGGAGCTGCTCAATTGCAGCAGGACGGTACACGTCGCCAGCTACGAGCAGAGGCTTCTGCCCACGCTTCTCACGCAGATACTTAGCTAGCTTGCCCGAGAACGTTGTCTTACCCGAACCTTGCAGACCGCTCATCAAGATGATATTAGGTTTGCCGTCTAGTCGAATCTCCGATGTTTCACCACCCATCAGGGCAGTCAGCTCATCATGGACAATCTTCACCATCAGCTCCCCAGGCTTTACCGCCGTAAGTACACGCTCGCCTATCGCTTTCTCGCGTACCCTCTTGGTAAAGTCGCGCGCTACATCATAGTTGACATCCGCCTCAAGTAGGGCTATGCGCACCTCCTTAATGGTATCTGCTATATTAAGTTCCGTGATAGTGCCCTCGCCCTTTAGGCCTTTCAGCACTCTGTCTAATCTGTCCGAAAGATTATTAAACATCTCTATATCTTAGTATATTATTAAAGTCTCTTATCTGGCAAACTTACCAATTTATCACCACATAGCGAGACGCTTATACTTGCAATAGTTCTGTAGAGCCGAGCACTGTATGGCAAAAGATGGCTCCAAGCATGCTTGAAGCCATCATGAAGAAAAAGTGCGCAGAATGAGACTCGAACTCACACATCGAAACCGATACTACCCCCTCAAAGTAGCGCGTCTACCAATTCCGCCACCTGCGCAAAATATGTCTTCCCAATTCTACCTCTGTGCCCAGGACAGGAATCGAACCTGCACGTCATTGCTAACACTAGTACCTGAAACTAGCGCGTCTACCAATTCCGCCACCTGGGCCTTTGTAGGATTGCGAACGCAAAGGTACACAAAAGAAACTAATTCTCCAAATATTTTCACCTACTAAGATATCCCGTAGATTCAATAGCCTCCTAGTATGTCAGAAGGGCAACTAAGCCAAATCGTAAGAACCTTATAATAAAACTAAAGAACAGAGCATATCCACACATTATATAATAGGTAGCTTGTTGTGTCTTTATGAATAAGTATTAATGTCCCACTATCTAAGTCATTACTTTCGTGCTAGTCTCAGAGAATTTTGTACCTTTCAGCATCCTAACATCTGCAGGGAAACACCCTCAGATGCTCATTATAGATTAGAATAATATGAGACGACAGACATTTGGATTATCGCTGCTGTGTGCAGCACTATTTATGACTGCAGTACCAATGGCTGCACAGCAAGACAGTGTAAAAATCGGTGAGGATAAGCCTCTTGTCATCCTCGGACGTGAGGAAGAAAGGTGCCTTACGCTTTTGGAGCAACTCAAGTCCGCCGCTACCGACAACGATTATCGTGCGGTACCTATGATTCAGACGCAACCAATGCCTTTCGAGTTGCCTGTGGTAGAGGAGGGCAAGCAGCCTGTGTTCCTATTCACTTCGCCTAGAGCGGTAGAGTATTTTGTGGCACAAGATTCATTGCCAAAGGGGGCCAAGGTAATGGCACTCGGTACGGGGACACAGAAAGCTATAGAGGAGAGTGGTTACAAGTGCGACCTTGTAAGTAGTGTAGAGACCACCAAAGGCATGGCAGAAGAGCTACTCAAGTACTTCGAGGCTTCTGAAAAGCCTATCGGTGCATACCACTTTATCCAACCTACATGCGATATCGCAGGCGACTTTATCCAAAAGACACTGGAAGGTGCAGGGGCTACCTATACTCGTCTCGAGATTTATCAGGTAGTTGGGCATCCAGCACTCAGTGAAGAGCTATCCCAGTTGACTCAGGAGCCTAAGGTGGTTCTATTCTATAGCCCTAGTGGGGTAAGGTCATGGGTCGGCGTGTCGGATCTTCGTCCCGCAGTAGTGAGTATTGGTCCAGTCACCTCTAAGGAACTTAGAGAAAATGGATTTACCACTATTTATGAATCCCCAACCCCTCACGAGGAGGATCTCCTCGCTACCCTATTGAACGCCTTCTCCGAGGCAGATAAGTAGTAATACAACAATCGAAGGGGTGTTTCCTACGGTGGAAACAATTCTTTCCATCCCTGGAAACAAAACTTTCCATGCTTGGAAAATATAGTTTCCAAGCATGGAAAGTTTTTTGGAATAACCAATAACTGGAGCTTTACATCTCTGCCGAGGCGAGGCGCTCAGCATTCTCCGCCACCGTAAGGGCGTCTATGAATTGTTGGATATTGCCATTCAGTACATCATCCAGCTGATACACCGTGAGCCCGATGCGGTGATCGGTCACACGTCCTTGAGGGAAATTATAGGTGCGGATCTTGGCCGACCTATCGCCCGTACTGACCATGGTCTTGCGCTTAGAGGAGATTTCGTCAATGTACTTTTGGTACTCCATATTATAGATACGCGTACGGAGCTCCTCCATAGCACGTGCTTTATTCTTCAGCTGCGAGCGCTCGTCTTGGCTCTGCACCACAATGCCTGTGGGGATATGCGTGAGGCGCACCGCAGAGTAGGTGGTATTCACCGACTGTCCACCGGCTCCCGACGAACAGAAGGTATCCACCCTGATGTCCGACTCCTTGACCTCCACGTCGAATTCATCGGCCTGAGGAAGCACCGCCACCGTAGCTGCCGAGGTATGCACACGCCCTTGGGTCTCCGTAGCTGGTACTCGCTGTACACGGTGCACGCCCGATTCATACTTCAGCTTGCCATAAACCCCATCGCCTTCTACCTTGAAAACAATCTCCTTGAAGCCCCCGAGCGATCCCTCGCTATACGAAGTAACACTGCACCGCCAGCCTTGGCTCTCGCAGTACTTCGTATACATCTTATATAGGTCGCCCGCAAAGAGGGCCGCCTCATCACCGCCCGTGCCGCCGCGGATCTCCATGATGGCATCCTTGTCGTCCTCAGGGTCGGCAGGGATCAGGAGTAGCTTTATCTCCTCCTCCAGGGTAGGGAGCTTCTCTTTGATAGCTTCCAATTCGTCCTCCGCCATGTGTCGGAGTTCGTCGTCGCTCTCCTCACGGATAATCTGCTGCGCCTCTTTCTGATTGGCTAAGAGCGTACGGTACTCGTCCGTCTTTTGGTTGACCAAGTCCAGCTCCTTATACTCCTTACTCAGGCGCATAAAGCGCTTCTGGTCGCTAATCACATTAGGGTCCGTGATCAGCACCTGCACCTCCTCAAATCTATCCTTAAGTCCAGCCGTGCGGGCTAGTAGGTCAAAGGGTTGTCCCATCTATCAATACTCAAATCTGCCGTAAGGCGTTTCTAGTACCAGCTCATTCGTTGGGGCCTCTTCTACCCTACCCACAATCTTGGCAGGGACACCGAAGCTCTCCGATAGGGCGATCACCTGCTGCGCCTCGCTTTCGGGGAGGTAGACCTCTAGGCGGTGCCCCATGTTGAACACCTTGTACAGCTCCTTCGCAGGCGTCTTACCCTCACGGGCAATGGTCTGGAAGAGCGGTGGCACAGCGTGCCAATTGTCCTTCACAATACGCTTTCCCTCCACAAAGTGAAGTACCTTGGTCTGCGCGCCCCCCGTGCAGTGTACCATGCCATGAACTGCGCCACGCATCTCCCTAAGCATCTTAGCCACGATAGGGGCATATGTGCGGGTAGGGGAGAGCACCAGCCTACCGTAGTCTATGCCCAGCCCCTCTACCTGCTCCGTCAGTCCACGCTGACCTACATAGACCACCTCATCGGGCAGAGTGCCGTCGTACGACTCCGGGTACTTCCGAGCTATCTCATGGTTGAAGATATCGTGCCTTGCCGAAGTAAGCCCATTACTGCCCATGCCACCATTGTAGCGCTCCTCGTACGTCGCCTGACCATAGCTGGCAAGCCCCACAATCACGTCGCCCCCTTTGATGCGCGCATTATCGATTACCTCCGAACGTTTCATGCGTGCCGTTACGGTGCTATCCACGATGATCGTACGAACGAGGTCGCCCACATCGGCAGTCTCACCGCCGGTGGAGACAATGCCCACACCCAGTGTCCTGAGTTGCTCCAATAGCTCCTCCGTGCCATTGATGATGGCCGAGATTACTTCGCCAGGGATGAGGCGCTTATTTCGCCCTATGGTACTAGAAATAAGGATATTGTCCACCGCCCCAACACAGATCAGGTCGTCCAGATTCATCACGATGGCATCCTGAGCAATCCCCTTCCATACACTGAGGTCGCCCGTCTCCCGCCAGTAAGCATAGGCGAGGCTACTCTTCGTCCCCGCTCCATCGGCATGCATCAGGCTACAGTAGTCGGGGTCATTGCCGAGCAAGTCGGGCAATATCTTGCAAAACGCTTGGGGGAAGAGCCCCTTATCAATATGCTTAATAGCGGCGTGTACGTCCTCCTTATCGGCGGATACCCCCCTCATTTGGTACAATTCCTTATCCATCATATCTATAATATAGGTGTGTAATGAGTCACAAATTTACCAATTTTACGCCAAGCCACCGCATATCTCTTTCAGCGTAGTCGCAACATGAGAGAGAATGATTACGTGGCAAGTGTCGTGTCTTAGGGGTTAACCTCTTATAGTATATGTGAGGATTATTTATACACTATGGGCTATAGTATTATGAGATTGTGATATGTTAACAGTGTGATCAACTGTTGATTTGGAGTGCGTTTTGCTAATTTTGCATTGTGTGGTTCTCAAGTTGATTTTGGTGTTTACAAATATGTGTGTATCTTTGTCGCTGGATTTATGGAGAATAAGGAGAGAATGATTAATTTCTACTCTCCCTCCCTTGAATATGAAGGGTTAGAGTGCTTTTTAACGCTTTATATTTGGATATTTGCGAAAAAATGATAAGAGAGAGAGAGAGAGAGAGAGAGAGAGAGAGAGAGAGAGAGAGAATCTCTCGTACACACTCTTACTAACTTAATAGATCTGGTTCTTGTAGCACATACAATTGTCGCTACAACCATCTTATCGTATATTCCACTGATATCAGAAGCTGCTCCCATTAAAGGAGTGGTTTCTGATATTTTTTTTGCTCATCAATCTGGACAGACAAGGGAATACCTATTGTCAGGAGTTGTTCTCTAATAATTGTTCTCCTTTTCGCCTATTTGATTTGAAATACATTGTACTTACTAAGATATAAAATTATGAAGCAGAGGTTTATAACTCTTATTATTCTCCTGATGGGGTCTTGCGTCGGTGCTCTAGCTCAGAGTGTTGGAGTAAAAACGAACATCCCCTACCTCGGAACAGCTACCCCCAACTTAGGTATTGAGGTGAAGATGGCTGACAAATGGACGGTAGATGTTAGTGGCGGATACAATCCTTTTGTGATGAATAAGGAGACTAGCATGAAGTGGAAGCACTGGATGGTGGCTCCTGAGGTTCGCTACTACACCTGCGAAGCATTCAACGGTCATTTCTTTGGTGTACACGGTCTAGCTGGGTTCTTCAATGTTGCTAACATCAATCTACCTATTGACAAGCTCAAAGGTCTGAAGGATTACCGCTATCAGGGGTGGGTTTACGGAGGTGGCGTGACCTATGGCTACGAGTTCGTTTTAGGAAAACACTGGAACCTAGAAGCCTCTCTCAGTGGTGGCTATCTATTCTTTGACTATGCCAAGTACAACTGTGAGAAATGTGGTAAGGAAATTGAGAAGAATACAAAGCATTACTTTGGTCCTACAAAAGCTACAATTTCTTTGATCTATCTTTTCTAATGAATGTATCACATCTAAGAGAACTAACAACCATGAGATATTACACTATAATTTCATCATTACTATTCTTAGTAATTGGCACCATGGGCGGAGCTCTGAGTGCAAAGGCTCAGGATGGGCCCCATCGACTGCAGGGCATAAAGGCGACAACTCCTCATGTGGCACAGAAGCAAGGCAAGAAGGTGGCTGTAGACTTTACGGTAGACCTCAGTGAGATGCCTGCACTCAATCGTAATGTGATGCTAGAAGTTACTCCAGTATTGGAGGCAAACAACTCTGCACAAAGGGTGGAGCTCCCCTCTTTTATTATATCTGGTCGCACAAGAGCTATCATGCTCACCCGTAAGGGACGCACTGCCGATGTCGTGAAGACTAGGACTAAGGGACAGACCTACCACTACACTTCTGAGGCACCTTTTGAACAGTGGCTCAAGGATGCTGCGCTTACCCTATACGCTAAGGCGTATGGGTGTGCCGATTGTGACCTCGGCGATGAGGTGCTTAAGCTTACACCTAATGCACTAGTGCCCCTATACCAGCCTAAGTACACCTATAATATGATGGTGCCACAGGGCGAGGAGACCAAGAGAAGGGAGGAGAGCATCACGGCACTCATCGTCTTCAATGTAGCTAAGAGTGACTTCGTGCCTACACTCGGTAATAACAAGGCTGAACTGAAGCGAGTGGAGGACAAGCTAAAGGAGCTCACCACCAATAATAATCTAAAGGTAGATGGACTGAAGCTCACCGGTTATGCTTCACCTGAGGGTGGTGCGGAGTTCAACCAGACTCTATCAGAAAAGCGTGTGGAGAGTATCTCACGCCAACTTGTCAACCGCTACCCACGCTTCAAAAACAGCTACAAGTCGGTGGCTATGGGTGCCGACTGGGATGGTCTAAGAGACGCTGTGGCAAAGAGCTCTATGGCGGATAAGGAGAGTGTCCTCAAGATTATCGATGAGCGCCCAGTGGCTGAGCGCACGCCAGCACTCCAACAGCTCAATGGTGGCAACACCTATGCCTACCTATTGAGGGAGGTATATCCCCCACTACGCCGTACAGTGATTACTTTCTCTTTCATTGTAAGGGGATTTGAGCTTGAGGAGGCTCGTGAGGTAATCAAGACACATCCTACCCACCTAAGCCTTGCTGAGATCAACCTCGTGGCAAAGAGCTACCCAGAGGACAGCAATGAACAGTACCAGACTTGGGTGACCGCGGCTAAGGCGTTCCCAACGGCGGTGGAGCCTGCTACCAATGCAGCAATTATGGACTTCAAGGCTGGGCGCTACGCTCAGGCAGTACGCCTACTGGAGCAGTTCAAGGAGAATAAGAAGCTATGGAACATCCTCGGTGTGGCGTATGCCTACAATGAGCAGTACGAGGAGGCTAAGAGCTATCTAGAGAAGGCGGCACAGAGCGGTTCGGCAGAGGCACAACACAACCTCGATGAACTGAACCACTTCCTAGCGGATAACTTCTAAAGGAGAGAAAAAAGTAGTAAATAATAAATATCTGGGTAGGCTTGAGCTAATCGGGTCGCCCGGAACAAGACAACTATTTTCAACTATTTATCAAAACAAAAAAGCGTATGAAGAAGAGTTTATTCATGGCAGGGCTTATGAGCCTTGCAATGGTTGCACTCGTAGGGTGTAACAAGGAGAACAACGCACCATCAGCAGACGGTGCAAAGGCAACTGTAAGCGTAAGGGTTCAGGGCGCTGCAATGCGTGCTAACGCTTATGAGCAAGGAGCAGGTGATGCAGATAAGAAGATCTACACCCTTGCTGCGATGGTCTACAACGGTGATGTTCAGGAGGCATACAAGGCAGCTGGAGAAGGTGCAACAGAGATTACTGAGATTCTGTGTACAGCAGGTCCTCGCAAACTCGTAGTTGTAGCAAACTTTGGTACTGAGAAGCTTGAAGGACTAAGCCTTACCGAGCTACAGAACAAGGTGTTGACCCTCAATGAGGCTCAGCAGAATCCAGAGAACAAGCTTCACATGATGACGTCTGATATTACTTCTGTCAATATCAAGGCGGGTAAAAACCATTATGGTAAGACTGGCGATGGTAATGTCCTCTCTGAAGAGGCTCTTGAGATTACTCACGTACATGCTGGCATGGAACTCACAAAGGTGGATGTCAAGTTTAACGATGCTTTTGCAGCTAAGTATGCTATTGATCTTGCTAAAGACACGAAGCTCATTGGACTAATCGTGAAACAAGAATCTAAGATCTTTGGAAACCCTCTTGCACATGGTACTAAGTTTGTTTACGGTGAGCAACACTTCGGCGTTACAGAAGATAAGTATACACCAGAAGCTGGTTTTACTTATACTGAAGAAAAGTCATTATCAATAGATTTTGATGGTAGCAACTACGCTGCTGCAGGTTTTTATATCCTCGAGAACAACGATGAGAAGCACCCAACTATTCTTACAATCAAGACACCTCTTATTGATCAGTCAACAGATAAGATAATAGAGGGAGAAGCTTTGAAGACAGCTCAAGCTGCAGGTTACTGCGACGAGAACGGTTACACCTACTATCCAGTGCTTGTAAACTTCGAGAAGGCTAATTACAAGTATGAAGGTGCTGGTAAAGATCAGAAGAGAAATGTGATTGAGCGCAACCACAAGTATCAAATCTCTATGAATATCACTGGTCCTGGTACAAATCAGCCTGAGGATCCAACCAACGAGCCTGCAACTTTGGATGTTACAATCACTGTGGCACCTTGGGTACTTGTTACTCAGAATGTTCAGTGGTAATCCACGAGAATAGGGGTGCATCGCACCTTAGGTAATTATTAATTGATTGGCTAGAGGGAGGTGCTCCCGTGCCTACTGAGGGATAGGAGCCCTCTCGCAAGCCATTTTTTCCCTTAAGTATATTTTGCCTCTATTAGGTACTAACACTTTAGAAAAGAGGAATTATGAATAATGCATTTAAATGGATTAAAATAGTCGCAATGGTCACATTGACGGCTTTAATATCTACGAGCTGCATCAAGGAAGATTTATCAGACTGTCCACTTCCATTCGATATCACGGTAAGAGCTCTGGATTCGGAGAATAACGATATCACTGCGGATGGTGATGTACAGAGCGTTGTCGTATTCATATTCGATGAAAAGGGGTATCTGATAGATCGCGTGATGATGGGTGCTGATCAGGTAAAAGCTCGTACACCAATACACTTCAAGAAGGTAGGTCTCAACCTTAAGGATGTCACTTTCGTGGCTTGGGGTAACCTATCGGACCAAGACAAAGCTAACCTAGAGGGCGTGAAGAAGATGGACGACCTCGTAGTAGCACTTAATCGGACAAGGGCTGCCGAGCAGCTCGTAAATTCGCCTGAAGACCTATTCTCAGGCAAACTAGTACGCACCATCAAGTATGGTAGTGTCCTCAAGGATGAGGACGGCGTCATCGATATCTATAGGCGCACCGCCTCTGTCAATATCACGGTGATTGGCTACGAGGGCTGGCTCAAGCGTAATGGATATCCTAAGAAAGCATTCGACCCTAAAGACCTAAAGGCAGCCAAGATACTCTTCGGCACTTCACCAGAGACTTATACCTTGGTGGATCAGCTGGGTGGTGAATTGGTGATCTATCGTCCAACGGGTACGATGAATAACATGGGGGATTATCGTATAGCGCCATTTAGAGTATATCCTTCTCTAGACGGCAAGTTATTCAGTTTGGATTTCTGGGTCAATGATCATAAGGCTCTTTCCTTCACTAAGGACTCTACAGGCAAACCTATCTTGCCAGTGGTAGGGAAGATGCTCAACTTGCTGATCGACTTCAGAAGTGCCGAGGTAAGCATCACAGTCGTTGTCACACCTTGGAACATCGTTCACCAGTTCGTACAGTACTAATTGTGGTAGAGGTTCCAATAGATATAGAAAGACTATGAAACTATATAAGAGTATAATATATACAATGCTACTGATGGGCGTACTGCTCAGCTGTAGCAAGGATAGAGGGGAGTCTCCTAATGGAGAGGTAGCTGAACTACAGCTCACCCTTCCATCTGTATCCATGCGTGCTGGTGCACTCTTCGCTGACAAAGTGGAGGAGGAGTTAAAGACGGTTCGTATCTTCGTCTTTAACCAAAAGGGTAATAATATCGATGCACAGAAGCTATTCAAAGCAGATACAGAGGATTTCAAGAACCCTTTCACCATGGAAGCTCATGTAGGCACTAAGGATATCTACGTGGTGGCAAACGAGCCAAGCGAACTGACGGACCAGCTTGAGAAAGTGGTCTTCGTATCCGACCTTATGAAGATAATGCTGCCAGAGAAAGAAGATAAGCTTACTACACCACTTACCATGGTGGGTGATACTAAGAATATCGAGCTTAAAGCTGAAGGCAAAACCGAGGCTACAGTAACACTAACTCGCGTGGTAGCGAAGATTACCCTCGACCTGAAGCAGGCTACCGACGAGGAGGCAGAGGTGGAGATCCTCAGTGCTTCTATCGACCGCCTGCCTAAGCATAGCACCCTCTTCCCTAAGGACGGTTGGGCACTTAGCGACTCTTGGACTTATACCAAGAAGGAGGAAGTGAAGCTCACTAATAAAGCTACAGAGTTCACTCCATATATCGCTGATAATACACTGTACGTGTACGAGAACCTAGGTAGTGCTCAGGACTCTACCAGTAGAGCACCACGCCTAACCGTTACCGCGCTTTACAATGGTATCGAGACCACTTACCACGCCTATATCAATGATGACAAGGCAACTGAGGCGACAAAGCACTACTGCCTAGAGCGCAACCACCACTACAAGCTACAGGGTACCATCACCAAGCTAGGTGAGTTCTCTGCCCTCCTCCTCAGCACCAAGGTACTCCCTTGGAACGTAGAAGAGCTAGAGAAGAACTTCCTAGAACCAAAGGCAACGTCCATTGATGCCAATATTGTCAATACTGACAACGTAATTACGAAATATAAGCCACTTACCTTCAAGGTGAAGATTAAGGCTTCTGAAGGTAAGACTTGGAGGGCTACAGTAACGAATGGTCTAGAGTTCAAGGTGGAGATAAAGCAAGGCGATACAATCGTTGCTGAAGGTAAGGTCGATGAAACTGAGTATACTGTTGTGGTGACACCACTCAAGGATCCTGATACCACTAAGACACGTACCACAGAACTATTCTTCACTGTAGATGGTAAGGAAATAGTCCTTTCTGGTGCTGGAGTATCAGATCGCAAGACTCGTATAAAGATTTCTCAGAAACCACATGCTTAACGAGCTAGAGAGGAAAACATTATGAAGAAGATATATACATTGAGTTCCATTCTTACCCTAGTCGCACTAATGCTCTTGGGGCAGGGATGTGTCAAAGAGAATGGAGTGGATTGTCCCGAGCTAGGCGACAACACCCTAGCACTAAGGATCAACGTTCAGGATATTGCCGAGAGTAGAGCAGCCCTCCGCGCTGATAAGACAGAAGCAGGGCAAGACCCCTATAACGAGAATAAGATAGAGGATTTCACCGTCCTATTCTATAAGGAGGGTAAGTTCTTATGGGCTCAGTCAAAGAAGGGTCTGACTCAGGATATCAACAAGAACTATCTCATTCCTGTACCTAAAGAGCAGATGGCTGGGATAGATGGTAAGACAGAGTTTAAGATCTATGTTGTAGCGAATCACACCTTTACTGGCGATAAGCCTGCTACAGAAGACGCACTGAAGGCAATCGTTGTAAGTGAGTCTATTAAGGTAAGTAATACAGAAAAGCCTGCTAAGTTTGTGATGGTGGGCTCGGTCACTAAGACCATCAATATGTCTACTACAGACGGGAAGCAACTGGGGACAGTAGAGCTTAAGCGTGTGGCTGCGAAGGTACGCCTTTCGCTCCTCACTGTAAACGTAGACGGCTATACCCAAGAAGGTGAAGCACAAGCTTACCTAAGCAATGCCCGTAACCAAGGGTACATGGATAAGGCTGAGAACGTACCTGGATCAGCTCTATTTGCATCAGATTATATAAATGTAAACGAACTGAACACCAAGTCGGCACACTTCTACTCCTACTACACTAAGTGGGAGAAGGATGCTAAGGAGCGCCCCACCCTTACCCTGATGATTAAGTTGAAGAAGAACGACTCTACAAATACAGAGGCTAAGGCGTACTACTACAAGGTGCCAGTAGAGGCAAAGGGGCAAGAGCTAAAGTCCAACTACCTCTACGACGTAAAGGTAAAGATAGAGATCCTTGGCGGTCTCACCGTAGAGGAGCCACAAAAGATTACAGGCAAACTCGTTATCAAAGATTGGACAACTCATGATGATGCGTTCGACTTGCCAGCTACTAAGTACCTACTAGTTGCCGAGAAACACGTCACCATGAACAACGTCGACACCTACGATATCCCTTACAAGTCCTCCTCTGATATCACCATAGAAAATTTACAGGCATCTTTCGAGTATACTGATGCTGCGGGGCATGAACATAACGAACCTATTAACAAAAAAAAAGGGACAGGCTATTCTTATAAAGAAAATCCTCAGTACCCAAAGGTGACTGTAGACACAGACATCAATAAGATAATTGTTAATTCTGTTCTACCAGTTAACTTTGTTCCTAAGACCATCAAGTTCAATGTTAAGAATAAAGAGGGAATGACGGAGCATGTCGTTGTAAAGCAATATCCAAGCCTCTTTATCACCAACACCACAGGTACGGCATCTAAACTCAGACCTAAGCCTTCTTATAATTGGGATGGTAGTTTCTCTGGTGAATCTCACCTTAAGAATAGAGCTATATATCGCATTAATATTCTGGTACCTGGAGATAATATTTTAGGTGTAGATATGATCCTAGGTTTCCCTCCATTGGATTACGGGGATACTAAAAATGAAGCAGAAACTGCCAATATGGTTTCTCCATGCTTTGAATTAGCTTCTCAACTTGGCGCAACAAATATCCATAGTTATAATAGTGCACAAAGGCATTGCAAAGATTACTGGGAAAAAAGAGATGGCAAGGAGCTTGACGATTGGCGCTTACCTACAGAGGCTGAAATAAAACTAATTGACAAGTTACAGCATGATAGCCGTGGAGTTGTTAACGAGATCATGACCGGTAATTACTACTGGGATGCTTATGATAAGAATGGAGCAACAAAGATGGATAAACCTACAACTAAAGTGTGGTTAATAGGAAGTCAATGGGAATGGGCATACGTACGTTGTGTGCGTGATGTGAAGGATAATACAGTGACTAAGTAAGTAGGACGGAATAAGAGAAGTAAAGATTATGAAGAAGATAAGTTTACTATTCATGCTAACGGCACTACTGCTCGGAGCATGTACGATGCGCGATACCGCTCTATCCCCTAAGGACTCTGAGAAGGTCACTATCCGCTTTGGCGTGGATGTTCCCAACTTCACCACCTCACGTGCTGTAGGTATCGATGAGAATAAGATCGAAACACTCGAACTATGGGTCTTCGATAAGGATGGTCACTTCCTCGAGCGTGCCAAAGCTGAGAACATCAAGTCCACTGACAATAAGACCTATACCTACGAGGCTAAGATGACACCAGCCCCTGATGGCTGTATCATCCACTTCGTAGCCAATAAGTCTCTCGGCGACGATGTCACCAGTCTTATCGGTAAAAACGAATCCGATGTGCTCTTCTCTATCGATGGCACCTCAGATGGTAATGTAATGACCATGTGGGGACGTAAGAAGTATGATCAAGAAATTAAAAAATATTCTGACCTAGGCACTATAGAAGTACTACGTAACATGGCGAAATTTAGGTTAGTGATTACTGGTGAAGCTACCAGCAAGCTGACTGACGTCACCTACGCTCTCTACCGCACCTACGACAAGGGCTCTATCGCACCCTTTGACCCAGATAAGAAGGAATTTACAGAGGGAGCGGTTACCGAGCCTGCGGGAGCTTCTCTAATAAATTACGATAAAGATGGTCAATGGCTTAAAGCTGATGCAGGCCAGTATCACTACGGTTACGAGCGCAAGAATGCCGATGCAAAAGAGATTTCGTGCCTAATTGTCAAAGGCACGTACAAAGGTGAAGGAATGCTATCTCCTGAGGAGTGCTATTACAAGATTGACTTTGTGAATACCGATAAGGTAAGGTATGATATCCTCCGCAACCACTTTTATAAGGTTACGATCAATGATGTACGTGCTAAGGGGTACAAATCTCGTGAAGAAGCATTAAAGGGTCTAGCGGCTAATAACTTGGCACTCTCAGAGGAAATCCAAAGCTTCCCTACCTTCTCCGATGGTGCAGGTACGCTAGTTGTAAAAGGGGACAAGACTTTCTTCGCAGTCGTGGATGGCAAGCGTGAATTGACTTTCCATGTAGATTTCTATCCTAATAATAATACATATACGACTGATAATTCTAAGCTCACTTTTAAGTGGACAAATTCAGAAAGTGGTTCAATTAGCGGAGAACCTACTAACGATAATGGGGATATTAAGGTGCCTCTTAAAGAGAAACCAGCTAACGGTGGTAGTCTGACGTCAGAGTTGATCATTGGGGTCAAGGATAACCCTGAGCTGAAGCGCTTAGTTCGTATACAGGTGAGACCACAGTTTGACTTGACAGTTACACCAGAGTATACAACTATCAATAAAACTCAGGATACACCTCTGACCCTTACCCTGAAGATTCCAGAGGAATTTAGGAAGGAGCTTTTGCCCATCACCTTTAGATTCTATACCGAGAACTTCTACCCATCAGGCAACCAAGGGTTCTCTTATGGTCGAAAGGGTGATAAGACCTTCTATGAAGTTATCGTGACAAGCATTTCTGATAACAGACAACTCACCTACAACTTCAAGTCCAACAAGAGCAATTCTGCGGAGACCATCAAGGTGGAGTGCGTGGAGGGTTACTTTAAGGAAAAGAATGTACAGATAACAAACAGGTACCGATAGTTGATTTCGTAATAGATTCTTAGAGATGGGAGTGGCGCTTCGGGAGAGAACCGTAGCGCCACTCCTTTTTGGTTCTTTTGATTGTCCTCTTTCAGAAAGTGTAGAGTAACTCTCCCAAAACGGGCGCGTAAGGAGAGTTACATTTGTTTTGTAACTTCTTCATTATAAAGGAGACTTTTTTCAAATAGAGGGGGTTATCGTAAGCTCAAGGCTTACAGGGTGTCTGTGGTGGTGTATGATATCACGTTTCACTTTACGAAGCGTTTCCTAGGGTGGGGCGATCGTACGGTGGATCAGATGGTGCAGGCTGCACGCTCAGGTAAGCAGAATATAGCGGAGGGGAGCGAGGCGGCTACTACTTCTCGGGAGACCGAGATTAAGCTCACCAATGTAGCTAAGGCGAGTTTGGAGGAGTTGCTCATCGATTATGAGGATTACCTCAGGGTGCGTGGTTTGGAGCAATGGGGATTGGAGCATCCACGATATAGAGACTGTTGCACGGTGGCGAACTACTGCGTTACTTTCGACATTCGGCTTCGGTCACGTACGTGAGTACGCTTCCGTCAGCCTCAGTCTCAGTGCCTTGTATTTCACCACCGTGCAACGTCTCAGCCGATTTGCTTGCAAATTGGCGAGAATGGCACTTCGTGCAACATTCATTGAGCGACAGAAGGAGCAGTTTTTGAAGGAAGGCGGGATGAGGGAGCAGATGTCGGCTGCGCGGCACCACCGGGCTACTACTGATGGCTAGGGAGGGCGGTGGCTCTGCAAAAAAATGGTAACTTTGTGGGCTATAAGTGATAGACTATTCGCAATGGATTGGATGCAAGTAATAGAGATAGCCGCTGCTACTATAGGGCTGATATATGTCTGGTTGGAGCTGAAGGCGAGTGTGTGGCTATGGCCTGTGGGCATTGTGCTACCGCTTTTCTGGATATACATCTCGTGGCACAGTGAGGTGTACGGTAATGTTTTGGTCAATATCTATTATATCATCGCTTGTGTCTGGGGTTGGAGGGAGTGGCTCAAACACAAAAAAGAGGGGACTACTGATGCCGAGCGCCCTATCTCCTTTATTGGTAAGCGGACGCTTTTGTGGGTGGTGGCTATTGCTGTAGCACTTGCGCTGCTGCTTGCCCCTGCCTACGATAGGTTTATGCAGAGTCCTTTCCCTTACTGGGATGGTATCGCTACTTCGGTAAGCTTCGTGGGCATGTGGTTGCTCGCTAAGAAGTATATGGAGAACTGGTACTGCTGGATCCTCTCTAATGTTATTTATAGTTGCCTCTACTTTGTCCAAGGCTTCACTATCTCAGGTATTTTCTTTACCCTCTACACTGCTATCGCCATTGCTGGTTACTTTAATTGGCGACGCATGATGCACATACAGTCATGAAGACCATCAACTTTTGTCTCCCCTATATTCCTACTGCGCTAGTGGTCGCCCACGGTGACCTTTATGAGGATGCCGAGACCCTTCGCCTTATCGAAGTGGCTCAGCATATTGTGGTCTGCGATGGGGCACTAGAGCGCTATCTAGAACTCTCCGACCGCTGTCCCGACATGGTGATAGGGGATGGTGACTCGGTGAACCCTGCCGACTTGGAGCGGATAGGTGCGCCTTTCACGAAAGTAGAAGAGCAAGAGACCAACGATCTTACCAAGGCAGTGACCTATGCCCTTGCGCAAGGATGGCACGAGATTGCTATTGTAGGGGCAACCGGTAGGCGCGAGGATCATACCCTAGGGAATATCTTTTTGCTGCCCGACTATTATAAGAGCGGTGCGGAGGTGCGCCTCTACAGTCCGTTCGGTATTATGATGCCCTTCTGCGGGACAGTGGTACTAGAGACCGAGATGGGGCGAGAGCTCTCTCTCTTTGCTGTGGAGCCCAAGCCGATGAGTGCACGAGGCGTGGCCTATCCTTTTGAGCACCGAGTGTTTACCGCACTCTGGCAAGCGACGCTCAACCAAGTGACCCAGTCTAGGGTAGAGCTTTGGAGCGAAGGAGTTGCACTATTTTTTGTATCCACGGAGAAGAGAAACTAAATGGCGCAGAAATACTATATTGTATGGGAGGGGCACCAACCAGGTATTTATGATACTTGGGCAGAGTGTAAGGCACAGGTAATGCACTACAGTCGTCCTAAGTACAAGAGTTTTAAGGGAATCACAAGAGCCGAGGCAGAGGAGCTCTTCGAGCATCCCGAAGCAGCACGAGGGGAGGGCGAGCCAGAAATAGTTTCGCGCAGCAGTACGATAGACCAGAGTGCTATAGCGGTGGATGCCTCTACTACGGGGAACCCTGGTCCTATGGAATACCGTGGGGTATGGGTAGAGACGGGCGATATTGTCTTCAGTAGCAAGGTGTACCCAGTAGGGACAAATAATATAGGCGAATTCCTCGCCATTGTCCATGCCATGGCTTGGATGAAACAGCACAACTATTATGTGCCCATCTATACCGATAGTATGACCGCACAGTCGTGGGTGCGGAAGCACCATTATAAGACAACCCTTCCTTTTGAGCAACAGACCTTGGAACTCTATCAGGTGCTCCAACGCGCTAAACAATGGTTGGATGAGAACGACCTCTCGGTCTACTCTATTAGGAAGTGGGAGACCAAAGAGTGGGGCGAGATACCTGCAGACTATGGTAGAAAATGATGATGAAAAGAGCTATCATACTAATTAATACGGGTTCGCCAGAGAGTTTGGCGCTCAGTGATGTGCGTGCCTTCCTAGAGGCGTTCCTCACAGATAAGCGGATCATCAACCTCCCTTCTGTACTTAGAATCTTACTCGTGAAGGGCATTATAGTGCCTCGTAGGGCACCCAAGACACGGGATAAGTATGCACTCATCTGGGAAGAAGAGGGAGCACCGCTTGTGCTCAGATCGGTCGAACTCGTTCGAGAGGTTCAACGCATCAGCGGAGTGCCTACCTTTACAGCCATGAGATACCAAAAGGGTTCGCTAAAGCGCACCCTTGATAAGGCTGCCCAACGTGGGTGCGAAGAGGTGGTATTGGTACCGCTCTTCCCGCACTATGCGAGGAGTAGCTACGAGAGTGCTATTGCCCATGCCATGGAGGTGTGGCAGCAGGGAGCGTACACGTTTGCCCTTAGGTCCGTAGCACCCTATTACCATCACCCTATATATATAGAGGCTCTAGCCGAACAGGTGTCCCAATCCGTACCGATGGGCTTTCACTTGGTATTTTCCTACCACGGCATCCCACTAGCTCAGGCAAAGCCCTATCTAGGGAATATAGAGAAAGACTATGAGCGACAGTGCCACGAGACTACACGCCTACTGATGGCGCACCCTTGGGTGAAGTCGCTCCAGCTCACCCACGAGGTAGCGTATCAGTCTCGCTTCGGAAGTACTAAATGGTTATCGCCAACCCTAGAAGAGCGTTTGGCACATCTGCCCAGTGAAGGACATAAGAAAGTGGCTGTGGTATGTCCCTCTTTCGTCTGCGATGGACTAGAGACTACTTGGGAGATCGGTATGCACCTAAAAGCAATGTGGGCAGGCGACCAGTTTACCTTAGTCCCATGCCCCAACGCTTCGCATACTATGGCAAGAGCCATTGTAGACTTGATCAATCATTCCACCACAGATGTAGAAAGATGGATAGCACCATGAGTCAGCTTTATTTTATACACCACAGCAGTTACCTGTGGGTCGGCACCGATGCCATGATCCTATGGGATTATTATGGCAAGGGCGAGGTGGCTTCCCTCCTTGCTCAATACAGCGAGAAACGCCTGTATATTATGGCTACGCACTCCCATGGTGATCATTACTCCCCTGTCCTATTTAGTCCTCAGTTCGCCCAACATGGGGGCGGTGTGCAGTATATTTTCCACAGAGAGCTAGAAGAGGTCGTGGCACGTGAAGAGGTGGTATTCCTAGAGACCGAAGAAGAGTGGACCGATGGTGTGCTTCGGGTAAAAGCACTGGGGAGCACCGACTGTGGTGGTAGCTTCTATGTAGAGGTGCATGGGCTACAGCTCTTCCATGCAGGAGACCTCAATAACTGGCACTGGAATGAAGAGGCAGATGAAGAGTACGTAGAGCTCTATGAAGCACAGTGGCAGCGAGAGCTACGGCGGTTGACTACCTCCATTGAGGCACTCGACCTACTGATGTTCCCTACCGACCTTCGCTTGGGTAGAGATTATCTAAAGGGGCTTCGCGAGCTTCTCGCAGTAGTGACCGTGAAGTACTTAGCGCCCATGCACCTCAATGGGACACTAGACCCCGAAGAACTAGAAGCCCTCTGCAGAGCACATGGTATTACCTTATTATTACCACAGACCTCGGTGGCTAGCGTATTGGTATGAAACTAACGAAGTTGATCAAAGATTATGCCCTATTTTGGGCGATGGTACTAGGCGCTATCTTCTACCCTTGGCTCTGGCAGTTGGCACCCCTCTGTACCTATACTCTCTTCCTGATGCTTTTTCTCTCGTATACCAAGATAAAGCCGAGCGAGATAAGGCTGAAGTACACCCATGGCATCATGTTTGCCGTCCAATGGGTGCTAGGCATCTTAGCGTACTTCGTGATTGAACCTTTTGACCGCCTGATAGCCATAGGCGTGTCGGCTCTTATCCTCACACCTACAGCTACAGCGGCTGCGGTGATTACGGGGATGCTGGGGGGCAATATAGCCTTCGTCACTACTTACATGATTGTCAGCAATATTGCCATAGCCCTTATCGGTCCAGTACTCATTGGAGCTGTCCATCCCGATATGGGGGGCAGCTACTGGTCCATGGTACTCGCCATCTTTGGCAAAGTGTCGGCGCTACTGGTACTACCGCTCGTGATTGTGTGGACCTTGAGGTATGCGCTGCCCAAGGTACACGACCGCATAGCGAAGCTAAGTAGCTGGACCTTCTGGATATGGGCTTTCAATATCATGGTACTTATGTCGAGCGCTGTACATACCTTTGTCGTTAGCGAACAGCTTACCATCAGGTACACAGGTCTACTCATGCTCATCACCACGATGACCACCTTGGCGCTCTACTTCCTAGGTGGGCGTTGCGCGTCATGGACAGGCGAACGAGTGGTAAACGGTCGGCAGACCCTTGGTCAGAAGAATACGGTATTCACCATCTGGCTAGCGATAACCTTCTTAGATCCCGAGATAGCCTTTTTCCCCACACTGTATATAATCACCCAAAATGTTATCAATTCGCTAGAGTTGGCAGCTTATAGAAGACACAATGGCACGAATTAGTAAAGATATGACCTCGGTGTATCTCGCAGGAGAGCGAGACGAGCGTATGATGAGGTTTCTACAGGTACGCAATGAGCTACCGAGAGCGCTGGCAGAGGGGAAATACCCCATCCGCGTAGATATGACCTGGAGCTACGAAGGTGATAAGTCGGGTATGCCTTCGGACGATGTAACAGAGCAAATGGGCACTCTAGAGGAAGCCCTTATCCCGGCACTAGAGAAAAACAATCTGGCACTCCTCGCTTACCAATTGACTGGCGAGGGAGAGCGTCTCTGGTGCTTCTATACCCGCAACCTCCCTGCATTTCAGGAGACCCTCAATGAGGCGCTCTCCGAACTCCCTCTATTCCCTCTAGCATTTTATGCCGAAGAGGATCGTGAGGGCGAAGCCTTTAGTGAAGTAATTCCATTTATCAATAAAGAGAACGAAGTATGAAGAAAGTGTTATTCGTAACCCTAGCACTGCTCTTAGCAGCGTGCGGAGGAGAGGAGAAGAAAAGCGAAGTGCTAAAAGTAGGGGCGATGTCTTCGCTCGACTACATCCCCTATGTACTAGCGGAGGAGCTCGGCTACACCGATAGTCTAGGAGTGGATCTCGAGATTGTGAAGTTTTTCTCTGCCAATGATCGCGATGCCGCATTCCGTAGCGGACAGGTTGATGGCACCGTAACCGACTACACTGGGGCAGCCATACAGCATGCCGCTGGTCTGCCTCTTGCGCTTGTGGTGAAGCACGATGGCTATTTCGAGATGATGGCACAGCCTTCTCTGGCATCTATGGCAGAGCTAAAGGGAAAGAAGGTGTCTGTATCCCGCAACACGGTGATCGAGTACGCTACAGATAAGATGCTAGAGGTTGCGGGTCTTAGTCCTGAGGAGGTAGAGAAGCCCGAGGTGAATAAGATTCCGCTTAGGATGGAGATGATGGTAGGCGGTGAGGTAGATGCTTCGGTATTCCCCGACCCATTCATCACCATCTCCAAGGCAAAGGGATTTGTATCGCTCAGTTCTACTCGTGACCTAGGTATTTCGGTTACGGGTACTATCTTTAGCCAAAAGGCACTTACCGAAAAGGGTGAAGCAATCAAGGCACTGATGACAGCGTACAACCTTGCTGTAGACTATATCAATAGCCATCCTCGGGAAGAGTGGCAGGAAATCCTGATAGAGGATGCAGGTATCCCCGCAGAGCTGGTGAGCCAGGTGGTATTGCCTACCTATAGGCATGCCGAGCAGCCTAGCCAGAAGGAGATAAAAGAGACTATAGAGTGGCTCAAAGCGAGAGCACTAGTGCCAGTAGAGTACGAGGGAGAAGGTCTGGTGTACAGTGGTATCTATTAAGGACTTATCTTACTTCTACCAAAGCCGTGAAGGCATTACCCAAGCGATAGAGGGGCTGACCTGCTCTGTGGCTGATGGGGAGGTGCTTGGACTTGTTGGCGCTTCGGGCAGCGGCAAGTCCACCCTCCTCCATATTCTCTCAGGAATATTGCAAGACTATAAGGGTGAGGTACTGATTAACGGAGAAAGCCCCAATCCCAAGCACCATTCGATCGCACTAGTGCCCCAGCACTTTGGTCTGCTTCCATGGAAGAGCGTAAGGGAGAATATCCTACTGCCCCAAGCCTTTGGCAAAGCGTGTCCGAGAGCCAGTAAGCTTCCTGAGATTGTGGCGCAGCTAGAGGTAGGTCACCTACTCAAGAGGTATCCCAGCCAGCTTTCCGGAGGGCAAAAACAGCGTGTGGCATTGGCAAGAGCCTTTGTACAGTCGCCCGATCTGCTGCTCATGGATGAGCCATTTTCTGCACTGGATATAGAGACGGCAGAAAAGGGGCGGGCATTCTTCCGCTCCTTCCAAAAAGAACTAGGGGTAACGACTATACTCGTGAGCCATAACCCTCAGGAGATAGAGACACTCACCGATAGGGTACAACGCATGCCATGAGGATAGACGGACGTAAGATACTTTACCGCATCATTGTGGGGGCGCTGCTTATCAACCTAATATGGTTGGCAGGCTACCTATTGCTAGGTGAGCGAGTGATTGCGACACCTCACAGGGTCTTTACTCACATACCCGAGCTACTCACTAGCGGTATGGGTGCTCATTTGGGTGCCAGTTTTAGGCGCCTGCTTATAGGTCTACCTATAGCCCTTATCCTAGGCATCATTACTGCGTGGGTTATGCATCGGTGGCAAGGGTTGGGGCGTATGATGAGTGCCTTTACCTATCTCGCTTATCCTATCCCCAAGCTCGCCCTTCTGCCTATTGTGATGCTAATAGCTGGGCTTGGCGATGGGGGAAAGGTCACGATGATTGTATTGATCATACTCTTCCAAGTCATCGTGAATATCCGAGATAGCCTTGCCAATATCCCTAGGGAGAGCTACCTGATTACCACCTCATTGGGTGCGAGCCAGTGGCAGCTCTTCCGACACCTGCTATTGCCCGCCATACTCCCCGATATCCTTTCCACCCTCAGAGTAGCTATTGGCACCGCCATATCGGTGCTGTTTGTTACCGAGACCTATGGTACCGATAAGGGTATGGGCTATTTCATTATCGATGCTTGGATGAGGTTCGACTACCTAGATATGTATGGTGGCATCGTGGTACTGAGTATCGCGGGCTTCATCCTATTTGTATTGACAGACATATTAGAACTATGGCTCTGCCGATGGCGGGAGCCTAATATTTATCACCAAAACAATTAATTTAGTTTTTCTATGAAAAGGATTATAACGATTGCTCTTGTAGCTCTATGCGTTACCCTTTCGGCAGTAGCACAGAAGCGCGAAACCTTTGCCGACAGGATTACCTTCGGTGGCTATGGTATGATGAGCGCAGACTTAGCGACGCCTGAAAAGGGCAATACTACGAGCTCATTCTTTATCCCTAGGCTAGAGCTCCTTGGTATGGCAGACATTACGGACAAGTGGAAGGTCGCTGTAACCCTCCAGTTTAATGGACATGTGATGCTCAAGGATATGTATATGCAATACACCTTTATGCCTGAGTTGAAGGTAAAGATGGGACAGTTCAAGACCCCATTCGCTCACGAGAATCAGGTAGCGCCATTCCTCAATCCGACTGCCGCAGGAGGTTCTAATCCTACTGTATACTTTGCTGGTATCGGAATGGATCCTCTGTATTCTGGCACATCGGGACGTGATATAGGTATTGATCTATCTGGTGATCTATGGGATAGGGTGGTTTCCTATCGCCTGATGATGCTCAATGGTAGAGGGATGAATACCAGAGATATCAAGCTCGGCAAGACCTTTGCTGGCTCAATCTATGTACGTCCACTCCAGGGCATAGCGCTACACACTTCGTACATGGGAGGTAAGCAGATAGCTATGGGGGCTGCTAAGGGAATAGATGCGGGCAGCCTCTTTACCCGCCATAGGGTAAGTGCTGGTGTGACTGCCGACTATGAGCCTATCAGTGTAATGGCTGAATATATGTATGGTAAGGACAATAGCGTAGCGGGTATGGGTGCGTACCTCACGGCTACTGTGCACCTGCCTAAGCGGTACGACGTTGTACTCAGTGGCGATTACCTGAAGACAGACATGAGCCTTAAGGATGCAGCCCTCTATAGTGCTACACTAGGTGTCAATAAGTGGTTCTATGGCAATTGCCGTGCTCAGCTTTTCTATACCTATACGCTACCTACCGAGGGTATGCACTTGGGGCAGAAGGGGCATCTACTCCGCGCACAGCTACAGTTCGCATTCTGATTCCACGCACTGTATCTTACAGAATTGCCCCCGACTTGTTGTGAATACAAGCCGGGGGCAATTCCATTAGATGAGCAGACCTTATTACCTTCGACCGCGACCCCCGTTAAAGCCGAATCCTCTGCCACGTCTCTGACTCCCGTCCATAGATACGCCACCACCCATATTATTGAAACGGTAGGTGAAGGAGAGCATTACATAAGACGTGATGCCATTGAACTCCCTATCCACAATACTATTAGCCGAGATACGGCGCTGGAAATTAGTGCGCTGTTGCAATAGGTCGTATACTGATAGTTCAATCATCGCATTCTTCTCTTTCAAGAAAGACCAGCTAGCCGAGATATCCCATAGGCAGAAGTTACGCTTGATACCATCGTCATACCCCTTGGCATCCTGGTAGGTGAGCTTGGTATTGAGGGAGATGTTACCTGGGATAGAGATAATTGCTTCTCCGAAGGTGTTATAATCCCAAGTGCGCCTATCGAGCTGTGTGGAGAAGCTATTTGTTACATCCTGAACGGATAGGAAGCCTCCCACTGAGGCTTGAAGCCAAGAGCCATTCCAAGAGATGCGCTGGGAGAGGTTGGGGTACCATACATTGGCGGTATTGAGCTCGCCATTGACGAACCCCTTGTCTTTGGTGTACATTATATGCCCAAAGGTGAAGCTCGTCCACTTGGAGCGAGGACCGCCTATAGGGGTATTGATCATAAAGCCGGCGCGGAGCATTTGATTGCCATCGATATTCTCGTAGGTGGTGCTGCGCATACCTGTAGCTGGGTCGATGGTTTGCTTGGTGGCAACACCATTCTGAGTGTAGCTCCATTGCCCATTGAGGTTAAAGCTCTGGCGAGCTAAGCGCCTATTGAAGTTGGTACTTACCCATACGCTGTGGGAGAAAGAGGGCAGTAGGTCGGGGTTACCCTTAATCTGTGCCAATGGGGAGAGAATGATGGTAGCGGGGTTGAGCTGCTCCATACTTGGTTGGCTAGTACGACCATTGTAAAATAGGTTGAACACCAACGAGTCGGAAGGGCGTATATCCATGATCAGACTAGGGGAGAAGTTCCATACCGTCCTATCCTTATCGAACGTCACCTCTCTCCCCTGAGTGGCTATGGTATGTGTATAGGTAGGATTGGCTCCGAATCCTGCCGAGATACTGCTCTTCCCGAAGCTATACCTGAGCCTCGCCTGTAAGCGATGCGAGAGAGAGGTGTTCTGAGAACCACGGGAGTAGTCGGTATCGAGGAGCGTATAGGCACCACTGGTATCCTTGTTGTAGGTGGATTGGTCGCTTGCCCGCTTATTATAGTCCAAATGATAGCCTAGCTGGACAGCCCAGCGCTCACTGAAGGGCTCTAGATACATGATACGAGAGCCCATGCGTAGGCTATTGTTCCACTTGTTGTTGTACTGATCCCTTATCTGATCTCCCCTCCCATTATAGAAATGAGTAGTGGAGCGGTTGTATCCATCCCCGCTATTATTGGAGTAGTTTGTAAAGAGCTGTGTGTATATATTACGTCCTGGCTCATTGAAAGTGTGACTAAAGTGGAGACGTCCACCCAGTTCATAGCCATGGTTTTGAGTAGAGTTATCGGAAGTACCTTCGTTAATCTTATCTCCGCCGTTATTGACTGTGGTAAAGCTTGAATTGTCATTGCCCCTTCCCCAGTTGTACTCTGCCGATGGCTCGAAGATTAACATGGTATTTTTAGAAGGGTTCCATTCTATTCGGCTATTGGCACCTGCCGTTTGGTTGCGATTGAAGCTATAGTTCTGTTCGTTCTCTATATTGCTCTGCTCACCACCTAGAAGCTGCTCCGTACGCACCCTTCCGCTATTGATATTATCCCTACTGTCCAGAGACGCCTCGGCAGTTATCTTGAGGGTTTTATTGAGCAAGACATCGTCATAATTGGCACCGATACGTCGGGTGACACGGTCGCCCCTGCCTCTCCGTACGCCATCGGTGTTATTTAGTTCCCCGATTACGGTATATCGGGCATCCTTATTGAAGATATTCATCATCAGATTGCCCCGATAGCGATCCTTAGTACCATAGCCAGCGGTAGCGTTGGCTATGACTCCCTTCTTCTTATCTTCCTTAATCTGGAGGTTAAGTACCTTAACCTTCTCCCCATCGTTCATACCGGTAAGACGGGTCTCCTCCGATTTCTTATCCACGACCTGCACATTCTTAATCATATCGGAGGGAAGATTACGTGTAGCCATCTGGGGGTCGTTACTGAAGAAGTCCCGCCCATCCATTTCTATGCGCTCAATGGACTCTCCATTGTAACTTACCTTACCTTCTTCGTCCACCTCCATGCCTGGGATGCGGCGAAGAAGTTCCTCTAGATTGGCACCCTTGCGGGTCTTAAAGGCACTGGCATTAAACTGGATGGTGTCTTGCTTTACGGTAATAGGGTTGGCCTGAGCCGTCACCTGTACTTCGGCTAATCGGGTAACTGCCTCATCCAGTTCTATCTGGGGTACCGTCAAATTCGCTCCGTGTACTGTGAAATTACGGTAGACGGGCTGCATGCCCATAAAACTTACGTGGAGGATATACTTACCATCCTTGATTCCCGTGATATTAAATCTTCCTGAAGTGCCCGTCGAAGCGCCCTTCACAAAAGTAGAGTCGGACACAGCTAGCACCCGTACCGCAGCCCCTATCACAGTCTCTCCTGTCTTCTTCTCTAAGACCTTTCCACTAATTGAATGCGTGGTCTGTGCGGCTGCCCCTATACTTACGAGCAAGCTCGCTACCACCAATAACCATTGCCTCATCAGTTAATACTAATTTGATTTTCAAATACGTTTCAACAATAAGACAAAGAACAGGTCTATTCGTTTAATCTTAGGTGTTATGTATCAGGACTACAGACCTAGGAAGTAGTCCGCCTCATCCTCGTTAGCCTCTTCTCCTGCGAGATGAACGATAGCTGTAGTTGCCCCAAAGGTAAGCACATCACCACTAGCAAGACGACGACGCTCCCCTTTGCCTATCTCTCCACCATTTACGAAAGTGCCCGTCATACTATCGTTGTCCATCACCTCTAACTTCCCCTTCTTATTCAGCATAAAATAGGCATGCTGGCGGTCAATACTAGGGTCGGCAGTCAGCACTTGTAGCTGTGCCGTACTCTTGGGATTGAAACGCCCAAATAGGCTTTTACCCTCAGGTATTCTCAGGTTCTGAGGCTTGGTAAACTCTGTCTCAATAATCTCTAGATAGGTTGTTTCCTTATCGAACTGTGCTCCCTCAATGCTTACCGACTTCACCCCGCGTTCACGATGCTGGAGCGCTTCGGCAGCTGTTTGGTACACCACCACAGGCTGCTTGCATTCATCGCAAATTATCCTCAGGCTACCCGCACTATCCTTCGGCATAGACCCCACTAGCGTTGCCCCGCAATAAGGGCAAGATACTTCATATTTCATAGAATAATCACCTAATTAAATCCAGTTGTCAAAACGACTATTATTAAAGTAGCTGTAGTACCCATGATCAGTAAAGATCAGATGGTCTAGCAGTGTAATCCCAATCAATCGACACGCCTTATATAGGCGCTCTGTAAGCTGGTCATCGTCCCTGCTAGGCTCCAATCCACCCCCAGGGTGATTGTGCACTAAAGCTATCGCAGGCTGTCCCATACGGAGTGCGGTACGCAAGATCACCCTCAGGTCGGCGGTAGAAGAAGTGATACCACCTACCGCTATACGTACTTTGGACTTGGTTACCCCCTGCTGGTTTAGGAATATCAGCCAAAGCTCCTCGTGAGGAAGGTCGCAAAGTTCAGGGAAGATATAATTATAAATCTTATCACTATTGTTCAGTTGTTGCCCCTCGCTCTCTACCATCTGCTTGTCTGCTTTCATGCGATAGCCTATTTCGAGGCACGAGAGAATATTAGCCATCTTCGCAGGACCTAATCCCTTTACCCCTACCTCTAGACCACTAGTCAGCATACAATAGAGGGTGTAGAAGTTGTAATTCGCTTGCTCCAGTAGTTGGTGAGCCATATCCAGAGCATTCACTCCTACTCGCCCCGTGCCTATCTGTATCGCTAGGAGCTCTGTCTTGGTGAGTGAACGAGCACCATTTGTCAAGAGCTTCTCTCTCGGACGCTCGGACTCCTGAATATCAGTCATACGGACGCTATCCAGTGGATAGCTCTTCTCCTCCGCCATAGCTTAGTCTATATAATGATCTCCTAGACCTCGTATCTCTGGGATTACCTGGCGGAGCTTGCTCTCCTCGCCCCTTCTGCACACAAGTAAGACATCTCCTTTCTCTATCACGAGGAGATCCCGAATACCCTGTAGCACCACTAGTTTATCTGGCGTATCTGTTACCACAAGATTGCCTTGGCTGTCATTGTAAATATGCTTATGCTCGCCTACTGAGGCATTGGCATTGGCATCCTTCTCCGTGAGCCTATAGGTCGAAGACCAAGTGCCCACATCAGTCCAACCCATGTCTGCCGTAATCATCATCACCCGTTGCGACTTCTCCATCACAGCATAGTCGAAAGAGATATTAGGGCAATATGGGAAGGTCTCCTGAACAAAGTGGTACTCCTCGGGTGTTCCCCACACCTCAGGCTTAGCATAGAGCCGCTCAGCTATCTCCTTGGCATGCGCCTTCACCTCCTCTATGATTACCCTCGTCTTGGCTACAAAGATACCTGCATTCCAGTAAAACTCTCCGCTCTCCACTAGCACCCTAGCCATCTCGGCGTTTGGCTTCTCTATAAAGGTCTTTACCGGCTGGCAGCACCCCTCCTGCAGTCCTCGCTCCGTAGTCTCCTCGGTCTCAGCTTGGATATAGCCATAACCGACCTCGGGATACGTGGGCTTGATACCTATCGTCACAATCATATCATGCTGTAGCGCATCCCCCCATGCCTGCTGTACCCGCTCGCAAAATACCATCTCGTCTGTCACTAAATGGTCTGAAGGCGTAATGGCTACTACTGCATCGGGGTTGAGCGCATGGATATGCCTCACTACACTTGCTATTGCACATGCTGTATTACGGGGATTCGGTTCGCAGAGAATATTCTCCTCTGGAAGATAGGGCAATTGCTCTCGAACAATATCTCTATAACTCTCGTTAGTAGATACCATGATACGCTCTACGGGCAATAGCTTCTCAAATCTCCGAGCAGTGGTCTGTAATAGACTTCTTCCTGAATTGAAAAAATCTAGAAACTGCTTTGGATAGCTCTTCCTGCTGTAGGGCCAAAACCTACGCCCTACACCGCCTGCCAATATTACGCAATAGAGATTATCTGCCTGAGCCATACTCATCATATTCTATAGGTCAATTTGGATACCAATGGGGCTTATTCCTCCCTTGCCCGCTCCCACAAAGATACCATTTATCACCAATAATCCCTACATTTGCACTATACATTTAATAATAACATACATAATAAGTACTATATGATACCATATTTCGAAGAAGCGGACATCGCCGTTACCATTTGTGATAAGGAGGGTAAGATTATTGAGATGAATGGGCAGTCGAGGGAGGTCAACCTCAAGCCTGGGCAATCGCTCATAGGCGCCAATGTGCTCGATTGCCACCCCGAACCAGCCCGCTCCCTACTACAGCACCTTATGGAGGCGGAAGAGAAGCACGTGTATACCATCACTAAGGGAGAGCGAAGAAAGCTGATCTACCAAATACCTTGGTATAAAGATGGCGCTTATGCAGGCTTTATTGAGCTCTCCATGGTTATCCCACAAGAGATGCCTCACTACGTACGCCAGCCTAAGAAGTAATCCTCTACTAACCTTATGGCACACTAATACGACCAATGGAGTTTAAGGAAAATGCTCCGTGGTCGGAGTTGAAGAAGGGTTGTTCGCTCCTCTATGGGCGTGTTAGTACGTATGATGTAGTCATTGCTATTCAATAGGTTGTTACACTCCACTAAGAACTTGAGCTTCTTGCTCGCCTTCCAATCTAGTGACAAACTCATAAGGTGAAAGTCGGGAAGCGTCCTATTGAGCTCCTGAGAGAAGTGACTCCATTCATAGTTCCAAGCTAAGCTCATTTGCTTTGACAAAGAGAATAGAGCCGATATGTCGCCTCTGATTTGTGTACTTTTATTCCAGCCATCCCTCTCTCCTCGCTTCGCCTGTCCGTAGTTGTAAGATAGTTTCCCCGAAAGAGAAAGCCATTCAATCTGGGTGTATACGAGTTCAAGCTGCGCCATGTAATTATGGTAGTAGCCTTGAGTCACGTTCTTATTAAGTGAGGAAGGTATGGATGCAAGATTGATAGAGCCATCGAAAATGATATTAACGCCGTAGTCGCTAAATGATTTATCGAGCTTAATCTCGCTAGTTACACTCTGAGAGTGCCCTTTGTATAGCGAGGAGGAGATAATAGTAGCAGCATCGGAAGAGAGTGATATGTCGCGCACTATAGGGCTCCAAGTATTCGTATATCTTAGGTTGAGCGTGGCAAATACATAATTGATGATGTCACTGTAGGATAGCTTCGCATAAGTGTTCCATTGTCTCGTCCGGTAACTCTTTAAGTAGTCTATGGACTGCACTCTGTGGCTCAGACTATAAGCCATAGGGAAGTAACTGCTGCCCAAAGGTAGATGGTTTCTATATGAACTACTGAGGAGGTATTCCCAGCCATTTCTCCCCTTATAGCTCATGCGGAGACTAGGCGAGAGCGCCCACAGATGAGTCGCCACTTCAGAGATGTTCTGTAGTGTATGTTGGAGGTCTACTCCTACACTCAGATGACCACGCTTCCTATCGAACAGAAGGGACACTCTTGGCGAGACCTCTAGTTCATTGTGTAATACTCTAGTCTCTAGTCTCTCTACTTGGTAGCGGCGATAATAGAAATGGTCGTCTACAGACAAATCTAGTCGGGCAGATATAGGCAATGTAAAATCTGCGCTAAACCCATGAGATGCTTGCCACTCACTTTGGAAAAGAGGGTGGTCAAGCTTATCTATGCCCAGATGATCTGTCGTCTCTCCATAGAGTACTTTGCTGTAAAAATTGCCGAGATGTGACCTCTCTCTACTGATAGGGAAAGTCGTATTGAGGTTGTTTTGCACCCACCAATACCTACTCTCTGGAGTGTATCTTAGTTCTCTCCTATCCCCAACCACATGTCTAAACCCTTTATTCCTACCGATATCTGACATGAGCTTATTGCTCAAGTGTATTTGTTTGCTATTAAGTTCGTAAACAATGATCGGCTTAAATCCCACCTGATTGGTCTGGTTCTTACTCCTCTCCTCCAATCTTACGTCAAGCTCCTTGTAGTACTCTCTCTGCTGCTCTTCTGCCCCTATCCAGTCGTTGTTCCCTTTTACATTGATTCTCAACTGTGCGTCTTCGGAAAAACTCAAAAGACCATTGGCAGAGGCTTGCCAACTCTTATTGCTGGCATAGTGCTGAGTCCCAATGGGCTTTCCTCCTATGCCCGTGGATGACAGCTTGCCTTTTTGAGGTATCAGGCTATTGAGTTCGGAGACATTGAGACTTAGAGAGGCATCGGCATTTTCGGCATTGTAATTGTCCACCGAACCAAAAATATAGTACTGCAATGGTGATTTACTTATTTTCGTAGCATTCGCCTTGGCTTCGTAGAGGGTTGGTTTATATCCCATTCCCCCTTCAAGGTAGCCAAATGGTCGCACCTTATAGGAGTCCTTGAGGATGATATTCATAGAGCTACGCTCTTCTGGTACTATGCCTTGTAGTATCTTTACATCTTGATGATGCTCTAATACCTCTACCTTGGAGACCACATCCGCCGATAAGTTATTGGTAGCTTGGGCATATTGGCTTCCGAGCAAGTCTTTGCCTTCAATATAAAACCTCTTGATAGGTTCTCCTTGATAGTAAACAATACCGCTCTCATTGATGCGCACTCCAGGAAGTTTCTCTAGTAGATCACGCAAGTAAGTGTCTTGAGTGGAGATAAAGGAACTTGCATTGTAGACAATCGTGTCGCTTTTTCGCTCTATTGCAGGAATGCGAAAGACAAATTCAGGCAGTAGTTCGGTCTTTTCCTCTAAGGTTATCCGGAGTATGCCTTTGTGTATATCCGATAGAGCTACCTCTCTTTCTTTGTAGCCCATCTTTCGGATTCTGATTGTGTGCACTTGTGGTAAGAGCATAAGGTCGGCTATACCAGAGGTATTGGTCAGGTGATAGCCCAATTGTTTCCCATTGTTATCATAGCTTGTTACGATAGCCGATGCTATGGGCGCATTAGTTACTGCTTCTGATACGATAACTTGCAGTTTCACGCTTTGCGCTGAAGCAACAATCGGTACCAGACAGAGGAGTAATTGAATGAATCGTAGCACGAAAAATTAATTTTACTCTAGCTCAATAGGATTGTGTGGTAATGTCTTGACCTTCGCAGGTTTGCCATCCACGGTCTTTACCCTTTGAGACATCGTTTTACTTGGATTGTTCCTATAATTTTCTAGAGCCTTCATGGCGTTGACTCTTGAGGTCTTGATGAGTCTATTATTCTCATAATTCATCCCTATCTCATCGCCTAAGTCCCCCTGTTCTATCTTTACCAAAGTGAATTGATAATCCATATCGATATCATAAATCTCCACGATCAGCCCTGGTAGTCCGCCAAACTTATATGGTCCATAAGGCAGGGCAACCTCAGTGCTGTACCAAGCCTCATAATCTCTGCCCCTAAAACTCATCTTGGCTTTCTGACACTTCAAGCCTGAAATAGTCTTGGTCTCATCTAGGAGTTGCCAGTCAAAGTTGGGAATAGCTTCCTCATAATAGTACTTATTAAAGGGTACAGAATTGAGTGCATATACTATTTTGCTCTTGTCTAGTAGAATAATGACCTTATCCTTATACTTAACCTTAAGCGGCATAGCAGCTTCCATGAATTCTCCAACTGTTTTGCCTTGCTTCACATAGGCACTCATTAATGAGTCCTCTCTGAGACTATTGTAGTCCTCATACATAAGAGCCTTATCTCCTACCAGCAAGGTGGTGAGCACCTCTTTTTTGACATCTTTAGCATTATGGTCAGGTCTATAGAATAGCTGATAAAAGACCCGCAAGTGGCTCTTGTCATGAATGGTTATGGGTGTTGACTCTAGTTTCTTCCTCGTTAGCCAGGGGGCATCGATATTTTGTGCAGAAGCAGTCCCACAAGACAGGAATAAGGCGACGAGTAATATTAGATAACTTCTATTGTTAATCATATTTATGTATGGAGATTAAAGCTACTATAAATGTCCCATCGAATCTTTTATCTTTGAAACAATCAAATACGATGGGGCTAATTACTTTACAAGCAGAGTCTGTGACTCAGCTATACATCACAAGCGCAATAAGATTACGGTCTAGGTTACTGCACTTTATCTTCACCACAAAGGAGCTCTTCTATTGCTTTGACATCTTCAAGAACTTGATCTATTTCAGTCCCTTTTTCGATAAATAGCTAAGTCTCCTCTCCACATGATGTCTCTACTTTAATGACGTTGTTTTCTGTCGAGGGTGTCCCACCTGAATTCAACGCAAACAATAATGATGTTGCTCCTAGTAATAGTAGTCGTTTTATACTTTTTGTTATAAATGGGTTAATAAAAAATGAAGCGCCTGAATCAGTACTCAGAACTTCTTCGCAAATGTAACAAAAATTATAGATATGCAAGGGCTCTGCAATAAAAAATATTTCGCAGTGACCTAAGTATGACTACCTCAAAAGCCAATGCTCCTATGTAGCATCTTCAGTATTTGCATTCGTTTTCCTCTTTCACTAAATAAATCTGTGTAGAATTGAGTCTTATCCTCTTTTGAGGAAGTGCTAAAAGTTCTCTGCGGAACTTCTGTAGGAAGACTTATGGAAGTATATAAAAAGATCAAAATATAAGGGGCTATATACAAGACTCTAATGCTCTAAATAGTGTTCACATTTTGGACATACTAGTATTTCTTAGCTAGGCCTTAAGATCTATTGGGTGCACGTTGGTACTGAGCTCTTTGTGGTATTACGGATGATTATCTTGCTAAGACATCTCTGTACTCCTCTTTATGATCGAACTCTCTCTTCGCAAAAGGGCAAAGAGGAATTATCTTTATCCCTTGGGCTCTAGCTTCTTGGACGATCTTTTCGACTAATCTTGTAGCTATCTCCTGACCTCCATATTCTTCCTCTACCAACGTGTGGTCGATAATCCAGAGGTTCTGTGATGCTGAAAGGTACTCTCACCAACGAATTTGCCTTCGTCATAGGCTGTGGCTCTTTTGTTGTCGCTCTCAAATACAATCTCTACCATAATCGGTCTTACTCGTTATTCTTCTTATACTTTAATGCCCCTGAAGGACAGGAGTCAATTACTCTCATTAGGTTTTCAGAACTATCCTTAGATAAGTCAATCCAAGGGCGGGCTTTTACGTTAAACGCGGCTGACCCCGCTACACACTTGCCCGCATGCTGGCATATCTCCGCATCCCAGTACACAGTTATCTCATCGTTTTTGTACTCTTTTACTTTTCCCATATTATCTCTCTTTTTTTGTATTAGAAATCTGGCACTTAGCGCTCATGCAGCATTAAGCACCTACGACTCACACAAATATAACGCTTTTTGATACTAACAAAAATCCTACTATGACTACACTATTGTCCCATAGAGGGTTCCTTTATTCTATAACACTCGATGCCAAGAAAGAGTTTTTGCTAAACACGAAAAGGTCGTGGGATGTGGAAACCATCCCTTACACAGGTTATCGCATCGCTCGACCTGTGTATATTTTTTGAGCTATACGCCCAAAATTATTCCCCGTTAATCCTATATGATCATTGAATACGTTTCCTATTGTTTGTGCCTCTGGCGAGCGCACAACGGAGGTAGCCATAGTAGCCAAATTTATTCCTAGGAACAAATAAAACTTTTCCTAGAGATAAATATTTTTATTTGTACAGAAAAATAAATTTATTCCTAGAAATAAATTTCTCTAGTTGCGCGAGCCGCTGTGGGTGCTCTCCTGAGTACAATTTGGAGATGTATGGTCAGAGATTTCCTGAATAGGAGGTAGGGACTATCTGTGGTTGAGGTGGGCGAGCGCAGAGAGGAGGTTGTCCGTGATAGGGAGTTGGTAGGCTTGGCAGAAGTGGTGGAGGTATTGGCGGTAAACGGTGGCAAACTGTTTTTCGTTGAGGATACCCCAATCGTATTGGTCGCGGAGGTGGAGCAAGGGGGCACAGTAGGCGAGTATCTGTGGGTCTTTAAGTATTTGCTCTACCTGGAGGTGGCCTGGAAGGTCTCCATAAAGGCGTTGGGATTCAGAAGAGAGGCTTGCCAAGGTGATACCATGGCGGAAACCTTGCCAGAGTAAACTAGCTTGTCGGGAGGGGGTCATACCATTATCGTGGTGCCCTAGAGCTTGCTTTACGGCTTGTTTTACCAATTGCCCGATGGTAGAACCCAGCCGAGAATGGTGCCCTGCATCGTACAGGGTGTCGGAGGCATCGGGGCGTGTCACCACCATAATCGTATCGGTGCCCGAGCCAGTAGCAATACCGCTGGAATACAGGCTGCCTGCTTGTAGCTCTTGGAGTGCTGCACTCTTGGCCTCTGTGGCGGTAATAATAGCTTGGACAGCGGTGCCTGCTGGTAGGTGGGCATCGATGAAAAGCATGATATTGATGGTGCCAGATGGCGGTAGATTCTCTCCTGTAAACTCGTCGTATGAGGGAGGGTCGCCAGCACGTCCGCCATTATGGTCTACTCCTGCTGTGACGATGGTGCTGAGGTGGATATTCTCAAAGGAGCTAGTGCATAGTGCCGCATCTTCGAGGAGTGCAGCTGTCCCCATGCCAGCTGTTGTCTCCACTGGTAGCCCCAGCTCTTGAGTAAGGCGAGCGTAGTGGCTTTGGAGGTTTGGGCTCTCCATTTTGCATACCACCTTATTCTGTACAAGAGGAGAGTGGGCATAGGTGTAATTGTAGAGGGTAACTCTCCCAAAACGGGCGCGTAAGGAGAGAATAAAATAGCCTGTAGGTACGATTTGGTACCTACAGTCTATTTTGTGTCTCGGTGTCTTTTTGAGTTAGACTTCTATGTGACCTGGGAGGAGGTTGATTATTTCGTCTTCTGTGAGCTCGCCTATCTTGGGGAGCTTTGGAAGGACTGCTAGTAGCCAATCGTAGAAGTTGACTCCTGCCTCATCGCAGGTGGCCATAAAGGAGTAGATGCGAGCGTAAT
>NZ_KB904249.1 GCF_000379925.1 Porphyromonas levii DSM 23370 | reverse complement strand
CGACGTTGAGCAGAATACGCGAACGCACTCTCCCCAACTTATCCCGAAAAGACTCTTTGATACGGTAGTACTTTTCGTCCCTCCCAGAATCCGGATTATATCTTGTCTGCGAAATAAAATGCATAGTGCCACAAAGGTAAGGATAAAAAAATCCACCGCTGTGTACTACATTTCGATTTAAAAAACAACTACCCCGATGAAATCAGCATTTCACTCCTCAAAATGCCCAAAAAACACCTCAAAATATACTCTAGGGGTCAAACTTGGGTTAAGAAACGTGAGACCATTCTGGCAGAAGGTGTTGCAGACCGTATAATCGGCCTGTATGCTCTTGGTAACAGCACACGGGAAATCAGCGACTGGATGGAAGAGCATCTTGGAAATCGTGTGTCTGCAGATACGATCAGTGCCATAACAGACCGTGTACTTCCGGAAATAAAGGCATGGAAATCACGTATGCTTGATTCTGTCTATCCGATAGTCTGGATGGATGCCATCCATTACAAAGTAACTGATGAACGCGGCTGTGCGGTTACACGTGCAATATATAATGTTCTGGGGATTGACAGAGAAGGGCATAAGGAACTGCTCGGAATGTATATATCAAGGAATGAGGGAGCTAACTTCTGGCTCAGTGTGCTGACAGACCTTCAGAACCGTGGAGTAGAAGATATTCTTATAGCCTGTATAGATGGCCTGAAAGGTTTTCCTGAAGCAATCCAGAGTGTTTATCCTAATACAGCCGTACAGCTTTGTATTGTACATCAGATTCGTAATTCCATAAAGTATGTAGGGTCCAAAAATCAAAAGGAATTCCTTAAGGATTTGAAATGTGTTTATCAGGCTGTCAGTAAGGAATCAGCCGAAAATGAGCTCCTTAAGTTGGAAGAGAAATGGGGCGAACAGTATCCTATCGTCATCAGGTCCTGGCAGGATAATTGGAATAAGCTGTCTGAATACTTCCAGTACACTCCGGCTATCCGTAAGCTTATATATACGACAAATACTGTTGAAGGGTATCACCGCCAGATCCGTAAGGTGACAAAGAACAAGGGCGTGTTCCCCTCGGATACAGCCCTTGAAAAACTGGTTTATCTTGCATACCGTAATATACGGAAGAAATGGACTATGCCGCTGGCCAATTGGGCTACAATCTCACAGCAACTGGCCATAAAGTTTGGAAAACGATTTAAATTATTCTAATTTTACGCTCGTCGGGACGGGTGGTCCCGCCCCTTGGCGCTGGCCGCTCCCCGACCGATGAGTTTTCTAGAGAGAAATAATGCATGACACAGTTTATTTTACACTACCTACAAATTTCACAATCTTGCTTAAGTATGTTTCTGTTTAGTCTTATTTACCATTTTGTCGAAGAGAAAATTCTTTTTTCTCACGACAGATCCTTATCTTTGCAACAAATAAAGTAGTTCTTTGAAATGGCAAAATAAGGTGGAGTATAGAAGTTCGCTGGTTTCCTTATCGTTACCCCCTTTATTGACAAACGATATAATCAGTTGATTATTTGATGTTTATAAATTCTCTATGCCTTGCCGTGTGGAAGGTTAAATTCTTCCTAATATTACAAATGTCGGCAATTTCCTTTAAGTATGAATTCATCTTCTGATTGCTCAATATGGGAAAAAGCTTACCTTCCCGATATGTTTCATGGTTGTACTTGGATATTATTTGCTTTGGGACATCAAGAAGAAGTACATTACTCGGAACCTTTGTCTTCTGTCGATTGGTGACGATCCATTGCTTATCGTTCATTGTCACAATATTATCTGGTTTCAGATTGGCGACATCAATGTA
The DNA here is from genome assembly GCF_000379925.1 of Porphyromonas levii DSM 23370. Lineage (GTDB taxonomy): Bacteria > Bacteroidota > Bacteroidia > Bacteroidales > Porphyromonadaceae > Porphyromonas_A > Porphyromonas_A levii. The sequence continues at coordinate 27,889 of NZ_KB904249.1, read as the reverse complement.
GGCAAGCCCCGTAAAACAAGAAAATAAGAATATATCCCTTACAACTTCGAGTCTTTTAATATGGGAGAGGTCTTTGTCAGCCATAATTGCTAACTCTTCTTCCGAAAGGAATCCTCTATCTACCGGTTTAGCATGAAAGTGAATGTCGAGAAATGGGTCATGTAAGATATAGCCTCGTTTTTGAGCATAAATAGTCATTGTTTTCAGAAGCTTCAATTTTTTCTGTGCTGTGTTGTGGGCAATATTTAGCTTTGACTTCAGGTAAAGCTCAAAATCTTCTACAACTGAGGGTGTGAATTCAATAATAGCCAAATCACTCTTGTGATATTCGGCACTTAGAAAATCTCCAAACTGTCTAGTTACTAAGTCGTACTTTTGATAAGTAGCCTTAACCATCGACTTCCCAACTTGTTGAGAGATACCCTCATTGTACTTTTCAAATATCGGGATAATGGAGCTGAACTCCTTGTCATACCCTAGGAATTTGGCCTTAAAAGACTCAGCTGTCAAGTCCTCTTGAAACTCACACTTTCTAAAGAGTTCTTGTGCAGCTGCAGACAGAGAGTCTAAAGAAGCATTAACTTCAATGGCTTCTGCTGTTCTTCCTTTTGCCCTGCTGGTCTGGTTACTCCATAGGGTCTTCTTTACAGCCAGTCGAGTAGACCCAAGGTTCACCATACCACCGTTGATGTTAACTCGCATCATTATTGGTGATTTTCCCTCTTTGTTCTCGTAGTTTGAGCGTAGGTAGTAGGACACCTTAAATTGATTCTTCATGTCACTTAATTTTAATGTAGCACTAAGAGTCTTTTATGTAGCAAAAACATGGTTTTTTGCTACAGTCTTTCACCCTCTCGAATTGCCACAAAGTTAGCAATAAAGTCTCTGAAAGATAGCGAGTTGTAGTATTCAATTTGGTATTCATTTTGTAGTCATTGCTACAATTTCAGGTCGTGCATTTTTTGTGTAGCAGAAAATGTAGCAGAAAAGTGGTCTATTGATGACTATCTAACCCCCACAAAAGATATTCAGTGGTATGCACTGAAATAAGAAAAGTCGCTGTAAANACCTGCTTTACAACGACTTTTCGATTGATTTTGAAGCCTCGTTTGACTACTCTCGTAAGTCACTTTTTAGCTTCTTGCGGTATGGACGGGACTCGAACCCGCGACCCCCTGCGTGACAGGCAGGTATTCTAACCAGCTGAACTACCACACCGTTTGCTGATTGCTCTTCTCTGAGGTTTGCTCGGCAAAGATAGCAAGGATTTTCAATACGACCAAATATATCGGCAAATATTTTATCTCAATTGGTAGATTGGGGAGCATTCGCCACGCTTGAGGACCTTGAGTAAGAGTCCGTCGGCTTCCCAATCGTAGTGTTCTCTGAACTTCTGCCGAAGTGTCTCAAGTGCCAATTCTGGACTATTATTCTCTCCACTAAGGTGGCAGAGAGCGAGGAAGCGCACTTCTTTGTGGAGATACTGCACAAGTATATGGGACGCCTCGTGGTTGCTGATATGTCCTTCTCCGCTCACTATTCGCTCTTTGAGGTAGTAGGGATAGGATCCGCTCAGTAGCATCTCACGATCGTAGTTGCTCTCAAATACCAAGTAGTTAGCTCCCTTTATCTCTTCTATGATAGTCTCTGTAACCTTCCCAATGTCAGTAACGAGGGTGAACCGACCCACTGGTGTATCTACGGCATACCCTACATTCTGGGTAGAATCGTGCGGAACCTCGAAGGAGCGAATAGACATCTCGCCTATCTGCACCCTATTACCTATCTCTGTGCTCTTGAGGTAAGCACTGAGCTCTGCACTCGCATATCGGTGGTATAATAGCGCCCTAGAAACCTCAGGCGCTGCGTATATTGTCCATTGGTATTTGTGGGCAAGCCGAACGGCTGCACGTGTATGGTCAGCATGGTCATGGGTAATAAATATCCCTTGCACATGACTTATATCTATGCCTTGCTCCCTTACAATCTGTTGGAACTTCCGAATGCCCAAACCTGCATCTATAAGGATGCTCTTATCTCGATACGTAAGTATCCCACAGTTTCCACAACTTCCACTACTCAGGCTCACGAAAGTAAGATCTGAAGCCTCCTGCTCCTGCCTAAATAGTGGTCCGAGCACCTCTTCCTCCATTACATTGTAAATTCACCACGGAGGTCAACCCCCATCCAATGCTTGACCTCCTCGCTACTCTTATACTTCCCTAGTAGATACATCAGCTTGGCAAGTGCTGCCTCAGCGGTCATATCATAGCCACTTAGCACACCCGCATCTAGGAGGGTACGCCCTGTCTCGTAACGCTCCATCTGCACCTTGCCCCTTTGGCACTGAGTGACATTGACAATCACAATACCCTGCGCTACCGCCCACTTTATTAGGTTGATAAAGCATGCATTGGAGGGTGCATTGCCGCTACCAAAGGTCTCAAGAACTATCCCCCTAAGCCCTGGAGCGCTAAAGCAAGTCTTCATAACCTCTGGGCTTAGTCCTGGGAAGAGCTTCATCAGGAGCACATGGTTATCCAATTCGGTATGACTATTGAGCTTGTCCTCTGGATAGGGAAGCATAACGCTTCTTGAGAACTTAATATCAATCCCCACATCCGCCAGATTGGGGTAGTTAGGAGATTGGAAAGCGAGGAAGTGATCGGCGCTTGTCTTTGTAGAGCGATTACCCCGGAGGAGCTGGTTATTAAAGAATACACAGACCTCATTCACCGCTGCTTTTCCACAGGCCTCTTTGGATGCGGCTATCTCGAGAGCCGTGAGGAGATTTTCCTTACCATCCGTACGTAGTTTCCCGATAGGCACTTGCGAACCTGTTAGAATCACAGGCTTATTTAGGTTGTCGAACATGAAGCTGAGCCCCGATGCGGTGTATGCCATAGTATCTGTACCATGGAGCACAACAAAGCCATCATAGCTATCATAGTGCTCAAGAATGATATCAGCAATACACTGCCATAACTCTATGCCAGCATCACTTGAGTCCTGCGGAGGGTCAAATGTGATGGCATCTATCCCAAAAGGGAGTTGATTAATCTCCTGTACATGCTCCGTTACATATGCGAAATCGCAAACCTCAAGACTCTTGGTCGCAGGGTTTTCGAGCATACCAATAGTCCCTCCCGTATATATTAGGAGTACATGTATACCGTTGGAGGATGGGTTTGTGGTCTTAATCTCCATAGTCCTTATCTTATAGTCATAACGCCTACAAATATACAAAATATGTTATAGCTTACAATACTACTAGTGTAACCGCCATAATCATCATTCCACCAATAAGTCCGAGAATCGCATGGTGGTGCTTACCATAGCGCTCTGCAGCAGGCAGGAGCTCGTCTAGAGATATATAGACCATAATACCTGCAATCATTGCGTTTAGTAGTCCAAATAAGCTGGGGCTGAGGAAAGGGCGCAATAGCAGGTAGCCCACGACAGCACCAAGGGGCTCGGCTAGTCCGCTACCAAATGAAATCCAAAATGCCTTGGCTTTCTTGCCTGTTGCATAGTAGATAGGGATAGATACCGATATTCCCTCGGGGATATTATGGATAGCTATCGCTATTGCTATAGGTAGTCCAAGCATGGGGTTATCCAGAGCCGTAAGGAAAGTAACCATGCCCTCTGGGAAGTTGTGGATAGCGATGACCAGTGCAGATATCATCCCTGTGCGCATCAGTTTACTAGTAGAAGTAGGATTGGGGTTGACCTGCTGCAAATCCTCTATTTCGTGAATCTCGTGCGGATTATCTCGCTCCGGCACCAGGAAGTCTATCACCATTATCAGTGCAATACCTCCGAAGAAAGCTAGCATAGTATAGAGCTGCCCCTTGGTAGCTCCATAAAGTTCGCTCATGGCACTCACAGACGTAGCATACAGCTCTACGAATGAGATATAAATCATCACCCCGGCGGAGAGCCCCAGCGAGGTAGAGAGCAGACTCGTATTGGTGCGCTTGGCAAAAAAAGCAATAGCGCTACCGATACCGGTAGATAGTCCAGCAAATAGGGTGAGTCCTAGGGCTAGCCATACACTATTGTCCATGTTCGTCGTAGCCTATTAGTTGTTGGAGTTTTGGCAGTAGCTGTTCGAGTGCGATGCCATGCGAACCCTTGAGAAGCACCACTGTATCGGGAGCAAAGGGCTGAGCGTCTGACAAGAGTTGACCTATTACTTGCGCGTCTGGATAGTGGGCGATTGTTGCGGGAGCTACTTGGTGAAACTCTTGCCCCACAAGGCGTGCCTCTATCTCGGGGTGTGCCATCAGCCACTCCACTATTGCTCTATGTTCCTCTTGGCTCTCCTTACCTAGTTCTCTCATATCTCCCAGCAGGGCGATACGGTGTGCGCCCTCCGTATTAGCGAGGTTCCGAAGAGCCACCATCATACTCGAAGGATTGGCATTGTACGCATCTGCTATAATCCGCCTACCCTCAGTACCCTGAATGAGCTGTGAACGGTGGTTTGCAGGGCGGTATTCCTCTACCCCCTTTACACAGCTCTCCATATCCAATCCCACAGCTGTAGCGATACTCATCGCAGCCAATATGTTATGAGCATTGTATTCACCTACCAAATGCGTTGCCACAGCGTAGCTCCGCCCTTCGAAGTATACCTTCATAGTAAGGAAAGGTGTATTAGACACCACCTCCCCCCGCATATACCCCTTACCAGACAGCGCCTGAAGCCCAAAGCTCTGTACGTATCCCGTCCGCCACTTCTTGCTCAGTCGTTGGTCGTCACGGTTAAGGACAAAACTCTTACCGCTATTAATGAGGTGGCGATACAATTCACTTTTCGTCTTGAGCACTCCCTCCACGCTACCAAAGCCCTCTAGATGCGCTTTTCCCACATTGGTAATCACCCCTATGGTTGGGCACGCGATATTGCAGAGCTCCTCTATATCTCCTGGGTGGCTTGCTCCCATTTCCACTATAGCTACTCTATGCTGTGGGCGCAACCTAAGTAGCGTAAGAGGTACGCCTATATGATTATTGAGATTACCTTGGGTATAGAGGGTATCCCAAGCCTGCGTTAAGCAGCTTGCCATTAGTTCCTTAGTGGTCGTCTTCCCATTCGTACCCGTAATACCAATGACAGGAATGTCCTGCCGTTGCATACGGTGGTAGTGCGCCAGCAATTGTAGCGCCAATAGCGTATCCTCCACGTAGATACAGCGCGCATCCTCCTTTGCCAGCTCTGGGCGTGATACCACACAGTACTTCGCCCCCTTGCCAAGCGCAGAGAGGGCATAGCTATTACCATCAAAGTTCTCCCCCTTAAGTGCAAAGAAGAGCGCTCCCTCAGGAACCCTCCTACTATCAGTCGTTACCTCCATACCACACGCCAAGTAGGTGCGGTACAGAAGTTCTATATCGATATTATGGTCATTAAAATTCATAACATATCTTGTGTATACCACAAAGATACATAAATAGACCTATACTATAGACTTCCCCAAGAGGCTTAGTACCGTCTGACGCTATCGCACGCTCCGTTGTTTAGTAGAAAATGAGTACCTTTGGGTCTGGAGGGTAAGTGTAGATAATCAATTTAATAACAATAATAATAATAAAGTGAGACAAACTAAGCTATGAGTAAGTCGAACCCAAAGATTAACCAGTATGTAGAGGAGAATAAGGAGCGTTTCCTTGAGGAACTATTTGAGCTGATTCGTATCCCCTCAGTAAGTTCACAGAGTCAGCACAAACCCGATATGGATAGGTGCGCAGAGCATTGGCGAGACCTCCTCCTAAAGAGCGGTATGGATCGTGCCGAAGTGATGCCTACAAAAGGTAACTCTGTAGTGTATGCCGAGAAGAAAGTCAATCCTAAGTATCCTACTGTACTCGTTTATGGTCATTACGATGTAATGCCTCCAGAGCCACTTGAGTTATGGAAGTCGCCAGCTTTTGAACCTGAGGTACGCAATGGCATCATCTATGCGCGTGGTGCCGATGACGATAAGGGGCAGACTATGTGCCAAGTTAAGGGCTTGGAGACTGCCATCAAACTGGATCTTCTGAGGTGTAATGTTAAGGTGATGCTCGAAGGCGAGGAGGAAATAGGTTCCACAAGCCTAGAGGCGTTCTGTAAGAAAAATAAGAAGCTACTCAAGAGCGATTACATCCTTGTAAGCGATACGGGAATGCTGAGCATGAAGCATCCATCCATGACCACAGGGCTTCGTGGACTATGCTACTGGCAGATAGAGGTCACTGGCCCTAACCACGACCTTCACTCTGGTATCTATGGCGGGGCTGTGGGCAATCCACTCAATGAACTGTGTAACATCATAGCCAAGATGCGCGATGAGCAAGGTAGGGTTACTATCCCTGGCTTCTACGATGATGTGGTAGAGCTAACAGAGGCGGATAGGGCTATGACAGAGAAGACGCCTTTCAATGAGCGCAAGTACAAAAAGGAGATAGGAGTGAAGGCGCTCTATGGTGAGGAGGGCTACCACACGCTTGAGCGTACGGGTAGCCGACCAAGCTTCGATCTCTGTGGTATCTGGGGTGGCTATCAGGGCGAGGGTGCTAAAACCATCCTACCAAGCAAAGCCTATGCTAAGGTATCTACTCGATTGGTAGCCAATCAGGATGAGAAGAAGATTGCCCAAGCATTCATCGACTATGTGAAATCACTCGCTCCAGAGCACGTAGAGGTAAAGGTAGAATACCTACATGGCGGTACGCCATACCTATGTCCTAGCGATCTACCTATCTACAAGGTAGCCGAGGAAGCCTATCAGGCGACTTTCGGCAAAAAGCCTCTAGCGGTTCGTTCTGGTGGTAGTATCCCTATCATCGCCACCTTTGAGCGTGTCCTTGGAGTGAAGAGCATACTTATGGGATTTGGACTCGGTAGCGATGCCATCCACTCTCCTAATGAGAACTTCCCATTGGAGAACTTCCACATAGGTATCCGCACAGTAGCTGAGTTCTACGCTAGATATGGACACGATGAGCAAAAGTAAGCTACTAATCAAAAACCCTCTGCACCCCGATGGGGCGCGGAGGGATATCCTAGTGGAGGGCAATAGGATATCTGCTATAGGCGAGGGGCTTGTGGCTGAAGGTGCTGAGGTGATAGACGCTAGCCGTATGGCGGTAATGCCTGGGCTGGTCAACTGCCATACCCATGCCGCAATGACCTTTTTCCGTGGCTATGGCGATGATCTCGACCTCATGGACTGGCTCAATAATATGATATGGCCAGTAGAAGCCCACATGGATGAGGAGGATGTGTACATAGGTGCTAAGCTAGCTTGCCTTGAGATGATCAAGAGCGGCACTACGGCGTTTCTCGATATGTATTCTTTCCCTCACGGCACTGCAAGGGCTGTAGACGAGATGGGGCTGAGGGGTAATATCTCATATACCATATTTGATCAGGGCAATTCTAAGCGGGCTGAGCTAGACAAGCGAAACATGGAGCGGTATCTGGAGGAGTTTAAGCGCTACACCGATAGGGTTAGCTTTTCCGTAGGGCCACATGCAATATATACTGTAACGGGTCCTATGCTCCAGTACACCCACGACTTTGCCAAAGCCAATGATGTATTGGTACACCTACACCTCTCTGAGACCAAGGGCGAGGTGGATAATAGCATCAAGGAATATGGCACCACCCCTGTGCGCTACCTTGAGCAACTAGGTGTGCTTTCGCCCAACCTAGTCCTTGCCCACTCCCTATGGATGGATAGCGAGGAGCTACAGATACTAGCAGATCATGGGGTGGCATGTGTACACAACCCCGCTTCCAATATGAAGCTCGCAAGTGGCTACAGATTTAAGCTAGAGGAGATGTGGTCTAAGGGTATTCGTGTAGGTATCGGTACAGATGGCACTTCTAGTAGCAACAACCTAGATATGTTTACCGCCATGAAGCTCACTAGCTTTCTCGCCAAAGCTTGGTCGGGCGACCCCAAGGCGGGCAAAGCTAAGGATGTATTCGGCGCAGGTACTTCGGCTGGCGCCAATATCCTAAGACTGGATGCAGGTAAGGTAGAAGTAGGAATGCTTGCCGACCTTGCGCTCCTAGACCTCGACCTCCCCGAGATGACACCTTGCCATGACCTCGTGAGCAATGTAGTCAACTCAGCCAATGGGAGCGCTGTAGATACCCTTATGGTAGATGGAAAGATACTGATGCGCAACCGCAAGGTGCCTAGTGAGGAAGCCATCCTCGCCGAAGCACGAGAGTACACAGAGAGACTATTCGCAAAGAGTAAGCAAAAGAAATAAAGATTATGATGGAGTATAAGCACTACAAAGAGGCAGCGGACTACTTGAGGCCTCTTATCCCCTCGGAGACGAAGGTGGCTATCACGCTAGGCTCAGGACTAGGACAGCTGGCCGATAAGATAGAGAATGCTAGGGTAATCCCCTATAGCGATATCCCCAACTTCCCTAAGTCTACAGCGATTGGGCACAAGGGAAATCTGATTGTGGGCACTTTGGATGGCAGCCCTGTAGTAGCCATGCAAGGGCGTTTCCACTACTACGAAGGGTACCCAATGGATAAGGTGACTTTCCATGTACGGGTATTCAAGCTCCTCGGTATCGAATACCTCTTTGTCTCTAATGCCGCAGGAGGTGTCAATGAGCAATACAAAGTGGGGGACTTGATGATTATCAGGGATCACATTAATCTACTTCCCAATCCTCTGATTGGTCCTAATATGGAGGAGTTCGGACCTAGATTCTCAGACATGACACGCCCTTACGATAGAGAATTGATGGCAAGAGCAGAACAGATTGCACGTAGGCTAGATATCCCACTACACAAGGGTGTCTACCTTGCGGGTACTGGTCCTAGCTACGAAACACCTGCGGAGTACCACTTCTTCGGCATGGTGGGTGCTACGGCAGTAGGTATGAGCACTACGCCAGAGGTGATTGTGGCGCGCCATGCCGATATCAAGGTATTCGGTATGTCGGTAATTACCAACGAAGGGTACCACTTCTCGGACGACTTTGTCAATGATGGCGACGATGTTATCCGTGCTGCCAATGCTGCCTCAGAGAAGATGGGCGCTATCTTTACGGAGCTAATCAAGACACTCTACTAAGCCAATTCAGCACCTACTGATACAATAAGAGGCTACGCTAAGGTACTTCCCTAGCGTAGCCTCTTACAGTATCTATGAAAACCTTCCCCCTATAAAAAGAAAAAAGGTGTCTCTCGACACCCCTCAATCCTTCTTTAACCTATAATCTAATACTATTATGAAAAAACCACAGCGCAAAGTTATGCACTATTTTCCATACTTCCAAATAAATCGATGCTAATTAGCGTATAAATAGCTTTTTTAACCATATTTTGATAGAAACAGAGCCTATAATTGACTGATTCGGTACCCTTCGAGGTTATTCAGAGGATACACTACATGCTCCAATTATTGCCCCTCAAGAAAAAAGAAAAAGGTGTCTCACGACACCTCTCAATCCTTCTTTAACCTATAATCTAATACTATTATGAAAAAACCACAGCACAAAGATATACACTTATCCTCTATTCTCCAAATTTTTCAGTGGTATTTCTCGCAAAAAGCCATCTTTTAACTCTTTTATCGCATTTCAGATACCAAAATAACGTCCTAATGATATATTTACACCAGAGATACCGTCAAAAGAGAGGGATTGTCTACCTCGCATAAAATTGCGAGATTTGTTTGACATATCCAATAAACGTGTATCAGTATGATCAAAAAAGGGACTCTAACAAAAGAGAGGTTACTAGGGCACCTAGCCATCCTTTCTGCCAATGTACTTTTCGGGGTTAATCTCCCCTCCATGAAATTAGTACTCGACCCCACTAATGGCGTGGTATGGCAAGTGGCAGCCATAGCCCGTTTCCTAGGTCCTACGGTACTCTTTTGGGCGCTTAGCCTATTCCTTCCACGGGAACCGATAGAGCGAGGCGAACGCTTCAAGCTCTTCCTCGCTGGGCTCTTCGCTGTGGGTATCAACCAGTCATTTACCGCTGTCGGCGTTTCCTACACCACACCATTCAATACTTCACTTGTGACCACAGTGGGGCCTATCCTCACCCTTGTGCTCTCAGCCCTATTCCTCCGAGAGCCTATTACCACCAAGAAGTCCATAGGTGTAGCTGTAGGACTATCGGGAGTCGTATGGCTACTGATGCTAGCGGCTACACCACAGGCAGCGCCAGCCAATCTAGGACATCATAATCATTTCCTAGGGCTATTACTCAACCTCGGGAGCAGCCTCACATACTCTACCTACCTCACCCTCTTTAAGCCCCTTGCAGATAAGTACTCACCTGTTACGCTCATGAAGTGGCTCTTCCTTTCCAGCACAATTGTCTTCCTCCCAATTTATTGGAAAGATGTTGCCGCCACCGACTTTAGTAAGTTCGACGGCTACTTCTATAGCGCCCTCTTCTATATCGTGGTACTTGGCTCCTTCCTCCCTTTCCTATTGATTCCCGTAGCCCAGCGCAAGCTTCGCCCCACGGTTATTAGTATGTACGCTTATATACAACCATTTGTAACCGCTGTGATATCCATATCCCTAGGGCTAGACAGATGGAGCTGGTGGAGAGTCCCAGCTATTTTACTCATCTTCCTTGGTGTCTTTATCGTAACCCAAAGCAAGAGCCGAGCCGATTTAGAGCGATCGCACACCCCTTTGGACTAAAAACCCAAGACAGCCCCATAGGTCAGCGACACCTGTACGAAACGCCACCTTAGTACCTGTATTCAAAGGTCGCCATGACTACCCTAGGTTTCAAATCAAATTCCGTTAGAGTAGTCATCAATTCATCAATATTAGTTGTAACAAACCTTTCATTTCCAATAATATTACTCCCAGAGACACCTACCCTCAGCTTATCTGGAATCAACTGATAATCGAGGTGAAAACTACTAAAGTAGTAAGCCTTATCGGTAAGTTGTCTATCAAACTGGTGGCGCTCAGTTCCCAATTTGAGGGTCAAATCCCGGGAAAACTTAAAGTAAAGATCCAAAAAAGAGGTATTATTGGTTAACTTCCGCGATATAGAAGATGTGGACTTACTTAGAGACCAACGAGATCCAATATGGAACTCAAAGAGAGAAAGGAAAGCACTTCTAAGCTCTCCATTAATATAATAATTTGTAGATTTAAAGGGTGTTACTCCTTCTTTATTTATCGCTCTATAAAAGTTGATTCGAGAGACACCTGCAGAGAACTTGAAATTTGATCTTATGGGTTGAATGAAGTAGTCTACCTGAAGTGATACATTACCTGTCGTTGTATTAGGGACTCGAATACTTTGGGAATAAAAGGTATTGTCAGCAACTGCTAAACGACTAGAAAAAACATTGTGCTCCTTAGTAAGGAATCCCAATACATGTGCTTGGAGGTCTTCACCAAACTCACCATAAGTATACATAATAGAATACAATGTATTCCTTTGAATTCCAAGGTCTCCTACACCTCTCGAAAGACTCCGATTTCCAGTTAAGACACAACCAGAGTATAACTTATCTATTTCCGGAAGGCTGCTGTTTACTGCATAGGTAACTAGCAGTGCATTACGCTCGAACATTTTCCAACGCACATAAATACTTGGGTTTATAACAAAGGAGTCCATTCTCTTATTCTCCTTAAGAACAACATCTTGACAAAAGAGACTGTACCAATGTGCCCGAAGCGATGTCCCCAATTTAAGGGCATCCAACAACCAAGTATACTTTACAAGTACAGAACAATCATTAACTGAATAGTGCACTTGGTTTCTATTGTCCTTAAGCGTGAACTCTTTGTCTTCAATTGGTGAGAGGAGTAATTGAGTCTCTAGGTAATGATACCTATATTTATCGCCCATCTGCATAAGAAGCTGACCATTTCCTAACTTGTGAAAAAGACTAATAGAACCTTCTAGACTATTCATATTATCGACAGATAATTGTCTTGCCCCGCCCTCAGACTCATACCCAGGGAATAAATGGGAGAAGTAGAATCGGTTGACCTTGAATTGCTGAGGCTGACGATTATGGGTATATCGCCCCAAAACCGATAATATAGTTTTGTCCCCTATCTTAGAGAAATAACTCAGAAGTTGCTCTAGTTTGATACCTGATTGGTCGAAGTGTTCTTCAGAAGCAATTCCATTGAGTCGCAGATCAGCCACCCCTCTATCCTTATCATAATAGAACATTGTGGTACTCGAGAAACGTCTGAGCTTTGAGGGCTCACTCGTAAAGTCAATGCGCCCAAATGTACTACGCTGTCTCAGGATTGAGCTCCTTTTCTCATTGGTTCTGATCTCAGAACCCACTAGAGTAATATCTTCAACAGTTCTTTGGGATTGACCAATCTTCTGATAATCGCAAAGTCCAGCAATGCGAATCTTGTTTTTGTCCGAAAGGTTGATAATCGAGTTGAGAGAAGTAAGCCCCGACATAGAAAGCGGATTTTTTGTGCCGTCAAAATAGATATTTCCAAGCTGATAAAAGGAAAGTAGTGCGCCAGGCTTTTCAGTCTGAAAAAGCGGGGTAATCTCTTCGTCTCCGATGACTTCAGAGAGCCTCTTAAGCTCTCCCACTGAACGCCCAGTGGTATTGTCGGAGTTCACTAAGAAATAGGTTTTATGGGTCTTACTAAAGTTCATTAGATTATTTACCAACTCATAATTCCACTTATTGCCAATTCCTCCTCGGACATTGCCAAACCAGATATCCTTGGCCTCCTTGGTGAGTGTAAGGTTTAGAGCAACCTTGTCGCTATCCACAACCCCTTTGAATAATTGGTTTTTTACATAGTCATTGATAACTTGCACCTTCTCGATTGGGTAGACCGGCATATTCTTTGAGAGGACCTTATAGCCACGCTCAAAGAGGTCATCTCCCTCTACAAGTATTCTATCAATCTCTTTATTCCCAACTCTAACGACACCATCTGGATTGACATCAATCCCAGGGAGTTTCTTTAACAAATCCTCAATAGTTGTCTCCAAGCCATCTGTAAAATAGTTGGCATCATATGTCACTGTATCATTTCTGACAACAATAGGGCTTTTCTTTCCTGTAATCGTAAACTCTTTCAGAGTGTAAGTTGACTCCTTTAGCACTACTTTTATTCCTTCTACACGTCCATTATTACTTAGTTTGATAGGGACGTTACGTTTTTCATAGCTAATGTTTGAACACACTAAGTAAAGCCCTGTATTAGCAGGCGTTTCTAGTCTGAAAAGACCTTTTTCACCGGATAACTGATGAGCCAGAGTCTTCTCACTAATGCTATCCTTGAGAAAGATACTCACATTCGGTATCCCTTCCCCTAACATATTGACGATTACACCAGTAACTACAGTCTGCCCCTCCATATTGCCCCACAATAATAGCAATAAGGGAAACAACGCAAGTCGTTGTAGATTCATCTGGTATATTCCTTAGAATTTTATGGCTTTAGCGCCATGAATCAAGTCAATCCATTTCGATAGCATTAACCTTAAAGGACGTTATCGAAACTTGCATATCCCTATCAGATCTACTCGTCAATATCCTCTTTATTCTTTCAAATTGTTCTTTTTGAGCTTTCTTGTATAGGTCTCTGGAAATGGTAAGATACTTCGTTTTTATGGGCTCCGACGGTACGATTCCGCTTTCTATTTTCACCTTCGAGAGGGTAAAGACCACTTCATGGTGGCTATCATAGAGCTCAAAAAGGGCACCGGGAAGTCCGTGAAACTTAAATGGACCATACTTTATTGGAATCTCTGGAGCATACCAAGCAGTATAATAGCGCCCACGAAAATTGCAGGTTGCTTTAATACATTCATAACCATCGATATTTTTGAATTCAGAATCTATCTTCCACTCTATCTGTGGGACTTTCTCCTCTATAAGCACGAGACCACCTTCCTTTTTTGTCGAACGCGCTAAAGTGGTGAGAACAGAATCGGTTTTAATAAAATAGGCTGTGGTATCAGCTACGAAATATTGGAGCTGAAGACTTTCCTCATCTACACTATTGATAGTCTCCTTTCTTTGATCTTGGTAGATGAATAAGGCATTTGTGGAATTGCAGTACAAAGCAGCCTTGTAAGTCGTAGGCATACCGCTAAAGTTCGTCTGCATTTTGTACTCAAGCAAAGCATCATACCTCTCTTGTGCTTTCATTGCCAAAGGAAAGAGCAGTATTAGGAGGACAAAAATTTGTTTCATACGTTCTCAAATTATTAGTGAAAATGTACAGAGCAGCACGATGTGCGACTCTGTACAATTCTTTATATCTTTATATCAATATCACGAACTTCACCTTACGTCATCTATCATTTCTTGGAGTTGTTTTAGAAGTTTCTTTGCTTTGGCCATTACCTCATCGCTCGGTCCAGTAACAGTAACAGAAACCTCAACCCCTGTATCAAAAATTCCAGCTTTACCTGTTAGTGTAACAGAGCACTCAAGTGCTTTCATGCACTCCCCAAGCTGAAGTAAGTCATTTAGTGCATTTTCTCCACTTTCCAAGAAAGAATCAGAGAAGTCTCCCAAATCTATTTGGAACTTTGCGTAGAGTACCTCTCTAGAATTAAGGTTAACATCTACGGTAGGAGCTTCTTGAGAAGCATAAGACGATAATGCGCAAAATGCACACACAACGAACAAAAAAAACTTTTTCATATCAAGAAATTTACAACCCTTTAAACATTAAAGAAACATTAATATTTGCCTATCAATAAACAGCCTCCAACATTTTCTGAGTGTTCCTCAAAAAATCCTTTGCCACTTCGGATAGTTTATCACATGGAGCAACAACGTGAACAGTAAAGTTTATTTACTCTCCGTTACGTGTTCTAAATTGACTTGTTATTGATGCTGAACAGTTAGATTCTGCAACATAAACATCCGAGCGCAGACCTTCTGTCATCTCTGCTCCTATGTCATAACACAATTTAGCATCATCTATCGACAGTGTTTCGATGTTATTTTTCGCAGATCCCTTCAAGAGTGAAGTCTCCCAAACAACAACAGTATTTTCACATCCCACTGCAAAAACTGAAGAGGTAGAAAGAATAAGAAGTGCTAGAAATCTTTTCATAGTTATTTTGCCTAAAGTCAAAATAAATTTATCACCTAAAAGGTATATCACCTCTTCAGCAAAGGTATGTATATTTTTTTTGTTTCCATAATTTAATAAACTATTTAACACTTCATAGATTCAAGACTCTTGTAATAAGTACTCACATGTTACGCTCTTCACGAAATGGCTCTTCCTTTCCAGCACAATTGTCTTCCTCCCAATTTATTGGAAAGAAGTTGCTGTCACCGATTTTAGTAAGTTCGACGGCTACTTCTATAGCGTCCTCTTCTATATCGTAGTACTTGGCTTCTTCCTTCCTTTCCTATTGACTCCCATAGCCCAGCTCAAGCTTCGCCCCACGGTTATTAGTATATACGCTTATATACAACCATTTGTAATCACTGTGATATCCATATCTCTAGGGCTAGACCGATGGAGCTGGTGGAGAGTCCCTGCCATTCTACTCATCTTCTTTGGCGTATTTATCGTAACCCAAAGTAAGAGCCGAGCTGATCTAGAGCGCGAACACACTCCACAGACCTAATCCCCCAACATTCTCTTAGTAAGTATACAACTCTAAAAGGTAAAGCAATCAAGAGAGCTGGAATCAACAGACCAGTAGAACCTCAGGCACATAAGGTCAAGTAGATAGTTATATCTCCACGAAAAAAGGTCAATGTTTTCAGGACAAGACGGGTACCATAGGGACAAAAAAACTTTCACCCCTACCCGCTGACCGCCCTAGCCATACCCCATGACCATTTAATATATACTAATCCACCAATTTAATATATACTAATTGATTCAATTAGTATATATTAAATTGGTGGATTAGTATATATTAAATGGTCATGGAATCCATAAAGATGGCTGAACTAGTGGCTAGAGGCGGCTGAAGTAATTGGGCAATAAGGGGATGGGCATTTGGGTAATTCGTGAAAAACTTGTAACTTGCCACCTGAAAAGCAGGTATATCAAAAGGTTTATTCTGCAAGAGGTATTTACACTATATATAAATTTAGCAAAAGGTATGAAGAGGATTAATACGCTTCTAGTGACGGCAGTAGTAACATTGTTTGCTGGTATGATGCTTACATCATGTGGTGGTGCTGATCCTAAGGAAGCGGCTCAGGCTGCAGTGGAGGCCGAATTGGCAGGAGACTTTGAGAAGCTCTATAGCCTGCTGACCACAGAGGATAGGGATGCTGTGACATTGGACAGCTTTAACCGTCACTACTCTATTCCAAGCGATCTTGCCGACGCTATGGAGCTGATTCCTGAAGTAAAGGATGCGATTAAGTCAGAGAAATTCGAGAGCCAAATCAATGGCGAGGCAGCAGTAGTCACATATTTTATTACGCTCCCCGACTTTAGCAACATGGGCTCACTCTCTATCGCTGATGCTCAAGAGCTTCTCCTTGTAAAGGGCAAGAAACTGAGCGATATGCCGGCAGCTATCCAGCAGAAGATTATCGACTCTGTCAAGGCTAATGGTGTCTCTACGATTAGTCATCCCAAGCAGATGCAGCTCAAGCGTGAGGGCGATGAATGGAAGGTCTCTATGGGGCTTGCCGATCAGATCCAAAATAATAAGCGCATCCGTACTGTGTACGATGTGGCACCGATTACAGAGTAAAGGATTAGGTATATTAGGTAAAAGGTAAATATATATTAGGTTATTAGGAATGTCTACAGTAAAAAGTGACACTAAGCCCTATGTAGTGGGCGTAGATGTGGGGGGAACCAATACCGTGTTTGGTATTGTGGATGCTCGTGGTAATATTATCCGTAGCGATAAGATCAAGAGTACCAATCATATCAAGGTAGAGGGGTATATAGAGGAGTTGGCAGCTGCTATCAAGGAGTTGGCAGAGGAAGCTGGCGGAATTGGACTGATTCATGGTATTGGCGTAGGTGCCCCCAATGGCAACTACTTCACTGGCTCTATCGACTTTGCGCCCAATCTACTTTGGAAAGGACGTATCCCCCTAGCGCACCTACTCAGTGAGGCGTTGGATGGTATCCCAGTAGCACTAACCAATGATGCTAATGCTGCAGCGATAGGTGAGATGACTTATGGTGCAGCTCGTGGCATGAAGGACTTTATCGAGATTACCCTAGGCACAGGTCTTGGTAGCGGTATCGTAGTTGGTGGCAAGCTTGTCTATGGTCATGATGGCTTCGCTGGGGAGATAGGTCATACTATCATCCGTCGTAACGGACGCTCTTGCGGCTGCGGTCGTATGGGTTGTCTCGAGACCTACTGTTCGGCCACTGGAGTTGCGAGGACAGCCAAGGAGTTCCTCACCGCCCGTGAAGATAAGAGCTTGCTCAGAGACCTTAATATTGATGAGATTACTTCTAAGGACGTACACGATGCTGCTATCCAAGGCGATAAACTAGCACTTGATATCTTCGAGGCGACTGGTGCTGTACTTGGAGAGGCACTTGCCGATGCGGTTGCCTATACTAGCCCTGAGGCTATTATCCTATTTGGTGGTCTGACCAAGGCTGGAAATATCCTACTAGAGCCAGTGAAGCGCCACATGGAGCAGAACCTCCTCAATATCTATAAGGATAAGGTGAAGATACTCGTGAGCGAACTAAAAGAGAGCGACGCGGCTGTGCTAGGTGCAAGTGCACTTGGTTGGGAGGCAGATCGTAAGCTCCTCACCAAGCTCACAGATTGATGGATAAAATAGAAATAGCAAGAGAGGAATCCCTCCTTGCTATTTCATTATATACAGGGATTTGTGTAAGTTTGCACAATCTTTGAATAACAATGTATTATGAATTAATAATATGAGCGATAAGAAGCATGAAGCAATGGGCGCTACCGATAAGATAGAGGAAGGCGCAATGGAGGCTATTAGCAAGTCGGAGACCTATATCCGCAACAATCGCAATACGATCATTACTATTGCGGTGGTGGTCTTGGTGGCAATTGCAGGTATCTTGGCTTACCATTATCTGTATAAGAAGCCTCGTGTAGAGAAGGCTCAGGCAGCGATGTTTAGAGCTGAACAGGTATTTGGCGTAGACTCATTTGCTCTTGCGCTTAATGGTAATGGTGCTGATGTAGTAGGTTTTCTACAAATCATAGACAAGTATGGCAGTACCCCCTCTGGCAATCTTGCTCAGGCTTATGCAGGTATCAGCTACTATAACCTTGGCGAGTACGACAAGGCGATTGAGCACCTGAAGAAGTTCAAGTCTAAGGACACCATGGCTAACCCAAGCGTTTATGGTCTTATTGGAGACTGCTATGTGGATATGGACAAGGTGGAAGAGGGCGTGAAGTATTTTGAAAAGGCTGCCGAGCGTGCCGACAATGATTTGCTATCGCCAATCTACCTTATTAAAGCTGGTATCGCTTACGAGGCGCTAGGTAATACGGAGAAGGCTAAGGCTAGCTACCAGACCGTTCTCGACAAGTACAGTGCTTCTGACTTTAGGGTAGAGGCTGAGAAATATCTCCAAGCGCTCGAGATGAAGTAATACACCGTTCTATATAACGATAGAGATATGAGTAGAGGTCGACTTCCACAACAGTTGGAAGCCGACCTCTGCTTTTGACCTGTATCTGTGTGCAGTATATAGGTATATTATAGTCGGTAGGTCATAAATTGCTATCATAGAAATATATGCTCCAAAAATATGGTTATATAGGGAATAAAGTATATATTTGCGCTAGGGTAGCTCGACAACTACTTCACAATGAAAGGATATAAAGAATAATATACAACTCAAAAAAAGATTTAGACGTATGGATATCTCACACATTGAGCATCTAGGTATTGCTGTGAATAGCATAGAGGAGCATCGTCCATTCTACGAGCAAGTGCTCGGATGGGAGTGCTACAACATCGAAGTTGTGGAGGATCAAAAGGTAAAGACCGCTTTCTTCAAGGTGGGCAACTCTAATACTAAGATTGAGTTGCTAGAGCCTACTAGCCCCGATAGTACAATTGCTAAATTTATCGAGAAGAAGGGCGAAGGCATCCATCATATCGCTTATTGTGTCCCTAACACTCAGGAGGCACTAGATAAAGCGAAGGAGCTAGGGGTACAGCTTATCGACCAGAAGGCACGCAAGGGTGCTGAGGGACTACTTATCGGATTTATGCACCCTAAGAGCACTGGAAAGGTACTCACCGAAGTCTGCAGTAAGCCCGACAACAAATAACAAGTGTATACATAACATTTAGAGCTATAATATGAGTACTCAGGTAGAGAAGATTCAAGAGCTGATAGAGCTACGCGCCGAGGCACGCCTCGGCGGTGGTGAGGCGAGGATACAGAAGCAACACGAGAAGGGCAAGATGACTGCTCGTGAGCGTATTGATTTGCTTCTAGACAAGGGCAGCTTCGAGGAGATGGATATGTTTGTGGAGCTTCGCTCACACAACTTTGGCATCGACAAGAACAAGGTACTAGGTGATGGTGTGGTGACTGGTAGCGGTACTATTGATGGCCGACTAGTGTATGTATATGCACAGGACTTCACCGCTATTGCTGGTTCACTAGGAGAGATGCACGCTGCCAAGATCTGTAAGGTAATGGACATGGCGATGAAGGTAGGTGCTCCAGTAATCGGCATCAACGATTCGGGTGGTGCACGTATCCAGGAGGGTGTGAATGCTCTTACTGGTTATGCTGAGCTTTTCGAGCGCAATATCTTGGCGAGCGGTGTAGTACCACAGATCACAGCTATCTTTGGTCCTTGTGCTGGAGGTGCTGTGTATTCTCCTGCTCTTACCGACTTCATCCTGATGGTAGAGGGGTCATCCTATATGTTCCTTACAGGTCCAAAGGTAGTAAAGACAGTGACCCACGAAGATGTAACCCAAGAGGAACTTGGTGGTGCATCGGTACATACCACAAAAAGTGGTGTAGCACAGTTCTCAGTGCCTACCGAGCAGGAGGGTATCGAACTTATCCGCCACCTCATCAGCTTCCTACCATCCAATAATATGGAGACCGCACCCGACGTAGAGTGTACTGATCCTATTGATCGTATGGAAGACTTGCTCAATGAGATTATCCCAGATAATCCTAATAAGGCATACGATATGTATGAGGTACTGGGTGCTATTGTAGATAATAGGGCATTCCTCGAGGTACACAAGGACTTCGCCAATAATATCATCTGTGGATTCGCCCGCATGGGTGGTAAGAGTGTAGGTATCGTAGCCAACCAGCCAAAGAGTAAGGCAGGTGCACTGGATGTGAATGCATCTCGTAAGGCAGCGCGCTTTGTACGCTTCTGCGATGCCTTCAATATCCCACTAGTAACCCTTGTGGACGTACCGGGATTCCTCCCAGGTACAGGTCAGGAGTACAATGCAGTGATTACTCACGGTGCTAAGCTACTATACGCTTACGGCGAGGCTACAGTACCAAAGGTGACTTGTATCCTCCGCAAGGCATACGGTGGTGCATACATCGTGATGAGCTCTAAGAGCCTACGTGGTGATATCAACTACGCTTGGCCAAGTGCTGAGATTGCAGTGATGGGACCAAGCGGTGCCGTAGAGGTGGTATTTGCTAAGGAAGTGAAGGAAGCTGAGAACCCAGCAGCCAAGGCTATAGAGAAGGAAGAGGAATACCGCAAGGCATTTGCTAATCCTTACAATGCTGCGTCTTACGGCTATATCGATGATGTTATTGAGCCACGAAATACTCGCTTCCGCATCATTCGGGCACTACGTCAGCTCGAGAATAAGCAGCTGACCCTACCAGCTAAGAAGCACGACAACATCCCATTGTAATCACGATTGATATGAATTTCAAGATACCATCCAACAAGGACGTATACGCTGCTATAGCTATGGCGCTCCATGAGACGCTTGGTACGCCTCACGATAGGGAGAGCAATGTAATCACTATCGATAAGGCTAAGCATAGCAATTCCCCTTGGGGTAGTAAGGTGTTGACACTCCGTCAGCTCCCTAGGAGGAAGTAAGTATTTGATAAATAAGTAGACAGAGATATCTATATGAAGACATTTAATTATACTATCAATGGGGTTCAGTACCAGGTAGATGTAGTCAGCATAAAGGAGAATATTGCCGAAGTTAGGGTCAATGGCGAGAGCTATGACGTGGAACTTGATAGGTCTTATGATATTGACCAAGAGGCTTGGGCTGCAGCAGCAGTAGCGCCTAAAGCTACCCCAGTGGCTAAGCCTGCAGCACCTGCCGCAGCGCCAACTCCACAACCAGAGGCAGCGCCAGCCGCTCCTGCCCCAACCGCATCTGCAACAACAGGCGCAGGCGCACCACTTAAGTCTCCACTCCCTGGAGTAATCGTAAAGATTATGGCTAAGGTAGGTGATGCTGTGAAGAAGGGTCAGAAGGTAATGGTACTAGAGGCGATGAAGATGGAGAATGATATCAAGGCCGACCGCGATGGTGTGGTTACCTCTATCCTCGTTAACCAAAACCAGAGTGTACAGGACGGCGATACCCTATTGACCATCCAGTAATCTGTATAGGTTACTTACGCTTTCAGTAAAGAAGAGGAGCGCATCCCACGAGGGGTGCGCTCCTCTTCTTCATAGGTAAATTATGGATTGAATTAGTACATATTTTGGATATTATCGAAATGAATATCCTATTTTACACTTCAATGATATGATAAAACCATTTATTCAATGAATTTATGTCAATAATATTGTGCAGTTAAGAAAATACTTACTACCTTTGGGTGTTCTCTTTTTGATTGCATGCATGTTTATTCGCATTCTAAATGTAAGGTAAGTATGATTATTAGAATATAAACGTAAAATGTTGCGACGATAATTATATCTTAATTTCATATAGGTGACTGAAAAAACTAGAGACCTAAGAATCCGAGCTCTCTAAAACATAATACCATGGCAGAGGAGAACTGTATTAGAAGCACTCTTCGAGATAGAGTACAATCTATCGATAGGAGTTTTTATTAACTATCAAAGACCAGCTTATGAAAAGAAGAAGTTTTGTAGAAAGTGTATGGGCATCGATCTCAACACTTGGCAAGAAGCTATGGAGAGGGGTTGTTGTCTCTTTCACTGCGTTAGTTGCTATCTTCGCGGTTTCTTGTAGCAATCAGTCTCGGATGTCGGATATAGCAGAGGCAACATCAGGAGATGCAGACGCCTTTGTGTCTGAGCTCGAAGCACAGAAGATTGCAGAGAACTTTCTTAAGGTGAATGATTTACGTTCTGGAGGGGAACAGCTTACTTTGGTGTATACTGAGCCAAGCAACTTACGTGCTAATGACGGAACGGAGTATAGTGATCTCCCTGCTTACTATGTCTACAACATTGGAGATAAAGGCTTCATCATCGTTTCAGCGTCTGAGACTACCTATCCTGTTCTTGGTTACTCAGAGGAAAATACATTTGCCGTAGGCGACCAGATGCCAGACAACCTCAAGGCTGTACTTAAGGGCTATGCCGATGAGATACGCTACTCTTGGAAGAACATAAAGAGTACCGATGCAACCAAGCAATGGAGAGAGGGCGCTCTACGCTCAGTAAATGCCGATGAGGCTACAACACGTGTCGCAGCCGCTTCTGTTAAGCCACTGCTCGGCACGATCAAGTGGAACCAAGCTCCTTACTACAACGATCTTTGTCCAACGGGTACGCCTGTAGGCTGTGTGGCTACTGCAACTTCACAGATTATGAGGTACTGGGAATACCCAAGCCGTGGGAGAGGCTCTCACACGAGCACAGTAGATGGAAGAAGTGTCAACTTCGACCACCCTCTCAATTGGAGCAATATGCCTAAGGCTACACTCCGCTCACCAAATAGGGACGTAGCACAACTCTGCTACGACGTAGCTATTGGTCTTAATATGCAGTTTAGCAGAAAAGCTAGTGGTACCTACCAAAGATATATTCCTGACTTGCTCGTAAATCATTATTATTACGATACTACTGTTCGTCAGCTGTACCGCAACACTGGTTATTCAGCATCTCAGTGGCATAATATTTTACGTGAAGAGCTCTCTGCTGGACGCCCTGTACAGTATGCAGGAAGTGGTCGTGGAGGAGGTCACTCATTCGTTTGCGATGGATATGACTCTCGTGGTTACTTCAGTTTTAATTGGGGTTGGGGTGGCTCTTCGGACGGTTATTTTTTGACCAATGCTTTGAATCCAGGTAGCCTAGGTATCGGCGGAGGTAGTGGAGGCTTCAACTACTATCAGGATATCATTATCGGTATTCAGCCTAGGGGCAATGTCACGCCTTCACCAGATCCTGACCAGCCAACCTATCCAATCTCTTATGCAAGGGATTCTTACTATGCTTTCATCTCTGGAGTGGGACTAAATAGATATGTTGCGAACTCTCGCACAGGTAGTGGATATGCTGATTATACGACGATCGGTAGTTTCCCAATATCAAGGGGGAATAATACGATTACTTTAACGCCGGGCTTTGGAACTACTAATAAGTATAACAACTACTGGCGTGTTTGGATAGACTTCAACAACGATGGTGTCTTCTCCAGATCAGAGATGATAGTAAACACGAGCAGTTCACAGGTCGTTTCAGGTCAATTCTCTCTTAGTAATAATCTCCAATCAGGCTCCTATCGTATGCGCGTATCGATGAAGACTTACGATGGCTATCCAGCCCCCGATGAGATATTCACATACGGTGAGGTAGAAGACTACTCCGTTGTGGTTAGATAACAAGTTCTGTTATATAGAACTTTTGTAGAACTTTGGACTTGGTCGCATCATCACTTGTGTGGGTGTGGGCAAGTCCTTTTCATTTATGTTACTTATTCTCTCTCTGTACGATAATAAAACCTTGGATGGTGGACTCCACGAATTTTGGTATCTTTGAATGAGAGATTATTTTGAATTTAGAACTAAATTAATTATATAGGAGAAATGAAAGGACGTGTACTCATTATCGGTGCTGGAGGTGTGGGCACTGTAGTGGCAAAGAAGGTGGCTATGAATAGCCATATCTTTACTGATATCATGCTAGCTAGCCGCAACAAAGCTAAGTGCGATGCTATAGCAAGTAAAATCACTGAGGCGAAGATCAAGACTGCCCAAGTAGATGCCGATAAGGTAGAGGAGCTTGTGGCACTGTTCAATGACTTCAAGCCCGAGCTCGTTATCAATGTAGCGCTTCCCTATCAAGATCTAACCATCATGGATGCCTGCCTTGAGTGCGGGGTGAACTACCTAGACACTGCCAATTATGAGCCACTCGACGAGGCTAAGTATCAGTACAGCTGGCAATGGGCATACCAAGATCGCTTCAAGGAGGCTGGGCTAACTGCTATCCTAGGTTGTGGATTCGACCCAGGTGTAACGAGTGTTTTCACTGCTTATGCAGCTAAACATCACTTCGACGAGATGCATCAGCTCGATATCGTAGACTGTAATGCGGGCGACCACCACAAGGCTTTTGCAACCAACTTCAACCCCGAAATCAATATCCGTGAGGTGACCCAGAGAGGTAAGTATTGGCAGAATGGCGAGTGGGTAGAGACGGAGCCACTTGAGATACACAAGCCACTCACCTATCCTGAGGTAGGCCCACGTGAGAGCTACCTACTCTATCATGAGGAGCTAGAGAGCTTGGTGAAGAACTTCCCTTCCCTCCAGAGGGCTCGCTTCTGGATGACCTTCGGACAGGAGTACCTTACCCACCTACGTGTGATTCAGAATATCGGTATGGCTAGTATCGAGCCTATCATGTATGAGGGGCGTGAGATTGTGCCTATACAGTTCCTCAAAGCTGTGCTGCCCGACCCTAAGGAACTAGGCGAAAACTATACCGGGCAGACCTCTATCGGCTGCCGTATCCGTGGCGTGAAGGATGGCAAGGAGAAGACCTACTACATCTACAATAACTGTAGCCACGAGGCAGCGTACAAGGAGACCGGTGCTCAAGGTGTGAGCTATACCACTGGCGTGCCTGCCACTACGGGAGCAATTATGTTCTTCAAGGGACTATGGAGCGGTGCAGGTGTCTTCAATGTAGAGGAGTTCAACCCAGACCCATTCCTAGAGGAGCTAGCTAAGCAAGGCTTGCCTTGGCACGAACTACACGATGTCGACCTTGAGCTATGATTAAGGTAGGCGACAAGATACCCGAAAGACTTGGGGTAGACCAAGATGGTAACGAGATCACCCGCGAGAACCTCGCTGGTCAGCGGGTGATACTCTATTTCTACCCTAAGGACAATACCAGTGGCTGCACTGCTCAGGCTTGTAGCCTCAGGGACGGTATTACTGAACTCAAGGAGGCAGGTTATACTGTGATAGGAGTAAGCAAGGATAGCGCCAAAAGTCATAAGGGCTTTATCGAGAAGCATGGGTTACCTTTTCCTCTGATTGCAGATACAGAGACCGAGCTCAACCAAGCGTTTGGTGTTTGGGTAGAAAAGAGCATGTACGGACGTAAGTACATGGGTACTCAGCGCACCACCTTCGTGATTGACGAGGCTGGTGTAGTCAGAGCTATAGTAGCTGGGAAGGATGTCAAGACCAAGGAGCATGCGGCCCAACTCATCAAGATTATTAACGAACTAGACAAATAATATACCCTAATGGCAAAGAAAGATGCAGAGAATATGGCTCTGCAAAACGATAAATTAAAGGCACTCGAAGCGGTGATGGCTAAAATCGAGAAGAACTTCGGTAAGGGCTCGATTATGAATATGGCATCACAGGAGATCCAAGAGATTGATACCATACCTACTGGTTCGCTCACCCTAGATATCGCACTAGGTGTAGGCGGATACCCAAGAGGTAGGATTATTGAGATATATGGGCCAGAGTCTTCGGGTAAAACGACACTAGCCATCCACGCTATAGCAGAATGCCAGAAGCAGGGTGGATTTGCGGCTATCATAGATGCCGAGAATGCCTTCGACCGCTCGTATGCTGAGGCTCTCGGTGTCGATCTCTCTAAGCTCTGGATCTCTCAGCCCGATACAGGCGAGCAGGCTTTGGATATTGCCGAGAACCTGATTCGCTCGTCGGCAATGGACTTGATTGTAATCGACTCCGTAGCTGCGCTCACCCCTAAGGGAGAGATCGAAGGTGATATGGGAGAAAACAGAGTGGGGCTACATGCCCGCTTGATGAGTCAGGCACTCCGCAAGCTCGCAGGTATTATCAATAAGACCCAGACTACTTGTATCTTTATCAATCAGCTACGTGAAAAGATTGGCGCTTACGGTAACCCCGAGACCACTACAGGTGGTAATGCACTGAAGTATTATGCCTCCGTGCGCTTGGATATCCGTAAGGGCACACCTATAAAGGATAGCGACAATGAGGTGATTGGCAACCTTACAAAGGTCAAGGTAGCTAAAAACAAAGTCGCACCCCCATTCCGCAAAGCTGAGTTCGATATCATGTTTGGTGAAGGTATCTCCAAGGTGGGTGAGCTCGTGGACGCTGGCGCCGAAATGGACATTATCCGCAAGAGTGGCTCATGGTACAACTACGAAGATACCAAACTAGGACAGGGACGTGAGGCTGCCAAGGCAACTTTACAGGAAAACCCCGAATTGGCAGAACTCATTGAGAATCAAATAAAAGAGAAGTTAGCCAACAAAGCATCGTAAATATGTTTACGAATAATAGGAAATATTGCTCGATTTCTTAAATATTAAGCCTTTGTTTAGGTGTTATAGAGCAATAGTTTTTCTTTGGTTACGTGCTGGAATGTTATCATCTTTGTGGTGTCAAAAAGCATAACCTAATCAATCTTTCTTACCTAACATCCTAATATATTGTGGAACAACCGTCAGAAGCCGTACGAGAGTACGGCTTTTGTCGTTTTATAGAGTGAGGGCTACGCAGTACAATAGATTATGTACTACGTAGCCCTTACTTTATGATTACGGCATCGACTACCTCAGACCAAACGACTCCAAGAGTACCTGCTCCATAGCCTTACGTATTGTAGAGGCGCTACCATAGAAGTTATTCACCATAAGGGCAACAGTATAAGTCTTGCCACCGAGCTCTACGTATCCAGCATAGCAAACCACGTTACGCAGTGTGCCACTCTTGAGGCGAGCCTTGCCCTGTAGTGGTGTATTCTTAAGGAATATAGTGAGCGTACCATCCATACCAGCACGAGGGAGCAATCGCATATACACCCCACTCTTGTCGGCTCTGTAAACCTTTCCCAGCATAGCCGCTAGAAAATGAGTGGTCACTCTATCCTGAGTACTCAGCCCCGATCCATCCACCATCTCCAGCTCATCGGTATCCAGTCCACGCCCCTTCCAGTAGCTCTTCACCTCCTCAATGGCAGTCTGAGTAGGGTTATGCCCAGGGAGTGGCGTCTTCCCAATAGCCAATTGTCGTAGCATCCCCTCGGCAAATAGGTTGTGGCTGTACACCAAAGTAATCTCCATGAGCTCCCTTATCGAAGGAGACTCAAAAGTATAGAGTAACTCTCCTCTCCCCTTCATCGTCTCGGCAGTAGTCGCCTTGCCACTTACCGGTACCCCTTGTTTATTGAGGAAGCTCCTCAGCCTATGTGCAATAAATAGAGCTTGCTGAATTAGGGGATGTGTTTTTTGAAGAATTGAGACGCATGCAGGATATTGGCGAACGATTTGTAATTTTGGAGAAAAAAAACGAAGGAAATAGGAGCGACAAAATAATGCGGATAAGTTCCCTGAGGAACGTTATCACATTTTTCGCTAAGAAAGACATAGCGACTGCTACCTCCGTTGTCTCTGGAAGTCGTGTCCTTATCCTAGCAGCTCCGTAGCGCATCTTCACGGTTCCGAAAGTCCCCTCTACCTCATTACGTCGGTGCATCTCCTTGAGTTCTGCCTCT
>NZ_KB904248.1 GCF_000379925.1 Porphyromonas levii DSM 23370 | reverse complement strand
ACAAGGGTTTGCTAAAGACTCACGGACAAAATATTTTGGAGTCCATATGTCACAACATCAAAAGAGCCCCTATGATGATAATCCAATTGTCAGCTAATACCCAATGACCGAATCCTCCTCGAGAGGAGCATTTGGCATCCTCTCAAGTCAAAAATCCCCCTCAAATTGAGCCTTTTAAAGCTCAAAAAGAGGGGAAAATATGATAAGAGAAAGACTGCCCTGAACGAAATCCTCCTAAAAAACGGACGAAAAGGAGGATGAGAAAATCAAATATCTTCGTGCAACGGTCTCAGAGTTGGCAAAGTGTCATAGGGATTTCCCTGAGCTCCGAATCGTCTTCACGGCTTCTAGTATGATGACTTTGGAGGAGGATTATCCTGAACTTAAGGGAAAGGTGGTGGTGTGTGACTTGTATGGCTTTTCATTTAGGCAATACCTCAATTACCACCATAGCCTAGATTTCCCTGCGGTGACGATGGAGGAATTGGTGCATCACCATGAGCAGATTGTCCATGATATCTCCAAGGAGGTGATACCCATGGATGACTTTGCTCGCTATATGCGGAATGGCTATTATCCGCCCACGGGAGATTTGTCGCTTTTTGGCGAAGGATTGGTGCGTAATATGAATATGCTGCTGGAGGTAGACCTTGTGTACATCCGACAGATTGCACCTACTTATTTGCCTAAACTGAGGAAGCTACTCTACCTAATAGGGCAACAAAAGGATGGTATCACCAATGTTTCATCCCTCAGTAGCGAGATAGACACTAGCCGTGCTACGGTAATGAACTATCTGAAGTACCTATCGGACGCCCGTATGGTGCGCCTTATCTATAAGGATGGAGGGGAGTACCCACGCAAGCCTGATAGGGTGTATCTCAATGATACCAATATCCTCACGGTGATGAAAGAGGGAGATATGGACTTCGCCTTAAGGGCAAAGACTTTCTTTCTACAGAGTGTGCAGGATGCTGGTCTGCACGTAGAGCTATCGGAGGAGAATGGCGTAGACTTTTTGGTAGACGGTAAGTATCCTGTGCGGTGCTTTAACAAAGGAGATCGCCGCAGGAGCAGCCGTCCCGACGTTATTCATGCGCTCTGTGGAAAATATCTGGGAGAGGGGTTGGATATACCGATCTGGCTTTTCGGTTTTTTGTACTAAGACAATACACATATAATATATAATCATATTTTTGGTTTGTAATTAAAATGGCAAGAGAAAAGAAATTTGTTTCGTGTGATGGTAATCAGGCCGCTGCACATATCGCATATATGTTTAGCGAGGTGGCTTCGATCTATCCTATCACTCCATCAACCACCATGGCGGAGTATATCGACCAGTGGAGCGCTGAGGGTAGGCTCAATATCTTTGGCGAGACAGTGAAGGTGGAGGAGATGCAGAGCGAGGCTGGTGCTGCTGGTGCTGTGCATGGTGCACTACAGGCAGGTGCGCTGACTACTACGTTCACCGCATCACAGGGTCTGCTACTGATGCTACCTAACATGTACAAGATTGCTGGTGAGCTCCTCCCAGGAGTATTCCACGTGGCAGCACGTACTGTAGCTTCTCATGCGCTATCAATCCTCGGTGACCATCAGGATGTGATGAGTGCTCGTGGGCTTGGTTTCGCTCAGCTATCTACTGCTTCTGTACAGGAGGTGATGGATCTTGCTGCTGTAGCTCACCTTACAGCTCTCAAGACAAGGGTGCCATTTATTCACTTCTTCGACGGTTTCCGTACCTCTCACGAGATACAGAAGATTGAGGAGATGCAGATGGAAGACCTCCGTCCACTCGTAGATCAGGAGGCTCTATACGCATTCCGTAAGCGTGCACTCGCTCCAGATAGCCCTGCTACTAGGGGTACAGCACAGAACGATGATGTATTCTTCCAAGCTCGTGAGGCTAGCAATAGCTTCTATACCAGCGTGCCAGATGTAGTACAGCACTACATGGACGAGATTGCAAAGATTACTGGACGTCAGCACCACCTATTTGACTATTATGGTGCGGAGGATGCAGAGAATGTAATCATTGCTATGGGCTCTGTAACCAAGATGGGTAAGGACGTGGTAGACTATGTCAATGCTCAGGGTAAGAAGAAGGTTGGTATGGTGACGGTTCACCTATTCCGTCCATTCTCTGTAAAGCACTTCCTAGGCGCACTTCCTAAGACCGTGAAGAGGATTGCAGTCCTCGACCGTACTAAGGAGCAGGGCGCAGTGGGCGAGCCTCTATATAATGATGTAAAGAGCGCGCTCTATGGCACTGAGAATGCACCAGTCGTAGTGGGTGGTCGTTACGGTCTATCTAGCAAGGATACTACTCCTGGTCAGATTGTCGCAGTATTCAACAACCTTGAGCTCCCAGAGCCAAAGAATAACTTCACCATTGGTATTGTAGATGATGTTACCTTCACTTCTCTTCCAGTAGTAGAGGATCCACAGATCGATAACGGTGCCTATGAGTGTATGTTCTATGGTCTAGGTAGCGATGGTACCGTAGGTGCTAATAAGAACTCTATCAAGATTATTGGTGAGAATACGGACAAGTGGGTACAGGCTTACTTCCAGTACGACTCTAAGAAGTCAGGTGGATTTACTTGTAGCCACCTTCGCTTCGGTGATAAGCGTATCCGTAGCACGCACTATGTAAACCAGCCACACTTCCTAGCTTGCCACGTACCTGCATATCTACGTATGTACGATCTTACTAAGGGGCTAAGAAAGGGCGGTACATTCTTGCTCAATAGTATCTGGGATATCGACGAGGTAGAGAAGCATCTGCCTAATAAGATGAAGAGATACTTCGCACAGAATGATATCAACTTCTACATGATTAACGCTACTAAAATAGCTCAGGAGATTGGTCTAGGTAACCGCACCAATACGATTCTCCAGTCTGCATTCTTCAAGATTACTGGTGTTATCCCTTACGAACTAGCTGTAGAGCAGATGAAGAAGTTCATCATGAAGAGCTATGGTCATAAGGGTGATGCCATTGTTAATAAGAATAATCAGGCAGTAGATAAGGGTGGTGAGCTCTTAGTAAAGGTTCCAGTAAAGGCTGAGTGGGCTAACCTCCCAGACGACGAGGTTGTGGAGCATCCAAATGATACGCCTTTTGTAAAGGATATTGTCCGTGTTATCAATGCTCGTGAGGGCTATGGGCTGCCAGTGTCTGCCTTCGTAGGTCGTGAAGATGGGACTTGGGAAAATGGTACCTCCAACTCTGAGAAGCGTGGTGTAGCCGCAATGGTTCCTGAGTGGAATATCGAGAACTGTATCCAGTGTAACCAGTGCGCATTTGTATGTCCTCACGCTACTATCCGTCCATTCCTACTCGATGAGGAGGAGGTTAAGAACGCACCAGAGGGCTATGATACACTCAAGCCAATCGGTAAGTCATTCGAGGGTCTGCAGTTCCGCATCCAGGTAGATGTGCTCGACTGTATGGGTTGTGGTAACTGTGCTGATGTCTGCCCAGGTAAGAAGGGTGAGAAGGCACTTACTATGAAGCCTATCTCAAGCCAGCTGCACCTACAGCCACTATGGGATTACTCTTATGAGAAGGTAACTAATAAAGCACATCTTGTTGATGTCGCTGCCAATGTAAAGAACTCTCAGTTCGCAAGACCTCTATTTGAGTTCAGCGGTTCTTGTGCTGGTTGTGGTGAGACTCCTTATGTTAAGCTCCTCACTCAGCTCTTCGGTAGCCGCCAGATGGTTGCTAATGCTACTGGTTGTTCTTCTATCTACTCAGCTTCATCACCAAGTACGCCATACACCACCAATGCTCTTGGTCAGGGTCCAGCTTGGGCTAACTCTCTATTCGAGGACAATGCCGAGTTCGGTCTTGGTATGCACCTTGCCGCAGGTAAGCTCCGCGAGCGTCTCGTGCGCATTGTAGGTGAGATGGTTGAGGGTAAGCAGGAGGCTCCTATCGATGTAGAGCTACTCCGCGAGTGGTATGACAACCATGAGGATAGCAATAAGAGCCGTGAGACAAGCGACAAGGTGCTTGCAGCACTTCGCACAAGTAGCCACAAGAATGTGCGTATTCTCGATGCTCTTTCTAACTACTTCGTAAAGCGCTCACAGTGGATACTCGGTGGTGACGGTTGGGCATACGATATCGGCTTCGGTGGTCTAGATCACGTGCTTGCTAGCGGTGAGAATATCAATATTTTGGTACTCGATACCGAGGTTTACTCAAATACCGGAGGTCAGAGCTCAAAGAGTACCCCAACTGGTGCTATTGCTAAGTTCGCAGCATCTGGTAAGCGTATCCGCAAGAAGGATCTTGGTATGATGATGACCACCTATGGTTATATCTATGTTGCTCAGGTAGCTATGGGGTCTAACCAGGCTCAGACTCTCAAGGCCATCCGCGAGGCAGAGGCATTTGATGGACCATCAGTAGTCATTGCTTACGCTCCATGTATTGAGCACGGTCTCAAGGCTGGTATGGGTAAGAGCCAGAAGGAAGAGGAGCTAGCTGTAGAGTGCGGTTACTGGCACCTTTGGAGGTATAATCCTGAACTGATTGAGAAGGGCGAGAACCCATTCTCTCTCGATTCTAAGCAGCCAGACTGGAGTAAGTTCCATGACTTCCTAATGGGTGAGGTGCGTTACAACTCGCTTGCTAAGAAGTATCCACAGGAGGCAGAGGAGCTATTTGCCGTGGCTAAGGAAGATGCTCAGCGTAGGTACCACAAGTATAAGCTCCGTAGCGAGTTTAACTTAGATGCTCCATTTACAAAGGAGTAATCTTCGACTAAGGTAAAGATAATTGTATTGAGGGCTAGTGTGGAACTTCCATACTAGCCCTCGCTTTTTGCCGAGAAGTTAGATAGATTTTGGTATCTTTGAAAGAAGTATAATTGTACACATAGATGAATAATATATGAGTGAGATAGCAAAGAAAACGGCAGAGCACCTGTTGAGGCTTGAGGCTGTGAAGTTAAGCCCTAAGGCTCCTTTTACTTGGGCTTCAGGGTGGAAGAGTCCAATATATTGTGACAATAGAGTAACCCTATCAGATGCAGAGGCACGTACCTATATCAAGGAGTCGCTCGCAGAGACGATAAAGGCTCACTTCCCAGGGGTAACAGCCATTAGTGGTGTGGCTACTGGAGCTATTGCCCAAGGGACTTTGGTGGCAGATCTTATGGGACTACCTTTTAGCTATATCCGCTCTAAAGCTAAGGATCATGGAATGGAGAACCTTATAGAAGGGCGTATCGGTCCCGCAGATAAGGTAGTCGTGGTAGAGGACTTGATTAGTACCGGAGGGAGTAGTCTGAAGGCTGTAGAGGCACTTCGTGCACACGGCTGTGAGGTGCTCGGTATGGTGGCTATCTATACCCATGGTATTGCAAAGTCCGAGGAGGCATTTGCCGAAGCTGGCGTGCAGCTCTACACCCTCAGCAACTATGATACTGTCGTGGAGCAGGCTATAGAGAGCGGTTATATCTCGGCTGACGACCTTGAGATGCTCCGCGAGTGGCGCAAAGACCCAGCTAACTGGGGAAAGTGATACAATGGCTATAGCCAATAAGTAATAATATAGAAGAAGTTATATGCAGACATATTCGAGTCGCCCTATAGAGCTTAAGAAAGATATAAATACGGTCTTTGGATTGGTGGAAAGCCCATCTCACCTAAAGCCTCTTCTGGAGAAGTATGGAGATAAACTAGGCAATGACGTAAAGGTGGAGTTAGTAGGCGAAGAGATTCATCTTACCCTCCCTATGGCGGGCAATGTGGTACTGAAGCGCAGTGAGGTAGTCGCCCCTAATAGGGTGAAGTATGAGACGGTGAAGTCTCCTGTGCCTGTTGCTCTTGTCTTTAGCCTTGCTAAGCACGAGGAAGTACATACCCTTGGTCAGATATCAGTAGAGGTAAGTATGCCTTCTTTCCTTTCTGGAATGGTGAAAGGTAAGGTAGAGCCAGCTCTAGATAAGGTGGCAAAGCTATTGGAGCAGATAGATTTCGATAGACTTATCAAGGGCACATCTCTGGAGAAGTGAGAGGGCTATCGGCTTTCGTAGTACTCCTCCTACTCACCTCTTGTGCTAGAGAGGGGATAGAGATAGAGGGGCAACATCCTCTACCTCGTTTAGGAGTGCAATTGGAAGTGAGCTTGGATCACGAGGGGAGAGGGTTGCGGGAGCCGCTATCTTATATGCTATTTGAGCGTGCTACCCTAGAGGGTCAATATCTGGGGCATAGAGGCATTGTGGTAGCTCATGAAGCCGGAGGGAGGTATTGTGCTTTCGACCTAGCTTGTCCTCACTGTTGGCCTACAGTTATTGGCGTGGAGATGGTACAAGATGGTAGTCGGTTACTTGCAGCTGAGTGTCCTAGGTGCCATACGGTCTATGACCTCTCACTAGGTTTGGCTCATCCCGTATCTGGTGAAGGGCATTACCCCCTTCAGGACTATCGGGTTACACAAGTCGGAGAGCACCTTGTGGTAAGATAAAGGAGGTATACCGATGGTTTCTCTAATGAGAGAGCCATCGGTATGC
This sequence comes from Porphyromonas levii DSM 23370, assembly GCF_000379925.1. GTDB lineage: Bacteria > Bacteroidota > Bacteroidia > Bacteroidales > Porphyromonadaceae > Porphyromonas_A > Porphyromonas_A levii. The sequence goes on along the minus strand of NZ_KB904248.1, from coordinate 24,391 downwards.
CTCCTCTTCTATTACTCTATTTTGGGTATCTTTGCACCATAGGAAATTACATTAGGAAAGATAAATGAAGCATATTCGCAATTTCTGTATCATTGCACATATCGATCACGGCAAGAGTACGCTAGCAGACCGCTTATTAGAGTATACCAAGACGGTAGCAGAGAAGGATGCCCAGGATCAGTTACTAGATAATATGGATCTAGAGCGAGAGCGTGGCATCACTATCAAGAGCCACGCTATCCAGATGGACTATACCTACAAAGGGGAAGCGTATACGCTCAACTTGATTGATACTCCTGGGCACGTAGACTTTTCGTATGAGGTATCACGCTCTATCGCAGCATGTGAGGGCGCGTTATTGATTGTAGATGCAGCGCAAGGCGTACAGGCACAGACCATTTCTAACCTTTACATGGCTCTGGAGCACGACCTTACTATCATCCCAATCCTGAATAAAGTAGACCTCCCTAGTGCGCTGCCCGATGAAGTAGGCGATGAGTTGGTGAAACTACTCGGGTGCAAAGAGGAGGAGCTTATCCGTGCTAGCGGAAAGACTGGCGAAGGTGTGGAGCAGATACTTGAGGCTATCATAGAGCGCATTGCTTCACCAGAGGGAGATCCAGAGGCGCCTTTACAGTGTCTTATCTTCGACTCCGTATTCAATCCTTTCCGTGGTATCATAGCCTATTACAAGGTTGTGAATGGTGTGCTCAAGAGTGGAGACCATGTGAAGTTTATCGCCACAGGCAAAGAGTACGATGCCGATGAGGTAGGTATTCTACGCCTAGATATGGAGCCACGTAAGGAAGTGCGTACTGGCGATGTAGGCTATATTATTTCAGGCATCAAGACCTCCCGTGAGGTGAAAGTGGGGGATACGATTACTCATGTGCAAGGTGGTGCGAAGGAGGGTATTGCTGGCTTTGAAGAGGTCAAGCCAATGGTATTCGCAGGAGTGTATCCTATCGAGACAGATGAATTTGAAAACCTCCGCACTTCCTTGGAGAAGCTACAGCTCAATGATGCCTCTCTTACCTTTACGCCTGAGAGCTCAGCGGCTCTTGGGTTTGGATTCCGTTGTGGCTTCCTTGGTCTTCTGCACATGGAGATTGTGCAGGAGCGACTAGAGCGGGAGTACAACATGAGCGTGATTACCACTGTGCCCAATGTTTCCTACATGGTATATGATAAAAAGGGCAATACGATAGAGGTACACAATCCTTCGGGTCTGCCCGACATAGCCAGTATTGATTATATCGAGGAGCCAATGATTCGGGCTTCGATTATTACCACCACCGATTATATAGGGCCTATCATGACCCTCTGCCTTGGCAAGAGAGGTACACTCGTAAAGCAAGATTACCTCTTTGGTAATCGTATCGAGCTTATTTACGATCTGCCCCTAGGGGAGATCGTGATTGACTTCTACGATAAGTTGAAAAGTGTATCTAGGGGTTATGCTTCCTTCGACTACCATGTGAGCAATTTCCAGCGCTCCAAACTAGTGAAGGTGGATATCCTCCTCAATGGAGAGTCGGTGGATGCCCTCTCTATCCTAACCCACATCGATAATGCTCAGTACATGGGTAGGCGCATGTGCGAGAAGCTAAAGGAGCTCATCCCAAGGCAGCAGTTCGATATCGCAGTCCAAGCAGCGATAGGAGCCAAGATTATTGCCAGAGAGACCATTAAGGCAGTCCGAAAGGATGTAACAGCGAAGTGCTACGGAGGTGATATCTCTCGTAAGCGAAAACTATTGGAAAAGCAGAAGGAAGGAAAGAAGCGCATGAAGCAAGTGGGTAATGTAGAGGTGCCACAAAAGGCATTCCTCGCAGTGCTCAAGCTAGACTAAGGGGGATTATGAGTGTAGAGAAATTTACGACGGCATACGCTTATCCCGACGAAGTGGAGCGTGGTAGAATGCTAGAGTCTAGGACGGTAGCAAAAGAACTTGGTAAGGGCGTCCCACCTAATAATATAGAGGTGGAGCAACTGGTGCTAGGCGCCTTGATTCTGGAGCGTGATGCCTTCCCCATAGTGGGAGAAATTCTTACGCCCGATTGTTTCTACGATACCAAGCATAGGTATATCTTCGAGGCAATCAGGCAGCTAGCACTAGAGGAGAAGCCAATCGATGCTCAGATGGTTATTGAGCAGCTGAGGCTTAATGACAAACTCACAGCTACCAATGGGCTCGTCTATATTTCCCAGCTAAGTACCCTAGTCAATAGTACAGCGCACCTCGAGTACCATGCTCGCCTACTTTTCGATAAGAAATTGCAGCGCGACCTTATCTCTTTCGGTAATGAGGTCATCTCCAATTCGTTCGATCCTACTATTCTGGTGACAGATACGATGCAAGATGCCGAGCAAAGGCTTTTCGAGATTACCCAAGGTAGGGATGGCAACGAAGTACAACCTGTGGGGGATCTTGTCCCTACGGCAGTGCAGAAGATGCAGGATATTGTCAATGGCGAGGTTACCAATCATGGCGTGCGCTCCGGATTCCCTGAGATAGATGAAATCACTTTCGGTTGGCACCCTACTGATCTTGTGATTATTGCTGCGCGTCCGGCTATGGGCAAGACCGCCTTTGTGCTCTCCATGGCTCGTAATATGGCAGTGGAGCATCAGGCTGCAGTAGCTATATTCAGTTTGGAGATGAGCAAAGAGCAGCTAATTAACCGTCTTATTGTGAACCACACTGAGATTCCCAATGATGACATCAAGCGAGGCTCGCTCTCTCCTCAGCAGCTACAGATACTTGATCAGCGTATCGGCACACTAGAGCAAGCGCCCCTTTTTATCGATGATACCGCAGGTCTATCGGTATTCGACCTCCGAAGTAAAGCTCGGCGACTCGTTCGCCAATACGATGTGAAGGTCATTATCATCGACTACTTGCAGCTGATGACAGCGAGTGGGCTCAAGAGTAATGCGAATCGTGAACAGGAGGTGAGTACCATTTCTCGCTCACTCAAACAACTGGCAAAGGAGCTTAACATTACCGTGATAGCACTCTCGCAGCTCAATCGTGGTGTAGAGAACCGTCCAAAGGAGGGGAAGCGCCCACAGCTCTCAGACCTTCGTGAGTCGGGAGCGATAGAGCAAGATGCCGACATGGTTTGCTTTATTCACCGTCCTGAGTACTATGGCATTCTAGAGGATGAGGATGGTAGGAGCATGAAGGATATGGGAGAATTTATCATAGCTAAGCATCGTAATGGACGTGTCGATACCGTCCTACTAAGGTTCCAAAGCAGCATCATCAAGTTCGCTAGCGCTCAGGGTTTGGCACAATCTAATAATACAGGCCGCTTTACAAGCAAGATGAACCAGGTGGGAACTTCTACACCTCAGGGAGCAGATCCTCTTATGGATAGTGCTCCCGATAGTGGCTTCAGCGTCTGACGAACGTTCGGATACCTCTAGGGTATAGAGGTAAGTGTTTAATACATAGGTGGCTATACAGATATACTCTGTGTAGCCACCTATTTTACTTGTATAGTGGAGCTTATTAATAGCTAATTCCCACAAAGTCCCTCGCGGGAGAGAGACTTTCTTTGCTCAGTATATAATCCACCGCAAAGAGACAGAGACGGCAATTGCTTTACTATGAAGAATTATTAAGTTCTATACCGAGGTGCTGGTGGCGATGAACCTCTACACATCATATTCTTAAGCTACTCAATAGATGTCCACGCCTATTCTATTATTCTAGATCCTACAAGGAGTACTCTTTTGTAGGGATATTATTTCCATTTTATTCGCCCAATATCATTATTATTGGGTATTGCTTTTCTCCAAAAAGGTAACGACCTTTGCCTATGAAAAGGTAGAATATTCATTTATCCCATGCAGACAACAAAGGAATATAGACGTCATTTATTGATGAAAACAGCTCGAGAAGCCTTTCTTCGGAAAGGTTATAAAGCTGTATCGATGCGTGAGATATCCAAGCTCTCTGGTATTGGGCTGAGCAATATTTACAATTATTATCCCTGTAAGGATGATTTATTGGCAGTTGTATTGCAGCCACTCATAGATGAGATGAACGGAATGCTAGACAATCATAATCGTGACGAAAGTCTGTCCCTAGAAATCTTTACCTCCGAGGAATACCATCGTAATTCTATGCTGGAGGTAATGGGTATTATAATCCGTTATCGTAAAGAGTTGAAGTTGTTGTTTCTTGATACACAGGATTCTAGGTTCAAATATTTTTGGGAACAGTGGATTGAGAAAAGCACATCTATCGGAATGGAGTATTTGGAAAGGATGAAAGAGCTCTATCCGGGGTTACGTACGAATATCTCCCCTTTTTTTATGCATTTCACTTGCTCTTGGTGGATCAGCATGATGAGAGAAGTAGTGTTACATGAAGAACTCTCTCAGGAGGAGATAGAGTGTTTTATTAGTGAGTATATCCTCTTTAGCACAGGAGGATGGGAGAAACTCATGAATGTAGATCGAAAAGAGAGATAACTAAATCTTGATTCATTTGAAATATGGGTATAATAAACATTATTAACGACGAGTGTATGACTCTAGTGCAGGGGGTCGATGGGCTTTTCCTGTGTGAAGAGTCATGGGTTGCGCAAAGGAGGAGGAGCTATAGCTCTTGTAGCAAAGTGCTAGATAATGATGCTGCTAATGTACAGCACGAAAGTAATGATACGGAGTGTCTGCATAGTAAGAACTCATAGGAGGGATGATAGCATCTTTCTCTATGAGAACAGACTTTATAAGGCGAGCCGCCCATAGGGGTGGCTCGCTTTGTTTTTGAACAAAGTGAACGTTTGTTCGTTTTTGAACCATTGATATACTGCTCTAAATAGTTTTTCAAGAGTCATAACAATGAAAAAACAACAGAATAAGGCATACGAGCGCATTGCACGCCGTTATGACGATGTGCTTATCGGGCGCAAATGGTGGAGTCGGCTTTATATGCGCTGCCTTTGGCGTGTAGATGATAATGCCATTGCGCGTGAGGTACTGCAAATGATACCTCCTGATTTTACTGGGCATTTATTGGATGTCCCCGTGGGTACGATGGTTTTCACTGCCGAAAAGTATTGGTGCATTCCACAAGCCGCAGTTACGGGTGTAGACTATTCCCAAGCGATGCTTAATACTGCGCAAGATCGTATAAAAGCGATGAAATTGCATAATACGACGCTTCGGCAAGGCGATGTACTACATCTGCCTTATTCTGATAATAGTTTTGATGGCGTATTGTCTATGAATGGATTACACTGCTTTCCCAACAAGAAGAAAGCTCTAGCCGAAATCTTTCGGGTACTAAAACCGGGCGGCTTCTTTTGCGGGAGTTTCTATATCCAAGGCGAGCGTAAACCGGCTGATTGGATTGTGCGCAACATCCTGAATAGAAAGGGACTTTTCGTGCCGCCACATCTAAGCAAACAGGAAGCGATAGATCTATTGCAGCTCTTTTATGGCAATCAGGTTACGGCACATAACTACCGATCAATTCTGGTCTTTAACTGTATGAAAGGATTTACAAATAACAAATGATATGAAAATAGAAAGAATCAACGATTGGTTTGCCCTACGAGGCAAATGGATGATGCGGAATCGCTGGGTCGTGTTGGGAGGTTTTATCCTCATCCTTGCGATTGGAGTTATGGGACTTAAATACTTCAAGGTGAGTGCCGCTTGGGAAGACTATTTCCTTGAAGATGACCCAATGCTTGTCAAGACCGAAGAGTTTAAGGAGATATTCGGCAATGACAACTTTGCGGCGGTACTGACCCGATGCGACAATTCGTTTACGAAAGAGAATCTGGAGCTTATCCGCGAGCTTACCAATGAGATGATGGACAGTCTTTCGTATGCCGACAAAATCACGTCTCTCACTGACATCGAATTTATGATGGGCAGTGAAGAGGGTATGACTATCGAACAGATTGTCCCCGAAACAATCCCGTCAGATCCGACGGAACTGGAGGAGATACGCCGCAAGGCTTACCTGAAACCTCACGTTGCAGAGCGGCTTGTTTCCAAAGACGGAACACTCTCGTGGATCATACTCAAACTGCGTGCTTTCCCGGAGGATTCGGTGTGGAATAAAGGGAAGAAACCGATCTCTCCTGAAGTACTGACAGGTAATGAACTGGAGCACATCATCACCAAAGATAAATACAAGGCATTGCATCCCAAGGGAACAGGACTGCCCTATGTAACGGCTATGAAAATGAAATGGATAAACAAGGAAATGCCCCGTGTATTGGGTATCGCAGCCCTCGTCTCCATACTTATCCTGCTACTCGTAACGCGCTCCTTTAGGGGAGTGGTTGTGCCACTTGTCACAGCCGTAGGCTCCATTGTTATCGTGTATGGTATATTGGGATATGTCGGAATGACGATAGACAGTGGTATGATGATGATTCCAATGCTGCTGGCATTTGCTGTTTCCATTGCATACAACATCCACGTGTATTCTTACTTCAAACGCCAATTCCTCATACACGGGAAGAGAAAACAAGCAGTAGAAGAAACCGTCAAAGAAATGGGATGGCCGGTGCTGTTTAGTGCACTCACCACCTTTGCCGCCTTGCTTTCTTTCCTCGCCATACCGATGCAACCTATGCGTTTTGTTGGTATAGCGACCGCTTCGTGTGTGATGCTGGCGTTCTTTATTGCCATCACATTGATGCCTGTGCTCCTTAGTTTTGGTAAGGACGGAAAGCCACATCCCAAGGTGCAGGAAACAGGAGGGCGGTGGTTGGATCGGAAACTGGAGAAGATAGGTGAAAGTGTACTTAAGCACGGAACCTTGATTCTATGTCTTGCGGGACTAATCACGGTTGTCCTTATCTATCAATTTACCAAGATAGAGACCGCCTTCGATGTAGAGCGTACTATGGGACGAAAGATAGCCTACGTCAATAACCTTTTGGAAGTGGGCGAAAGCGAACTAGGGTCTATCTACACCTATGATGTGATGATAGAACTGCCTGACGATGGATTGGCGAAATCGCCCGAAGCCCTTGTTCGATTAGATTCTTTGGCACAACACGCAGACAGGTATAAATCGACCAAACGCACAACCACGGTATTGAATATCCTCAAAGACCTGAACCAAACCCTGCACGATGGGGATGCCTCTTATTATACCATCCCTCACAACCCAGAAGAGGTGGCACAGTTGTTACTTCTTTATGAAAATGCGGGAGGCAGCGAAGCAGAGTATTGGATCGATTACGATTACCGACGTCTTCGCCTGATGGTCGAGATGAATTCATACGATTCAGGGAAGACAGAGCGGGAGCTACAAGACATTGTTGCTTACGCTAACAAACTCTTCCCTCAAGCTACAGTTACTACTGTGGGTAGTATGCCTCAATTCACGGTTATGATGCAGTATATAGCCCGTGGGCAGATGGTTTCATTCGCTATCTCCCTCCTTATCATCGGTATCTTGATGATGCTTGTCTTTGGTAGTGTACGTATCGGACTTATCGGTCTGATACCCAACGTTACCCCCGCTTTGGTGGTAGGAGGGCTGATGGGATGGTTGGGTTATCCGTTGGATATGATGACCGCCACTATTATGCCGATGATTCTCGGTTTGGCGGTGGACGACACCATTCACTTCATCAACCACGGTCATTTGGAATTCGACCGCCAAGGCAATTATCGGGGTGCCATTCTCCGCTCGTTCCGCACCATCGGGACACCTATCGTGCTGACGAGTGTGGTGATCTGCGCCAACTTCGCCATCTATACCACCTCTGAGAGCCTTTCCTTTATACATATGGGAATACTCTCCGTAGCGGGTATTGCATCGGCTCTTCTTGCCGATCTCTGTGTGACGCCTATACTGTTTAAGAAATTCCGCCTGTTCGGAAAAGAGACAAATACAGACAAAACTCAGGTAGAATAAACAAACATAATTGAATTGAAAATGAATAGTACACAAAAACAGAAGAAAACGCCCGTTCTGAAGCGGCTGCTGCCATACGCAGGCAGAAAAGGCTATATGCTTTCACTGGCGATGGTGTTTTCGGCCCTTTCGGGTATTTTGGTGCTGATGCCTATGGTCTATATCCATAAGATTGTCAGCGGGATTATCTTGAGTAACAATGTCGATGCAGTTTCCATACGGCATTATGCAATTCTGGCGGCGAGTTTTGCCGCAGCAGGGATGTTGCTCTATTTCTTTGCGCTAATGGTATCTCACCTCTTCGCTTTCGAGGTAGAGGCGAACATCATCAAACTTAGCGTGAAGAAGATGATGGCGAAACCGTTGGGCTTTTTTGCCAACCGCGAAAGCGGTAACCTGCGCAAGACCATTGTCGATGGTGCCGGAGAGACCCACAGTATGCTGGCGCATCAGCTACCGGATCTTGCAATGACGATTGTTTCGCCCATAGTGCTATTGATCTTCTTCTTCCTTTTCGACTGGCGGTTAGGGTTGGCTAGCCTGATTCCGATGGTCATAAGCCTATTGGTTATGGCTACTATGACTACCAAAAAGGGTATTAAGATGCGGGAAGAATACTACGAAGGGCTTGCCAACCTTTCCGCCGAATCGGTAGAGTACGTGCGCGGCATACCGGTAGTGAAGACCTTTGCCCAGAGCGTGGAGAGCTTTGATCGCTTCTATTCGCTCATTGTAAGGATGAAAGATTTCGTGGTGCGGTGGAGTATGGGCTTCAAAAACAAAATGTCGCTGTACGAGGCTATCTCAAGCTCTACGGCATTCTTCTTGGTTCCCATTGCCATTATGATGATTACTTCCGGTGGCGATGTGCGGCAGGTGCTGGGCAATTCCGTTATCTATCTGTTGATAGGCCCCGTCTTCGGCATCTTTATGTATCGAAGTGCGGCTATTCGAAACTTCACCTACTTTGCTGAGCTGGCATTGGACAAAATCGACGCAGCTTTGGATTACGACGATCTCACTTATGGCGCAAAAACAGCGGTTGGAGAGGGGTTGGAGTTCAGGAACGTCTCTTTTTCATACGGAAAAGAAAAAGTGCTGGACAACGTATCGTTCAAGGTAAACAAAGGAGAAACAGTTGCCTTGGTCGGTGCTTCGGGAGGAGGGAAAACCACCGTAGCACGTCTGGCTGCTCGCTTCTACGATGCAGATGAGGGCGAAATTTTCATCGGAGGTACCAACATCAGGGAATACGGGAAATCGGCGCTGATGCAGAAGATTGCTTTTGTGTTCCAAAGATCCAAGCTCTTCAAGATGAGCCTGCGCGAGAACCTGTTGCTGGGGAATCCCAACGCCGGTAATGAGGAGATAGAGCAAGCTCTCGTCAGAGCCGGAGCTAAAGAGATTGTTGATAACTTGGAAAAGGGTTTGGATACGATTTACGGAACCAAGGGAACCTATTTCTCAGGGGGTGAAGCCCAGCGAATTTCCATTGCAAGGGCTTTCCTGAAGGACGCCGACTTCGTCATTCTCGATGAGGCGACCGCCTTCGCCGATCCCGAAAACGAGCATATCATTCAGGCTTCATTCAAAGAGCTGTCGAAAGACAAAACCACATTAATGATTGCTCATAGGCTCTCCACTGTGGTTAATGCCGACAGAATCCTTGTGATGGAAAATGGCAAAATAGTGGAAAGCGGTACACACAATGAATTATTAACCCAAGGCGGAGCCTACAAAAAACTGTGGGACGAATATCAGAAATCCGCCAACTGGAAAATAGGAGGTCAAAATGAATAATTTCTTGAAGAAAAAATACGCTATGTCGGATCAGGGAGCGAAGAACCTGAAAAAATCCATATTCTCGCATACCATCCTGAATCTGACCAAAATGTTTCCGCCCATCATCGGATTTATGTTTCTATTCCAATATTTAGGCGGTCTGGAGGGCATTCCTGCACCGGCAGAGCTGACCCTCACGAACTATATCGTCATCATCGTAGTGATGTTGTTGGTAATGTTTTTCGTGGCGAGGTGGGATTATGTACGCCTTTACGACAATGTTTATAACGAGAGTGCCAACTCTCGCATCGATATAGCCAACCGCCTGAAGAAATTGCCGCTCTCTTATTTCGGGAAACGCGATGTATCCGATCTTTCTGCGACTATGATGAACGACCTGAATCTTTACGAGAGTATATTCTCTCATTCCGTACCGCAGATCTACTCCACAGTCATTTCCACGATTATCATTTCCATTATGATACTCGCCTACAATTGGCAGCTCGGATTGGCGGCACTATGGGTCGTGCCTGTCTCGTTGCTGGTCTTCTTCCTTTCTAAAAAGAAACAACGCAAAGCTGTGGACGCACTCGTGGAAAGCAGTCGCAAGGTGTTCGACGATTTACAGGAGAAGATAGATCAAATACAGGAAATCAAATCCTATAACCTGGAAGAACGGTTGTTAGACGAATTCAACAACAAGGTAGACAATAGCACCCGCTCCAAGATAAAAGCCGAACTTTCTTCGGGTATAGCTGTCTCCCTGGGTGGTATGCTGATGAAACTTGGTATCGTCACGGTGGCGATTGTAGGTGCCAATATGCTGATTGCCGGAGAGATCAACATCCTTGTCTATATCGCCTATCTCATTCTCACGGCAAGCATTTATCTGCCTATTGAGGAGATTCTCACCTTTATGGCGATGATTGTAGCTCTCGACGGCGTGGTGGCGCGCATCAAGGAGATTAAAACAATGCCCGTTCAGGAAGGCAAACAGGAAATGAATCCCAAGGATTACAATATAGATTTCAAAGATGTAGTATTCGGCTACGAAGACTATACCGTCATCAACGGCGTAAGTTTCACTGCTAAGCAGGGTGAAGTTACTGCTCTCATCGGACCTTCGGGAAGCGGTAAAACCACACTTACCAAGCTGGCAGCCCGTTTCTGGGATATTCAGCAGGGGAAAATCTCGCTCGGTGGCGAGGACATCAGCCTGATAGACCCCGAAACGCTGCTGAAAAACTACGCCATTGTCTTTCAGGATGTGGTGCTATTCAACGCCAGCATAAAAGACAATATCCGTATAGGTAAAAAAGGAGCTACAGACGAGGAAGTGAGCCGTGTAGCCAAAATAGCCCGCTGCGATGAGTTTGTCGATCGTATGCCCGAAGGTCTGGACACCGTCATAGGCGAGAACGGCGAGCGGCTTTCCGGTGGTGAGCGACAGCGTATCTCCATCGCAAGAGCCATACTGAAAGATGCTCCCATCATCTTGCTGGACGAAGCCACCGCCTCGCTCGACGTGGAAAACGAAAGTCTGATACAGGAGGCTTTGTCGGAACTGATTAAGAACAAGACGGTCGTTGTCATCGCCCACCGGATGCGTACCATTCGCGGAGCCGATAAAATCGTGCTGCTCAATCAGGGCAAGATTGAGGCTATGGGCACTGACGCAGAGTTGCAGATGCAATCGGCAACCTACCGAAAGATGCTTGAGAAGTCAATGGGATAAAAACAATAACGAGATATCAACTAAGATGAAAAGAATAATCTTAACAAGCTTGGTTGCCTTTCTGGCTTGTATCACAACAAGTAGTGGATTTGCCCAAAGTGCATTTGCACAGGACAGACACGAATCAGGCAAAGACCACGACCACGAAGGACGATTCTTTGCGGGAGGAGCTGTGTCGTTTTGGTCTGACAATAAAGACAAGACCCTGACATTGGACCTTTGTCCTGAAATCGGCTACCTTTTCAATGACAGCTGGGGCGTGGGAATGCTCCTTGGCTATGAGCACGAACGTAAGGAAGAGGGGACAACAAAGACCATAGGCAATGCCTTCAAAGTTTCGCCCTTTGTCCGCTATTACTACATCCATAAGAACCCATTCAATCTTTATCTGGATGGAGGGTTCGGGTTCAACTTCTCCAAGGAGAAGGTCGGTAATACCTCGGAAAATCTCTCCGGATTTGAAATAGGAATACGCCCGGGAGCCTGTGTCGATCTCACGGAAGGTCTTTGCCTCTGTTTGCGTATGGGATTTATCGGTTACAGGAACAACTACTTTATGGGAGAAGAACCGAAGATGGGAAGCAAAGGCTTCGGACTCCGCTTTGCGCCCGAAGAGTTGATGATAGGGTTGGAGCTGGAGTTTTAAGAACCGATAGCTTTTTCTGGTAAGTATTCAATGATAGAAGGCATTAACAATTAAAAGTATAAGACAATGAAAACAGTAATCTTAACGATGGCAATGGCCATCATATTTGGCACCACAGCAATGGCACAGACGGGCAGAGAGATTGCCCAGAAAGTAAAAGACCGTCCCGATGGCGACACCCGTCAGTCGGAGTTGGTGATGAAACTGATCAATAAGCGCGGAGCTGTACGCGAACGTAAACTTATCTCTTACTCCATCGACGTGGGGAAAGGGAAGAAAGACCGCAAGAGTATAATGTTCTTCCAGTACCCCGGCGATGTAAAAGGAACGGGCTTCCTCACGTGGGATTACGACGATCCCAATAAGGACGACGATAAATGGCTCTACCTGCCTGCGATGAAGAAGACCCGCCGTATCAGCGGCTCCTCTGCCAAGCAGGATTACTTTATGGGTAGTGACTTTACCTACGATGATATGGGTAGTCGCAACGTGGATGAGGACACGCATAAACTGTTGGGTGAAGAAGAAATAGATGGGCATAAGTGTTTTAAATTGGAATCTACGCCCAAGGATAAACGCGAGATCTATTCCAAGAAAATAGCGTGGATTCGTCAGGACTGCCTGATAGCCCTCAAGGTTGAATATTACGACAAGATGGGGAAACTGCACCGCCGCCTCGAATTATCCAACATTGCCAAGGTGGCAGGGTTCTGGGTTGCCCAAAAACTGCATATGACCAATGTCCAGACGGAGCATCAGACGATACTTGAGATTAAGAATCCCAAGTATGACCTCCCATTGGATGAAACAAAATTCAATGTTAGCACTTTGGAGAAAGGTAGATTATAATATATTGCTGTCCGGTAAAAATATTCAATTTTAAGTGGAAAGAGAAAGCCTTTGCACGGACAGCAATAATAGCAATTAGAGAAAGATATATAGTAGTTTCTGATTCTCATATGACTTTCTTCCGATTCTCGTATGATTTTCTTTTGATTCTCATATGACTTTCTTCTGATTCTCATATGACTCTTTACTGGGTGCCGAGTAATCAGGAAAAAGATTCCGAGCAATCAAAGAAAAGCTACTGACGTTTACTGAATAGCAATCATATTAAATGAATACAAGCAATCATTTAGCAAAGATCTTACTGTTGTTTCTTCTGTTCCTGCCTCTAAATACTGTATGGGGGCAAGAGGAGGGGGATTCGTCGTGGCAGCTCAAAGGCTTTGTGGATACCTATCACGCCATCCGCTCCGAGAGGCCGAATGACTTTATGTCTTCACGTACTCGTGTGAGGGGTGAAGTAGGAAAAAGTTTTGGAGGTTCGACGCTCTTCGTCTCGTTCAATGCCACCCACAATGCCTTATTAAAGGCGCATACGGGCTTTGAACTGCGAGAGGCGTATCTCGACCATCGGCAGGAACATTGGGGCTTTCGCCTCGGTCGGCAATTGGTCATCTGGGGAGTGGCAGACGGTGTACGTGTTACTGATCTTGTTTCCCCGATGGATATGACGGAGTTCTTGGCACGAGACTACGACGACATTCGTATGCCGGTCAATGCTTTGCGCTTCTTTGTCTTTAATGAGAAGATGAAATTGGAGCTGCTTGCCGTGCCGACTTTCGAGGGCTATAAGCTGCCGACCGATGCCGAAAATCCGTGGAGCGTACTACCCAAAAACGCTGATCAATCCTTTATGTGGAACGAAAAGGGAAGCCGCCCCGAGTTCCGTTTTTCCAATATAGAATATGGAGGGAAGCTCGGGTTCACTCTCCCCGGAGTGGATTTCTCTTTCGCTGCATTGCATACGTGGAACAAGATGCCCGTGGTTACTTACCGACCTTCAGCCTCTCATATAACCGTATCTCCACAATATTACCGAATGGGATTCTTCGGAGCGGATATATCCAAGCCGTTGGGACAGTTTGTCGTGCGTGGAGAAGCGGCGTTCAACGTAGACAAGCATTTCAGTTACAAACCCGAGGCTGGCGCTATGGAGCAAAAGGGCTTCAACACGGTGAATTATCTCGTGGGCGTGGATTGGTATGCACCCAATGAATGGACACTGATGGCGCAGTTTTCTTCAGAAAGTATTTTGAAGTACGAACCCCAAATAGCACAACCTCGCCACCAGTCGCTCCTCACGCTCAATGTGTCGAAAAAGCTATTGGATAGCACATTGCAGCTCTCCAACTTTACCTATTTCGATATTAACCATAAGGGATGGTTCAGCCGCTTTACCTCTTCATATGCACTGAATGACTACATACAGCTCTCGCTGGGTTATGATTGGTTCGGAGGCAACGAAGGGATATTCGGCACTTACAAGAACAACTCGGAAATATGGGCAAAGGCTAAATACAGTTTTTAGCAACAAAAAGTAATAGAAATATAAAACGAGAAAGATGGATTGGATAAATGACAGCAGCTGAAAAACACCTCAACCGAAACGGACAAAATCGTTTAAGTTAAACGATCGCAGTCGTTCCAATGGAATCGTTTGAGCCGTTTAAGTTAAACGTCCAAAGCCGTTCCAATAGAACGGCAAAAGCACTTAAAATACAAACAATAATAAAAGGAAGAAATATGTTACTATACAACGTAAAGAAAGAGGTAATGCGCATAGGTAAACACAAAGGCAAAACAATGTATTATGCCGCCCCTGTTGCGCAAGATAAGATTACTACTCGTCAGGTAGAAGACCGCATCGTCAATGCCACAGCCCTGAGCCGTGCCGATGTGCGTGCTGCCATTACCGCCCTGGCGGAGATTGTGCGTGAAGAGATGTTCAGCGGCAGAGCCGTTGACTTGGCAGATCTCGGTTCGTTTAAAGTCATATCCAGTGGCAAGCGTATGGAGACGGAGAAAGCCGTTACCGCAGATACGCTCAAAACGCCTCGCATACAGTTCTTCCCGAAGCAAGAAATGCGCAATCGGGCAAAGAATGTACAGCGTATGATAATACGTGAAGAGGAGGCGATACCGGCTACACCGGATCCGACACCCGGAGGTACTTCCGACACACCCATTCTCGATCTTTAATATTCAGATGAAGGAACAAACAATGAAACGGAAAGTACTTTATCTTTTCTTATCACTGGTGCTCGTAAGCACCAGTGTATCTGCTCAAACAGGAGGCGGACGGATTACGGGCGTGGTCATCGACGACTCGGGCGAAGAACCACTGCCCGGAGCTTCGGTCTTTATAGAGGAACTGAAAAAGGGCATCACAACAGACAAGCACGGCGAGTTCTCTTTTTCTGATATTCCCCCGGCTACCTACACGCTTACTGTGAGATTTATAGGTTACCACACGCAAACCCGCAAGGTCACAGTGGGGAAAGGGAGAGGGCAAAAAAACATCATCCGGATGAAAGAAGAAGCTAAATCGCTCGATGAGGTAGTCGTACTGGGCAAAAGCGAAGCCCGCAAGATACGCGAACAAGCAATGCCCATATCCGTAATCAGTATGAGCCAAATACAAGGTACGGTCAACAATGTACAAGACGTTCTGGCAAAGACTGCCGGTATCACCGTGCGGGCAATGGGTGGCGTAGGTAGCGCATCTCGCATTTCGGTGCGCGGTTTGGAAGGGAAACGCATCGGGCTTTTCGTTGACGGACATCCGATGAACGATAATTCCGATTTCATCGACATCAATGATATTCCGGTCGAAATGATCGACCGCATTGAGATATACAAAGGAGTTGTTCCTGCCAAGTTCGGAGGCTCTGCCGTTGGTGGAGCAGTCAATATTGTCATCAAGGAATATCCGCCCAAGTATTTGGACGTGAATTATTCTTACGGTAGTTTCAATACACACAAAGCGTCTGTTGTAAGCAAGATGAACATTGCCCCGAAAGGTATCGAGTTCGGGTTGGGCGGTATTTACAACTATGCCGACAATAACTACAAGATGAAGTCGCCCGTTCAAGAAGGGCTTACGATAACCCGAGATCACGACAAGTTCAAAAAGATGGTTATCGGTGGCAGCTTCAAGGCACGGAAATGGTGGTTTGATTTGGTGGAGTTTGAGCCGGTCTTCATACATACCTACAAGGATATACAGGGGATAGAGTCAAACATTCAGTATGCCCACAGCCATTCCAATGCCTTTGTTTTCGCCAATAAAATGGAGAAGGATAACTTCCTCTTGGATGGACTGGACTTGGATTGGCAGTTGGGGTATATTTATACCAACTATAACTTTGCCGATACCGCTTCTCATCGCACACATTGGGACGGAACGCATTATCCGGCAGTTTCCAAATTCGGCGGTGAAATCGGTAAATGGGCATCACTATTGACGAATGATAAACATCAATTCAACCACAAATTGAATCTCAACTATCTTGTCAATGAAAACCACTCGGTAAACTTCAACTCTTTGCTGAAGTATGCCCACGCCAACCCAAGAGATGTAATGAAAGACAAGGTCATTGGCTATCGTACAGAGTTCCCGAGCAATATGCTCAGCTGGGTGGCGGGCTTGAACTACGACTATCGCACCTCGAATGATAAGTTCCTGAATTCTGTTAATGTCAAGTATTACCACTATTCGATGAAAACACGGATGGCAAGTGTGCTGACCAATTCTGCAGAGGACATAAATACGCAAAAGAATGATTTCGGTATCAGCAATGCGCTCCGTTACCGTATCACACCCAATCTGATGGCAAAAGCGTCACTCGGATATGATGTAAGGCTTCCATCGGAAGAAGAACTGCTGGGCGATGGATACGTGATAGCTCCTGCAGGCAATTTGGTGCCCGAGCGCAACACGAGTGTGAATGTGGGAATGCAATACGATTTGACAGGGAAGTCTCCCAGCAACCTGCAAATAGAAGTAAATGGATTTTATATGTATCTGCGAGATATGATTCGCTTTACGGGAGGCTTCTTGCAGTCGCAATATCAAAACTTCGGCGAGATGAGAACCTTTGGGGTGGAAGCAGAGGTGAAAGCCGATGTTACGCGCTGGCTTTATGGTTACGTAAACGCAACTTACCAAGACCTGAGAGATACGCGTAAGTACGAACAAAATACAACAGTTCCCAACCCTACCAAAGGAAGTCGTATGCCCAATATCCCTTATCTGATGGCAAATGCAGGACTGGAGTTTCACAAAGAGAATCTATTCGGAGGCAGAGGAATGAACACACGCATATTTACCGATGCTTCGTTCGTGGAGGAATACCTTTATGACTTTGAGCAAAGCCAATTCCAGTTGCATCGCATCCCTCGAACCTTTTCAAGCAGTATAGGCTTTGAACAAAGTTTTGGCAATGGACGCTACTTCATTATGGGGAAAATAAACAACCTGACCGATACGCAAATGATCAGCGAGTTCAATCGCCCCTTACCGGGACGTAATTTCACCATAAGATTCAGATATGTATTCAAGTAATCAAACCATATGTATAATAACTAAAGCAACAAAAAAGATGAAGAAAAAAGTATTTATCGCAGCAGCAATGTTTGCTGCACTGTGTCTCAATTCGTGCGACAAGAACAAACCGGACACCCCTATAGCAGGAGGTAAGGGAAATGTACTGCTACTGACTGCCTTGCCTAATGCTACGGGTATGGATGGGACGTACTATATGCAACTTATTGGCGAGCCCAAGTTAGGCTCGACGATAGCTGTAGACAATAAGAATGGTATAAATGTCCCCTTTGGAAGTTCTTACCCCATAGTCGTAGGTCAGGAGCTTTATGTTTTCCCGAGCTATCATTTGCAGATGGACAAAAACGAACTGATAAAGTACCGACGTACGAACGGTGTTTTGAAAAAAGTGGGCAGTATGCCATTGCCGGCCAATAACAGTGCCAATAATCTCGTCAAGCTATCTTCTACAAAAGCGTATCTGTCGCTTGCAGGATTGGGGAAGATCTACATTTTCAATCCCGAAACAATGCAAAAGACGGGAGAGATAGACCTGACCTCTTTGGGCATACAGGACAATAATCCAGACATAGGAATTATGATTGAACGTGACGGATACGTGTTTGCAGGTCTAAGCCAGATGGTGGGGGGATGGACAAGTCCAGAGAACTACAAACAGGCAGACGTAGCCGTTATTGATACGAAGACGGACAAGCTGGTCAAGATGATTTCGGAGAAAACCAGCGGTTTCTCCCAAGCCACACGTCCTATTGACCCTAAGTCTTTATTTATGGATGAAAAAGGGGATATATACATTTCCTGTCTCGGCAACTTCGGAATGGTAGCAGGGCACAAAGCAGGCATACTGCGAATCAAAAAGGGCGAAACGGATTTTGACCCCACATACCACTGGACGATAACCGGAGCTACCATAGAAGGAGAAGAGAAGCCGGCCGGCTTTGCAGCTTCCATTTGTTATGTAGTCAATGGCAAAGCCTACGGATACATTGATATTCCGGGTTACTACAAGCCCGGAGAAACCGGACACGGTGCTATCGCGAGCAGAGCAGTAGTCTTTGATTTGTACAATCAGAAGATGAAGATAATCGAAGGATTGGAATTGTCAAACGGCTACGGAGTATTAGTCTCCAAGTATAAAGATGGTTTGGCCATCTGTAATGCTTCGGCAACCACCAAAGGCATCTATTATCTCGACCCTAAGACAGATAAGATTAATCCAACTCCTATGATAACCACCGTTGGAAATCCCATGGCGATAGAAAGGTTTGGCAACTAAACCAAATCTAAATAAAGAGGGCAAAGACAATGGAGGAATTCTCTTCTTGCTTCTTTGCCCTCTTCCTTTAAGTCCTATTCTTATGAAAGCTTTCTAAAGTTGTGCAATTCCTTCACGATGGTATATCTCTCCCATTTGATATGTGGAAAGACAGTCTTGGTCATCGCTTATCGGTTAAGTATGATTACCAATGCCGACTGTATCTTGTATATCAATAATAGAATTATAGAATAGAGGAGAAGGGAATACACGAAGAACTCTCGGGTTATATGCCCACATGTGGGATACATACAATAAAGCCAAAGAATGGAGAATAAGCAACGATATATAACTATGACATAGACTACAATAACAATCCTTGATAACATTAAGGATTGATAGATGAGAGCGACCGATATTGTGAGAGGTAATAGACCTTTGTGTGGGTCTTATCCCTTGACCCCAATACGGAGCTTTGCACTACGGGA
This sequence comes from Porphyromonas levii DSM 23370, assembly GCF_000379925.1. GTDB lineage: Bacteria > Bacteroidota > Bacteroidia > Bacteroidales > Porphyromonadaceae > Porphyromonas_A > Porphyromonas_A levii. The sequence continues at coordinate 5,169 of NZ_KB904248.1, read as the reverse complement.
GCGAGGATTGCGTGTTTCCTCTTCAGCGCTTGGTAGGATGGGCTTGGAGTGTAGTGGACTGATGTGAGTGAGTGGCACACCAAAGTGGTCGGTGACTCTTTCGCCCGAGATATTGCCCGATCGGAAGAAGTTCTTGACCGGCCTATCTTCTAAGGAGTGGTAGGTGATAATCACAAACCTCCCTTCGGGTCGAAGGAGCTGTGTGCCATCGGTGAGGAGCTGTTGGAGAGCACCAATCTCGTCGTTTACGGCTATACGTAGCCCTTGAAATAGCTTGGCAAGAGACTTCTTATCTCTCTCAGGTATTACAGGTGCCACGGTAGTGAGGAGGTCTTGGATGGTTTGTAGTTTGCCTCCGTCCGAAGCCCTCTTGAGTAAGGTGGCAATACGATAGCTCCCTTTGAGTTCGCCGTAATTAGCGAGGATGGCTCCCAATTCCTCTTGTGTGCTATCGGCAATGAGCTGAGCTGCAGTTTTGCCACCACAGCTATTCATACGCATGTCTAGAGGTGCATCGAAGCGGAAAGAGAAGCCACGGCTCTCGTCATCGAGGTGGTGGCTACTGAGACCAAGGTCTGCGAGTATCCCATCGACCTGCTCTATGCCGTAGTAATCCATAAAGTGTAAGAGGTGTCGGAAGTTGGAGCGGACAAAGGTGAAGCGATCGTCCTTGATACTACAATTGGCAAGTGCATCGGGGTCTCGGTCGAAGCTAAATAGGTGACCCTTGGGAGAGAGTTGCTCCAAGATATGTCTGGAGTGACCACCGCCCCCGAAAGTACAATCTAAGTATATTCCATCAGGGTTTGTGACCAATGCCTCTATACTCTCATGCAGTAGTACCGGTACGTGGTACCCTTCTGCCCTGATAATCTCCTTCTCGCTCATCCGATAACCTCCATAAGGGTAGGGTAGAATAGTACTTTCTCGCCATATACCTCTTGTATGCGGGTTACAAGAGGGTCGCTCGCGAGCTCAAAGTCGGCAAGGAGCTTGGTGCTCTCTAGCTCGAACTGCAGAGCCACAGTAATGCCATCCTCCATGGGGGTAGGGATTCGGAGTAGCTTGGGGCGCTCCCACCCTTGGCGCTCAGCCCAAGTGGGGAATAGCCTATGCTCTACGAAGTAGAGAACGTCGCCGCCGCAAGAGCGATCGGCACTAATTGTGATGTTGTAGATATATCCTTTCATAGTGCGAAGGTACATAATTTTCATCATTCTACTATTATTCCTCTGTATTGTGTCGCTGTATTTTTGTATATTGCAGAGTATTTTTGATAGGAAAGGTGATAGATAATGTTATTGGCAGCGATTTCGACAGACCAACTGCTTTTGTATGGCTCCATCCTTGCCGTAATAGGATTGTTTCTTAGTAAGACTGGCTTTAGGTTTGGCTTACCGACATTGCTCCTATTTCTTGGAGTAGGTATGGCGGCAGGCACTACTGGTTGTTTCAACTTCGATGACCCTGTTATCGCCCAAGCGATAGGTTCGGTAGCACTGGTGATTATCCTCTTTTCAGGAGGTATGGATACCTCCTATAGGAGTATCAAGCCAGTGATGGTTCCTGGTGCTCTCTTAGCTACTGCGGGGGTATTGCTTACGGCATTGCTCACGGGTGTTTTTATCTATTATCTCTTCCAGTGGCTGGACTTCGGGGTACAGCTTACATTCCTGGAGTCTTTGCTCTTCGCTAGTGTGATGAGTTCGACCGATTCCGCCTCCGTCTTCTCTATCCTGCGTTCACGAAAGACCAAACTTCGGCACAATCTGAAACCTCTACTAGAGTTTGAGAGTGGTAGCAACGACCCTATGGCGTATATGCTTACCCTGATTCTTGTATCTATGATTCAGCAGGGAGATAGTGTAACCGTATGGGATGGTGTGTGGATGTTTGTCGTGCAGTTTGCCGTGGGGCTACTATTCGGTCTCGTGCTCGGGAAGCTCGCTGTATGGGTGGTGAATAGAGCTAATCTCTATGCTACTTCTCTGTATCCTATATTGATGCTAGCGGTGGCATTCTTTATATTCTCTGTTACTAATACCGCTTATGGCAATGGGTATCTTGCAGTTTATGTGGGCGGACTCGTGATAGGGAATTCTCGGATGCAGTATAGCAATACGATAGCTAAGTTTTTCGATGGAGTTCAGTGGCTGAGTCAGCTGGTAATGTTCCTTACCTTAGGGTTGTTGGTAGACGTGCCTTACTTATTGGAGTTGGCGGTGCCAGCTATCCTTATCTCCCTATTTATGCTCCTTTTCGGTCGACCTATCTCTGTCCATCTTATGCTCTTGCCTTTCTGGGGGAAGTTCAAGTTGAAGTCGCAGATGTACGTTAGCTGGGTAGGTCTTAGAGGAGCCGTCCCTATTATCTTTGCCATGATACCATGGGTGCGAGGGGTGGAGAATGCACAGCTGGTGTTTACCATTGTCTTCTTCATCACTATTATCTCGTTGCTTGTACAGGGTACTACCGTTCAGTTTATGGCAGAGCAACTCGACTTAGTAGATACAGAGACGCAGGATCCTGTCTTTGGAGACATTGATTTGCCTCAGCGCATCAAGAGCTCTATCTCGGAGGTCTTGGTAAGCCGCAATATGATAGAGAAGAGCAATAAGATGAAGGATCTGCCACTGCCCGACCATACGTTGGCTATAATGGTGCAGAGAGGTGGGGATTTCTTTATACCAAAGGGGCATACGGAACTGGCAGAGGGAGACCATGTACTCTTCATCTCGGATGACGAGGAAGCACTAGTACAGGCGTATGAGGATTTGGGTGTGAATAATTATAGTATAGATAAGAACGTATAATGGAGATCGTATTTGATAAACTTCATGGGCTCGGCAATGACTACATCTATGTGGATATTGACCGATTCCCTATTGAGGATTTGGAGGGTTTCGCACGGGAGCTTAGCCCCCGTAGGACAGGCATAGGAGGTGATGGCCTGATTACTTATAATAAGGAGGCTTCGGGTGGTTACCTGATGAGGATATTTAACCTCGATGGTTCGGAAGGGCTGATGTGTGGTAATGCCATTCGCTGTGTGGCAAAGCTACTGTACGAACGTGGGCTTTGCCAAGACAACCCTATGACGATCAATACCCGTTCGGGCGAAAAGATACTTGTCCTAACGATTGAGGACGGGAAGGTAACCCATGCTCGTGTGGATATGGGGCTGCCTAAGGTGCTGGAGGATAGCAAGCAGGTGGATGAGGTAGAGGGCGTATCGGTCTCTGTCGGTAACCCACATTATATCCACTTCATTGCCGAAGACCCAGATGCTTATGCACTAGATACGATTGGGCCAAGGATAGAGAAACATGCGGCATTTCCTGATGGCGTGAATTATGAAGTGGCTCAGGTGCTCGATAGGCATACCATCAAGATGAGAGTATGGGAGCGAGGTTCAGGGCTTACTATGGCTTGTGGTACTGGGGCGACAGCTACGGCAGTAGCAGCCATCTACAAAGGACTGGTGGATAGTCCGGTGAAGGTGATGATGCCAGGTGGAGACCTGACTATTGACTGGTCGGGCAACGAGACTAAGTCGGTGTTTATGACAGGATCAGCTACTTATGTATTTCAAGGTAAGGTAACGATATGATAAAGATAAATAACAACTTCCAGAAGCTCCCCGGGAGCTACCTATTTGCGGAGATTAACCGCCGTGTAAATAAATACCAAGCCGAGCATCCCGAAGCCAAGATTATCCGGATGGGTATCGGTGATGTGACACTTCCACTTCCTTCAGTAAGCATTGAAGCTATGCACAAGGCGGTAGACGAGATGTCCTCTAGCTCTACGCTCCGTGGCTATGGACCTGAGCAAGGCTATGCCTTTCTTCGAGAGCTGATAGTGGCGCACGATTATGCCCCCTATGGGGTGGCGCTTGATCCGTCAGAGGTCTTTGTCAGCGATGGTGCCAAAAGCGATACCGCCAATATTGTAGATCTATTTAGCAACGATGTGAAGATAGCGGTAACAGACCCTGTCTACCCCGTTTATGTAGATAGCAATGCGCTTGCGGGTCGTGCTGGTGCGTATCTGCCAGAAGGTAAGTGGGGTAATCTAGTATACCTTGCTTGCAATAGGGAGAATGGTTTTGTGCCTGCCCTTCCTACAGATCCTGTGGACTTAATTTACCTCTGCTACCCTAATAACCCTACTGGCACTACGCTAACTAGAGAGCAGCTCAAGGTGTTTGTAGATTATGCGCTTGCCCATGAGGCTCTAATTCTCTTCGATGCCGCATACGAGGCATTTATCACAGAGCCAGAGGTGCCTCATAGCATCTATGAGATAGAGGGGGCTAAAGCATGCGCTATAGAGTTTAGAAGCTACTCCAAGACAGCAGGATTTACTGGTGTTAGGTGTGGCTATACCGTTGTGCCCAAGAGTTTGCCAGTGGATCTGAATAGTATGTGGAGCCGCAGGCAGACCACAAAGTTTAACGGTGCAAGTTACATCAGCCAAGCCGGTGTTGCCGCTATCTATACAGAGGAGGGTAAAGCTCAGGTCAAGGCAAATATAGACTACTACCTAGAGAATGCGCGAGTGATTCGAGAGGCATTGGCAAAAGCTGGGGTGGAGCACTTCGGAGGTGTCTCCTCACCTTATATCTGGCTCAAGACGCCTGAGGCTTATCCAGCCTCATGGGATTATTTCAACTATCTGCTTACAGAGAAACAGATTGTCGGTACGCCTGGAGTGGGCTTTGGTTTAGAGGGGGAGGGCTACTTCCGACTCTCTGCTTTCAATTCGCACGAAGCTACTAGAGAGGCAATGGAGCGCCTATCTAAGTGTAACTCTCCCAAAACGGGCGTGTAAGGAGAGAATAAAATAGCCTGTAGGTACGATTTGGTACCTACAGGCTATTTTGTGTCTCGGTGTCTTTTTGAGTTAGACTTCTATGTGACCTGGGAGGAGGTTGATTATTTCGTCTTCTGTGAGCTCGCCTATCTTGGGGAGCTTTGGAAGGACTGCTAGTAGCCAATCGTAGAAGTTGACTCCTGCCTCATCGCAGGTGGCCATAAAGGAGTAGATGCGAGCGTAATTCTCGGCCGATGCGTTGTTATTGACGAATAGGTAGTTGTTTCTTCCCATAGCGATGTACCGCATCACTCGCTCCATGCCGTTGTTGTCTATCTCGTATCTGCCATCGGT
>NZ_KB904247.1 GCF_000379925.1 Porphyromonas levii DSM 23370 | reverse complement strand
GAAGCTCTCAGGCGTTGGTTTCGCAAAGGTACAAATAATTTTCATTCTACCAAATCTTCAAGAAGAAAACTTCAAGAAACTTCCGAAACACCACCTCAAGGGCACTCCCAACAGTAGCCAGACAGGTTCACAAGTAAACCCCCGTTTTCGGTTGCGAGCGCAAAGGTACAAACTATTTCNCATTCGACCAAACACCGAAGCCATTTTATTTCCGATCAGCGCCACATCCGCAAGCTCCTCTGAGCTATCAGCGACACCCGTTTCTCGTTTGCGAGTGCAAAGATAGAAACAATTTCCCAACTGACCAAACGATTNCCAAAGAAAATTATAAGATATTTNACAAANCNCTGAAAACCANCACGAATAATTTTCTATCCCCAAACCACCTCAACACCCTACTCCAACACCCAACACCCAGACCACCCTCTCCAAACAACGCCTACCCCCACAAAACAAAACTCCTCCCCTACCCACCATCGCCTACTCACCAGAGTACCATCGCCTACTTGCCTGAGCAAAGAGGTTCCCTCTAGGGAGGGACTCCAGTCTCTCCCCAGAGAAACTCCAGTCCCTCCCTAGAGAGACTTTCCCCGCTAGCGCTACCCCTGTCCTCCACAATACATAGAACATCCCTCCATGCGCCCACCTACCCACACCCCTCCACCCTCCCTCAGAAAATGAAAGTCAATACTAGAGCACCTTGGGGATTAGGTGAGAAATGGGTATATTTGTTAGCAGATAAGCACAGAGAGATCATACAGTACACACATATATATAAGGTATCATCAAGATGGCTGAACTTATTTTATCAGAAAGTGACCAAACACAACTGGCGGTGAAGGGTATCACCCGCCAGCAACTCGAAGGACAGTTAAGGCGATTTACCCAAGGCTTTCCCTTTCTCCATATTGTAAAAGCAGCAGAAGAGGGAGATGGCATACACAAACTCGAAGGTGAAGCACTTGAAAGTGCCTTGAAACAATGGGAAAAGGTACTTCAATCTCGAGACATTGTGGTGAGTCGGTTTGTGCCTGCCAGTGGTGCTGCATCCAGAATGTTCAAAGATCTCTACCACTTTCTGCACACCGGAGAGAAAAAAGAGTCTGTGCGCCAATTTTTAGATCACATAGAGGAGTTTGCCTTCTTTGACAGTCTCAACCGTTCTTGTATGCTTGGAGAAGGTGGCAAGGGGTGCCTCAAACTAATACAAGCTGGGGAGGAACGCACGGTAGTAGAATATTTGCTTGAGCGGAAAGGGCTCAATTATGGGCATCTACCTAAGGGACTACTCCAGTTTCACAAATACCAAGATGGTAGCCGCACCCCTATAGAGGAGCAATTAGCAGAGGCATCGAAGTATGCTCGAAATGCCGATGGCACAGTAAAGGTGCACTTCACCCTAAGCCCCGAGCATATCGATCCTTTCAATGCTCTCATTCACAAAAGAAAAGGAGAGCTAGAGGAGAGATATTCAGCTATCTTCGAGATTTCGCACAGCTTACAGATGAGCGATACAGATACCATTGCGGTGGATATGGAGAATAACCCCCTCCGTGATGCTACAGGCGAACTTATCTTCCGCCCTGGAGGGCATGGCGCGTTGATCCACAACCTCAATGAGATTAAGAGCGACATTATCTTCATCAAAAATATAGACAATGTAGTGCCACAACCACTGTGGTGCGACACGCTTATATATAAGAAGGCATTGGGTGGGTTCTTAGTGGAGCTTCGCAATCAGGTCTACAAGTTTATGGCACAACTTGGCGAAGACAAAAAGGCGAGCGGCAATCTGATCAATGAGATCCGCACCTATGTGAAAGAGAAGTTTAGCATCGACACCACCCCGCTTAATGATCTTTCGGCCGATGAGCAGACTAGCTTCCTACGTCGGTTACTGAACCGTCCTCTGAGGGTCTGTGGTATGGTAAGGAATCTAGGTGAACCAGGTGGTGGACCATATATTGTAAAGAATGAAAATGGTAGTACAAGCCTACAGATACTTGAGAGCACACAGATAAATCAGGACGACCCTACAGACAAAGAGCTATTTGAACACAGCACCTACTTCAATCCCGTTGACCTTGTACTGAGTGTTAAGGACTATAGGGGCAATAAGTTCGACCTCACCTCTTTTGTCGACCCTGAGACAGGTTTTATCAGCTACAAGAGCCAAGAAGGTAGAGAGCTCAAGGCGCTCGAGCTTCCTGGGCTTTGGAATGGTGCCATGAGTAATTGGCTTACCGCCTTTGTAGCTGTACCAGCTACCACATTTAATCCAGTGAAGACGGTCAATGACCTACTCCGTCCGTCACATTCTCTCAAATAAGAATAGATATCAAAGTAACATAAAGAATATATAATATGAAAGAAGAGATCAAAAGTAGACTTCAAGCTCTTAGGAATGCTATGAGCCAAGAGCATATCGATGCATACATCATCCCCAGCTCAGACCACCACCTCAGCGAATATACTCCTGATTGCTGGAAAGATCGTGAGTGGATTAGCGGGTTCAATGGTTCGGCTGGTACAGCTGTAGTAGCTATGGACGAAGCTGGGCTATGGACTGACAGCCGCTATTTCCTTCAGGGGGCGGCTCAGCTCGAGGGTACCACCTTCACGCTCCGCAAGGAGGGTCTTGCTGACACACCTAGTATCTCCGACTATCTCAGGAAGAAAGAAGGGATTAAGAGAGTGGGCTTCTTCGAGAAGTCTATGAGTACTCTAGAGGCACTTCGCTATAAAAAAGCACTCGAAATAGCAGGTATCGAAATTGTTAGTGACAAAGACCTCGTATCTATGGCGCGTACGGATGCTCCAGAGATTCCTCGCAATCCTTTCTTCGTGATGCCCCTAGAGTATGCAGGGGAGAGCACTAAAGACAAGGTAGCACGTGTTCGTACGGCATTGGCCGACAAGGGAGCTAACGCTATTATAGTGAATATGCTATGCGAGCTGGCTTGGCTCTTCAATATCCGCAGCAATGATGTGGCGTACAACCCTGTAGGTATTGGCTATGGCTTGGTTACAAAAGATAGTGTGAACATATACGCATTTGCGGAGAAGCTACCCGAGGAAGTACAGAAGCACCTTAAGGATAATGGCGTAACCATTAAGCCCTACGAGGCTGTCTATGCCGATGTGGCTTCACTCCCCGAGGATACCGTGCTATCGCTCGACCCACAGCGTAATAACTACGCCTTCTACAGAGCCATTCCTAGTGGTATCACCGTCATTGAGCAGCTTAGTCCAATCACGCTTCTCAAAGCAGTGAAGAACAAGACAGAGTACAAGGGCTACAAAGATGTGATGAAGCGCGATGGAGCTGCACTCACTCGCTTCTTTATTTGGCTAGAGAAAGCTCTTGCCGCTGGCGAGACACCAACAGAGTATGAGGTAGGTATCAAGCTCTCCAGCTTTAGGGCTATGGATAAGAACTATGTGAATGATAGCTTTGGCACTATTGCCGGCTTCAGAGGTCATGGAGCTATTGTACACTACAGCGCTACTCCAGAGAGCAGTTACGAACTGGAGCCCAATGGGATGTTCTTACTAGACTCAGGTGGTCAGTACTACGATGGCACCACAGATATCACACGTACGGTATCACTTGGAGGGCAACCAACTAAGGAGGAGATGGGCGACTACACTCGAGTACTCAAGGGACATATCCAGCTAGCCATGGCTATTTATCCTGCAGGCACTCGCGGTTCGCAGCTTGATATCTTAGCACGCAAGGCATTGTGGGATAATGGTCAGAACTATGGTCATGGTACAGGTCACGGTGTTGGTTATTTCCTAAATGTACACGAAGGGCCACAGAATATCCGCATGGACGAAAATCCTACAGTGCTCCAAGTGGGTATGGTTACCTCTAACGAACCAGGTATCTACATTGCCGGCAAGTATGGTATCCGTATTGAGAACCTTGTTTGTACCGTCCCATATGCCGAGAATGACTTTGGGAAGTTCCTCACTTTTGAGACCCTCACCCTCTGCTATCTAGATAACAACCTAGTGGAAGTCTCCCTACTCACCGATAAGGAGCTAGCTTGGTATAACGACTATCAAGCTCGTGTATACAAGGAAGTATCACCACTCCTCTCGGCAGAGGAGGCTGCATGGCTCAAGGATAAAACCGCACCACTAAGTAAGTAACCCAAGATACTAGGTAGGTGTGCCAATCATTTTTCACTAAAATAGATTTGGCACACCTACCCTTATTATATAATTGTATGGCAATTATTCAGAGCGTCAGGGGCTTCACCCCTAAGATAGGAGAAAACGTATTCCTTGCAGCCAACGCTACAGTGGTGGGGGATGTAGAGATAGGCGATGGGAGTAGTGTATGGTTTGGCGCCGTAGTCCGTGGTGATGTAAATAGCATCCGTATCGGGAAGAATGTAAATGTACAGGATGGCGCTGTACTTCATACCCTGTACGAAAAATCGGTTACCATCCTTGAGGACAACGTCTCTATTGGGCACAATGCTATTATCCACGGAGCAAAAGTAGAGGAAGGTGCCCTCGTGGGGATGGGAGCTATAGTGATGGATCATGTAGTAGTAGGACGTGGTGCACTTGTAGCTGCTGGGGCTGTAGTACTTAGCAATACGGTAATCGAACCAGGAGCACTCTATGCCGGAACTCCGGCTAAATTTGTGAAGATGCTCGACCCCGAGCAACAACAGACCATTAATAAGCGTATCTCTGACAACTACCAGATGTATGCCTCTTGGTTTCCCAACCAAGAGTAGTATTGAAAAATAGATTCTTCGGATCCAATAGTTATGCCCCATTATTTGGTAGTTTGGGAGAAATAAGTTATCTTTGTATTACTAGAGAGGTAGCGACCCTCTTGGGCAGGGGTGAGTAAGACTTAGTGCGTCGAGCAAATGCGAAACTCATCAATATATTACAATTCCGAGATCCTTGGTCTAATGTGATGACTGGCCTCAACTACCTTCGGGCAGTGTGTCGAAAGACACCAGTGGATTTCAAAGCGTTAGCCATCCTCAAACCCTTAATTTCGGAGTTTTCACAATTTCCTTGGCGCACTTTTTATAACGGTCGGTAGACTAGCTTTTCATGCTAGACTACCGACTGTTTCATTTATCCGTATCAAGCCTCGTACCAAAGTCGCTTCCATCGTCCCTAGCCTTAGTGTCTTGTATTATGCCTCCTTGCAATGCCAGTGCCTATTGGAGAGAATGTTTCTTTGCACAACATTCTCAAATAATGCTTATCTTTGTGCTATGAAAGAACTTAGCGAGGATTGGCAAAGCCGCACAAGTCTACTTGTGGGGCAGGAGAGACTGCGGAGACTTGGTGGTAGCCATGTGCTACTAGTGGGACTTGGTGGCGTGGGTGGTTATGCTGCTGAAATATTGGCAAGGTCGGGCGTAGGCAGACTAACGATTGTAGATGGCGATGTGGTCAATACCACGAATATAAATAGGCAATTGATAGCTCTTCATAGCACAATGGGGCGAAGCAAAGCTAGTCTTTGGGCGGAGAGGATCAGAGATATCAATCCCGACATCCAGCTAGAAGTGCGAGAGCAATTTATCCGAGACGAAGAGACGTACGAACTACTCGATGCTGCCGCTTATGACTTTGTGATAGATGCAATAGACACACTAAGCCCTAAGGTACACTTGATTAAGGCTTTGGTGGAGCGGGATATTCCCTTTGTGAGCGTGATGGGGACAGGAGCGAAATTTGACCCAAGGCAGATAAAGATAGGGCGAATGGATAGGGCAAAGAACTGCCCATTGGCTCGGATGATTAGGAAGCGACTTAGACGGCTAGAGGTATCTCTTAAGTTTCAGGTCGTCTACTCGGAAGAGTTACCCAACGAGGAGGCCATTGTAGTAACGGAGGGAGAACAGAATAAAAAGTCGATGACTGGGACGATTGCGCACAATCCAGCGGTGGCAGGCTGCTATGCAGCCTATGCAGCACTCGACCATTTAATACACATATAATATAAATGGAGCGGAAGTTACTTATCAAAGCGGTAGATATCCACAAAAACTTTGGCGCACTAGAGATACTCAAGGGGATTACGATGGAGGTATACGATGGAGAGATTGTCGCCATCGTAGGTGCTAGTGGTGCGGGCAAGACGACACTACTTCAGTTACTAGGAACTCTTGATAAGCTCGAAAGAGGGCGTATAGAGATTGGGGGTATAGAGATTCATGCGCTGAGTGAGGAGCAACAGGCAGACTTCCGCAATCAAAAGATGGGTTTTGTATTTCAGTCTCATCAGCTACTACCCGAGTTTACCGCCGAAGAGAATGTAGCAATACCTGCAATGATTGGTGGAAAGAGCAAAAAAGAAGCAATAGCATTGGCTAGGGTGCTCCTACAACAACTGAGTATGGAGGAGAGACTAACCCACAAGCCTGCGCAGCTAAGTGGGGGCGAGAAGCAAAGGGTGGCAGTGGCTAGGGCGCTCATCAATAATCCTCTTCTCATCCTTGCCGACGAACCTACAGGTGCGCTAGATAGTGACAATCGAAAGGATTTGCATCGGATATTTAAGCAATTGAATGAGGAGAGAGGACAGACTTTCTTGATTGTGTCGCACGACCCAGAGATCTCACAGGTAGCACACAGAACTATTCGCTTAGAAGACGGCATAATAAAGGAATAAAGACGTGAATGGGGTAACAAACGGTGACCGCAAGGTGCTTATTGTACTACTCGTGCTGGTACTGGCACTGATAGGATACATGGGGATTAGTGGTGCTAAACCCATTAGGACTACAGATACCCCATCGGTAGGCATCAGAGATACTGTATATATAGAAGTGCCAGACAGCTTAGCTGGTGTGGAGAGTGGTGATAGACTTCCTATCCGAACCGACAGATACCCAGGGCCACCACAACGAGTACAGTATCAAAAGAAACTGAGCGCAGGAGCTACCATTGACCTCAATAGCGCAGATACACTACTCCTCATGAGAGTCCCCGGGATAGGTCCTTCCTTTGCCCGAAGAATATGCAAGTACAGAGAACTGCTAGGTGGCTACTACGTGGTGGAGCAACTACAAGAAGTGTATGGCATGGATAGAGAGCGGTACGATCAGATCGCTCCATTCATGAGGATTAAGACTAAGGTTCGACCCCTTGTAGTAACAAGAGACAGCATCCCTCGGCACCCCTACCTTCAGTGGCAGCACGTGCGGGCAATAGAAGACCTCTATAGGAGTGGTAGGGAGCTTAACTGGAAAGCTCTTATGGATAGCGGGAAGTTTTCTCGTGATGATTCTCTGCGCCTATCACCATATCTAACCTTCCAAGGGGTTAGAGAGGTATCTTTGGGCGTGGAGTCGCCTACAAATACGGAATAAAGTACCTAAAAGGGGCAGTATTAATCTAAAAAATAGTAAGTTTGCAAGGAATAATCCAATATCAAATTTCGTAATAGAAATATATGGCTAATGTAATCAAAATTAAGAAAGGGCTAGACATCAACCTTGCTGGCAAAGCGCCTAAGGTAGAGGTTCAGGTGGGCGAAGTCCATTCTTATGGCGTAGTGCCTGACTTTTTCCCTGGGTTTGTGCCCAGGTTAGAGGTGCAGGTGGGTGACCGCGTACAAGCTGGTTCCGCACTTGTATACCATAAGGACTGCCCTAAGCTCAAGCTGACAGCTCCCGTGAGTGGAGAGGTTGTTGACGTGAAGCGCGGTGCTAAACGCAAGATCTTATATATTGAGATCAAGCCCGATATCACTATCGAGTATAAGAACTTCGATGTAAAGGGAATTGCTCAGAAGAGCACTGAGGAATTGATAATGCTACTCGGGGAGAGTGGTTTCTTATCCTTATTCCGCAACCGTCCGTATGACAGAGTGATTAATCCTAATATCACCCCAAGGGATATATACATTACCGCTTACCAGAGTGCGCCACTCGAAGGTGATGCTCTAGAGCTGATAGGAGAAGACCAACAGTATCTCCAAGGAGCTGTGGATCTTCTTAGCCGTCTGACCATAGGCAGGGTACATATCAGCACCAAGGCGGGTAGCGGTCTTAAGCTCACCAATTGCGAAATCCATGAAGTAGATGGACCACACCCAGCAGGCAATGCGAGCGTAGTTATCAATAAGACTCGCCCTATCAATAAGGGGGAAAACGTATGGGTGATGGGCATCACAGAACTAGCTCTACTGGGGCGCTTCCTCGCTACTGGTCGTGTAGACTTGAGGCACAAGGTAGTATTTGCTGGCTCTAGAATGGAGAGTGCTGGTTATGCTGAAGTCATTGCAGGTGCCGATATCATGGAGCTTTGCAGTGCCAAACTAGACAAGAACCACGGAAATGTACGTCTTATCGATGGTAATCCGCTCACAGGCACTCAGGTGCTTGAGGATAGGCGCCACATGAGTCCATTCCATAGCCTTATCACTGCTATCCCAGAGGGCGATGACGTCCACGAGATGTTCGGTTGGGCATCACTAAGTCCCAAGAGGTTTAGTGTTAATCGCGCATACCCTAGTGCATTCCTCGGGAAGAGCAGAGCGTATGATATCGATGCCCGTCTCAAGGGTGGTCCTAGGGCTATCATCGTGAGCAACGAGTATGACAAGGTATTCCCAATGGATATATTCCCAGAGCAGCTCATCAAGTCTATTATTGCTTTTGACATTGATAAGATGGAGGCTCTTGGTATCTATGAGGTAGCACCAGAGGATTTTGCACTATGCGAGTTTGTGGACACCTCTAAGCTAGAGCTTCAATACATCGTGCGCAAAGGATTAGACCAGCTCTACAAGGAGTTGAACTAATCGAGAGTTAGAATATTCACGATATAAAAGAGTATAGTACTTTGAACAGTTTAAGAAAATATTTAGACAAGATCAAGCCAAACTTCGAGAAGGGTGGCAAGATGTCTGCATTGTGGTCTACTTTTGATGGCTTTGAGAGCTTCCTCTTTGTGCCCAATACGACCAGCAAGCGTGGTGTGCATATCCATGACGCCAACGACTCTAAGCGGACAATGATCATAGTGGTGATGGCTCTAATCCCTGCGCTCCTATTCGGAATGTACAACGTAGGGTATCAGCATTACTTAGTTACAGGTCAGGAAGTAGGCTTTTGGACTACTTTCTTCTATGGTTTGCTAGCGGTGCTTCCACAAATAGTGGTAAGCTACGTGGTAGGTCTCGGCATCGAGTTTGCCGTAGCACAAGTAAAGAAAGAGGAGATCGCCGAAGGATTCCTCGTATCCGGGCTCCTTATCCCAATGGTAGTGCCGGTAGAGACTCCGCTATGGCAGATTGCAGCAGCTACGGCTTTCGCTGTGGTATTTGCGAAAGAGGTATTTGGTGGAACGGGGTACAACATCTTCAATGTAGCGTTGGTTACACGTGCCTTCCTATTCTTCTCATACCCAGCTCAGATGACAGGTGACTCTGTATTTATCCGTACAGGCAAGACCTTTGGGCTAGGGGGTGAGGCTACAGCTATCGATGCCTACACAGGCGCTACCCCTCTTGGACAGGCTGGACTTACAGGAAACGAGGTACCACAGTTGACAAATGCTATTGGTCAGCCCATTAGCACACTTGACTACTTCCTAGGTCTTATCCCTGGATCAGTTGGTGAGACCTCCACTCTAGCTATTCTACTAGGTGCTCTTCTACTCATTATCACGGGCATTGCTAGTTGGAAAATAATGGCATCAGTATTCGCTGGTGGTTTTATCACTGCCTTTATCTTCAATGCTATTGGCGGCAATGGAGTGATGCTACTCCCAGCTATAGACCACCTACTTCTTGGCGGCTTTGCTTTCGGAGCAGTATTTATGGCAACAGATCCCGTTACCGCATCTCGTACCGAGACTGGCAAGTGGATCTATGGTGCCCTCATCGGATTCTTTGCAGTAGTTATCCGTGCACTCAACCCTGGTTACCCAGAAGGTATGATGCTCGCTATACTCCTTATGAATGCGTTTGCTCCACTCATTGACTACTACGTAGTAGATGCCAATGTGCGCAAGCGTATGAATCGTGCTAAAGCAGCATCTGCTGTAGAGAAGAAGTAATGTATAACTAATCCAAGTACGACAAAGACAATGAAAAAGAATAGTAATACATACGTAATCCTCTACTCATCTATAATGGTGATACTTGTAGCGGTAGGTCTAGCCCTCACCTCACAAGCACTAAAAGAGAGGCAAAGCCGTAATGTTGACCTCGACACTATGCGACAAATCCTCCGTTCTCTGAGCTTGGATGTCGACCCTACACTAAATACAGCTGAAGGGCTCTACAACGACCTCATCAAGGAGGCTTACCTAGTAGATGCTTCAGGTAATATTATACCTGGGAGCGAAGGTATTGCCACTACCGACCCTGCATTCCTAGCTACACTAGACCTAGCTAAGATAAGTACCATGGAGGGCTATCCAGTATTTGTTGCTGAGGTAGACGGACAGAAGAAGTATATCCTCGGAATGTATGGTGCTGGTCTATGGGGACCAATATGGGGTTATATCTCTCTGAATGATGATGTCAATACCGTTTACGGAATTAATCTTGACCATGCTAGTGAGACCCCTGGTCTTGGTGGCGATATCGCTCTACCTAAGTTCCGCAATAGATTTGAGGGCAAGGAGATTTACAAGAATAACGAACTCAAGAGTATTGCCGTGGTAAAACCTAGCGCAGTAGTAGAGGACAGGGATCGTGTCGATGGCATCTCCGGTGGTACACTTACCTCCAATGGTGTCAATAACATGCTCCAAGAAGCCTTTGAGCGCTACCAACCATATCTGGACAATCTGAGAAAATAATAGCACACATGGCACTATTTGACAAGAAGAACAGGGCTGCCTTTATTGAGCCCTTAAGCAAGAATAACCCTGTGCTCGTACAGGTACTTGGTATCTGTTCGGCACTCGCTGTTACGAGCAAGCTAGAGCCAGCTATCGTGATGGCACTTTCCGTAACCATTGTGGTCGCGATTGCCAACGTGGTAATCTCCCTACTCCGCAAGACTATCCCTAATAACATCCGTGTAATCGTACAGCTTGTAGTTGTTGCTACACTCGTTACGATTGTGAGCGAGGTACTTCAGGCCTTTGCCTTCGACCTCAATAAGCAGCTCTCCGTATATATCGGACTGATTATTACCAACTGTATCCTCATGGGACGCCTAGAGGCTTTTGCTATGACCAATAAGACATGGCCTTCACTCCTAGATGGAGCAGGTAATGGTCTCGGTTACGGTCTTATTCTCGTTATTGTAGGTTTCTTCCGCGAGCTACTTGGCTCTGGAACACTTCTAGGCTATCAGGTTGTTCCAGATAGCTTCTACGAAGCTGGTTATGTAAATAACGGATTGGCTATCCTACCTCCAATGGCGCTGATTATCACCGCTGTGATAGTATGGATCCACCGTTCTAAGAATCCTGAACTACAGGAGAAGAACTAAAGAGTAAGTGAAATCAATCTAACGAAAGGACAGTATTTAATTTTATGGAATATCTAAGTCTATTTGTCAAGTCCATCTTTGTGGACAATATGATCTTCGCTTACTTCCTAGGTATGTGTTCATACCTAGCTATTTCGAAGAACGTAAAGACCTCTGTAGGTCTTGGTATAGCTGTAGTAGTCGTACAGGTACTCACCTTACCACTCAACTACCTTCTTTGGACTAAAGTACTACGAGAGGGAGCCCTAGCTTGGACAGGTGTCGAAGCTCTTGCGGGTCTTGATCTCAGCTACCTCAGTCTTCTAATCTTTATTGCAGTGATTGCCGCATTTGTGCAAATGCTAGAAATGGCTATCGAGAAATTCAGCCCTGCACTCTACAATTCACTTGGTATCTTCCTCCCACTTATCGCAGTAAACTGTGCTATCCTAGGTGGATCGCTCTTCATGCAGCAGAAAGTAGGAGGCGAAATCACCAACCTTGGTCATGCACTCGCATACGCAGCTGGCTCAGGTATCGGTTGGATGCTAGCTATTGTAGGTCTTGCAGCTATTCGTGAGAAGATGATGTACAACGACGTCCCAAAGCCACTTCGTGGATTTGGTATGGCACTTATCATCACTGCACTGATGGGTATTGCCTTCCAGTGCTTCTCAGGGCTTAGCATCTAAGGAGTGTAGTATAAATTGAATTCTATTAAAAGATGAATATAATGACATTATTAGCAATTTCTCCTGCTATCTGGGGCAGTACATTGGTATTCTTGATACTGATACTGTTCTTGGTAGTATTGCTACTCCTAGCTCAGAAGAAGCTGGTAGCATCGGGCAACGTCACCATCACAATCAACGAAGACAATAAAATAGAGGTACCCCAAGGTGGTTCACTACTGACTACCCTCCAAAACAAAGGCGTGTATCTCTCCAGTGCTTGTGGTGGACAGGGCACCTGCGGACAGTGTCGCTGTAGAGTAGTAGAGGGTGGTGGCGAAATCCTCAGTACCGAGACCCCACACTTCACTCGTCGTGAAATCAACGACAAGTATCGTCTATCATGCCAAGTAAAGGTAAAAGAGGATCTCAAGATTGTAGTACCAGAGTCTGTCTTCGGCGTTAAGGAGTGGGAGTGCGAAGTTATTTCCAACCGCAATGTGGCTTCCTTTATCAAGGAGTTCGTTGTAAGGCTTCCTGAGGGCGAGCACATGGACTTCAAGGCTGGTTCTTATGCACAGATCAAGATACCAAAGTACGAGATTAAGTACTCAGATATGATTGTGGAGGAACCTTTCAAAGCGGAGTGGGACAAGTTTAAGCTATGGGGACTCGTGGGTAAGAATACCGAAGAGACTATCCGTGCCTACTCCATGGCAAACTACCCTGCTGAGGGTAATATCATCACCCTCAACGTTCGTATCGCAACCCCTCCATTTGATCGCAAGACTGGTGGTTGGATGAAAGTCAATCCAGGTATTGCATCTACCTATATCTTTAGCCTAAAGCCAGGTGATAAGGTGAGGATGTCAGGACCTTACGGAGAGTTCCATATCCAAGATACCGATGCCGAGATGCTATACATCGGTGGTGGTGCTGGTATGGCTCCACTTCGTGCACAAATTCTACACCTCTTCAATACCCTCAAGACGGGAAGAAAGGTATCTTACTGGTACGGTGCACGCTCTAAAGTCGAGATTTTCTACGAAGAAGACTTCCGTAAACTGGAGGAGCAGTTCCCTAACTTCAAGTTCAATATCGCACTTTCAGCAGCATTGCCTGAGGATAATTGGACTGGCTACACTGGCTTCATCCATCAGGTCATCTACGATGAATACCTCAAGAACCACCCAGCACCAGAGGATATCGAGTACTACATGTGTGGTCCTGGTCCTATGGCAGCTTCAGCGCTCAAGATGCTCGATGATCTTGGCGTAGCTCGTGAGAGTATCTTCTTCGACGACTTCGGTTGATTCAGGAGATTCCCAATATCTATAAATAGCCCTGCTAGCTCACGCTAGCAGGGCTATTTGTATATCACAAATACACTAGGCAAAACACAATCCACTGAGTAGACATTGGTGGAAGCGTAGAGTACAATGAGGCTGTTGCTTCACTCAACAGTCTCAATAAAACGAGGCTATCCACTAATACAGCAGATAGCCTCAACTTATTTTAATATGAAAAACGATTACAAGTCTAGAAGTTCGTATATCTCCTGCAGCTCAGACTTAAACTGAGCATCCGTCGCCAAGAGATTGGCAATAGCCTTCTCGGCATAGATAACCGTAGAGTGGTCTCGACCGCCTACTTCAGCACCAATAGCCGCAAGCGAAGCATCCGTAAGTTCCTTCGACAGATACATTACCACCTGACGCGCTTGTACGATTTCGCGCTTCCGTTTTCTACTGAGAATATCAGACTTCTCTAGGTTGTAAAACTTCGCTACCGTCTCCATTATCTCAGGGACATTCAGTTTGCGCTCCTCCACCCCCACAGTCTGTGAGAGCACCTTCTCGGCAAGCTCCATGGACAAATCCTCATTACAATAAATCGAATTTGCCATTAGCGAAGTGAGTGCGCCCTCTAGGTCACGCACATTATCCTTAGCATGCTTCACAATAAAGTTGAAGACATCATCAGGGATATTCAACCCCGCTTCATCCACCTTAGACTTCAGAATCTCCCTTCGGAGGTGTGCATCGGGGCGCTCAATCTCCACTGTCAGCCCCCACTTAAGGCGAGTATAGAGCCTATCCTCCATTCCCTTAAGGTCAGCTGGGCACCTATCCGAAGTTATGATAATCTGTTTACCAAGCATCTTCAGATGGTTGAATATCTGGAAGAAAGCATTCTGAGTACTCTTAGCTTCTGCGAACTCCTGAATATCATCTATCAGAAGCAAATCGATATTCTGATAGTAGTTGAAGAAAAGTTCAGGCTGCTTAGCTGTGATTGTAGCCTCTACAAACTGTCTTTTGAAAGTCTGTGCAGGCACATACACCGCCTTGTATCCACTTCGCTTCGCCACCAGTTGATTACCAATAGCATGCATCAAGTGGGTCTTCCCAACACCCGAAGCACCATATACGAATAGAGGGTTGAAAGCCGTTTCTCCAGGCTTCTCCACAATACTCATGCCTGCAGTACACGCCAGACGATTACAGATACTTTGGTAGAAGTTATCGAACTGCATACGCTTGTCGAGATGGGTCACAAAGCTCTCCTCTACAGCTACCTCAGACTCTGCCTTCTTAGAAGGGGAAGTCTTAGGCGCATTGGTAGGGAAACTATAGGTAAGGTTGATACCCTTACCAAAAGCCTTTTCTAGCGCATCCTTGAAGAGATCAAAGTAGTCCTCCTCTAGCTTAAAGCAATAGTCCTGTGACGGTACACGGACAACCAATTGATTGTCCTTCATACTCACTGGTACCAAAGGCTTAAACCAAATATCAAACTCCCTACTATTAGAGAGGTGGGTATCCACTTCACTTAGGACAATACCCCACGAACTACTTAACGAATCACTCATTGAACTACTACAAAACGTCTCCTCATCAATACTTAACTGTAACTACCCATCATCCCCCAGCAGAATACCTTGCCGACTACGGACTATCTTTCACTCTATTCCAAAGTCGTGATATGCAGCCCTTTTAGGCATCAAAAGAGAGGACGGTCTGCATCACTCTCTCTTAACAACTGCAAAGATTACCAATATATTCGAGATAAAAAAACCTCCTTTTGCGGCCTATTGCCCCTACCCCTTATCCAACAATCACTTAGGGCTTAACCCTTTAATTATAAGGGGATAACACATAGCCTAGCATGGTAATCCTTTGGCTTATAAGCGCTTTAGGCATTCGCCAATTAATGTTAAATCTTGTAGATACAAGAATCGTGCACCATCACTATACGCTATCAGCCAATGCCTCCGAAATTTACCCAAAAATAGACAATTCTACAAGCCATAAGCGCACGTATAAAACAGATCTCTAAAGCCAAAAATAGTCGTAATCAGACCCCTAAAACCTCCTAACAGCATACAGCATGCCATAGCCTCCTTACGAATCAAAGTAATATATTAAAACCTATGAAAGGTCAATCTATACCGTAGAAAACCGTGCAAACCATCTCTATCCAACCGCCTCAATATCAGGCATTCCCAGACGATCCTATACAATGTGACCATTTAATATATACTAATCACTGCAATTAGTATATATTAATTCACCCAATTAGTATATATTAAATTGGTCAATTAGTATATATTAAATTGGTCAATTAGTATATATTAAACGATCATGGGATATACCGAGAGCGCTCAACCAGAAGAGACAAAAGGTTTATCGCCCCTACAATATCCGTCTTATCCTAAATCTATTGACGTTTTTCGAACGGATTTAACTATCCACTTAACCTTACGTGCCTGAGGTTTCACTGGTCTGTTAACTCCAATATCCTAATTTACTTGACTATGCGCACTAAGTGGTTGACTTTTTTCAGTGCTATACCACTAGATTACACTAAATAAATTGACTTTGCGCCTCCTTGTTGTAAAGGTACTCATTTCTCTACATTTCCTTTTTGTTAGCTCCCTTCGAGGTGATTTTTCCTCTGACTAGACACTCTCTGGCGTATTCATTTCTAGACTCCTATGAGGACGGATATTATTGTAGAAATTGATGCTTTTCTCTACTCTAATGTCGGATTCCTTTAGGTGTTGAAAGAGTGTTCCTTGGGGTGTTTTGGTTGGCGGGTTATAGAATTGTGGTATATTTGAGGGTAGTTTGGGGCAAGAGGAAGGTATTTATTTTTGGCATTGAATACACAGTGTATTATATATGAAGCGGAAAAAAGAAGCAACAGAGGTGGAACGTCCTTGGTATAGGCAGATGAGTGGAGGGAAGTGGTTGCTCCTAAATATTGTGGGGCTATTCGTGGCAGGGGCTCTACTAATGGGAGCTGCTGCACTATTTCTCGGCGTGTACACCCAGCATAATGGTGCCTTCAGGCTTCCTGATATCAAAGGGCTTTCACGGGAAGAGGCTCGGGCGCAGCTCGAGGCACACCACCTCACGATGGAGGTTATCGATTCCACTTATGTGGCAGGCGAAGCTCCTGGTATTGTACTAGAGACAGCGCCAAAGGCGGGAACGCTCATCAAGCGCCACCGCACTATCTTCGTAACGGTGAATACTCAGCAGGTGAAGACCATACCAATTCCCAAGTACGAAGGTCTTTCGGAGCGTTCTGTAGAGATGGTACTAAAGGGAGCAGGCTTTATAGAAGTAGTGAAAGAGTATGTCCCTAGCCCACACAACCAACTGGTGCTCCACATCAAAGATCAATCGGGGCGCTACCTTATGGCAGGTGATCGCGTACCCTACACTACTAAGCTTACGCTCGAGGTCGCTTCAGCTGAGGCGTATCGTGCAGAGCTTCTGGATAGTCTCGGAGTACAGAGTCCTGACTCCCTAAACGTGCAGAGCGCTACCCCAGAGGAGGAGGGTGAGTCATGGTTTTAACCGCAGGGAATGACGACACCTCAGCATACCAAGAGGAAGAGCTTTGGGAGCTTGAGACCCTCGATGAGATGGACGATAGCGAGGATGGCGCTTCAGTAGATGCGCCTACCCTCTTTGAGCACTTCTCTTGTGTAGTAGACAAGGGACAAACGCCTCTACGAATCGATCGTTTTCTTGTAGATCGTATGCCCAAGGTGAGCCGCAACCGCATTCAGCAGGCAGCAGAGGCGGGAGCGCTCTTTGTGGGCGATAAGGCGGTGCGTGCCAATTATAAGGTACGCCCAGGCGAGGTCATATCACTTAGGCTAGAGCGCCCACCCTATGAGCTAGAGATTCGTCCCGAACCTATCCCCCTTTCTGTGGTGTACGAGGATGAGTACCTGATGGTCGTGAACAAGCCAGCAGGCTTAGTAGTCCACCCAGGGCACGGCAACTATACTGGCACCCTTCTCAATGCCCTTGCCTATCATCTCAAAGATGACCCGAGGTACGACCCTAATGACCCCGAGGTAGGTCTCGTGCACAGAATAGATAAGGATACGAGCGGTCTGCTGCTCATTGCCAAAGAGGCAACGGTACGCACGGCACTTGCTCGTCAGTTTTTTGAAAAGACAACCCGCCGTGAATACCTCGCACTCGTGTGGGGACGCATGCCAGAAGAGGAAGGTACCGTGCGCACTAATCTAGGACGTGACCCCAAGGATCGCATGGTGATGACCACCTTCCCTTACGGTGGCGATGAAGGCAAAACAGCAGTCACCCACTACAGAGTAGAGGAGGAGCTGGGGTATGTGTCGCTGATTAGGTGTAAGCTAGAGACAGGGCGCACCCATCAGATTAGAGCTCATGTCCGCAGCTTAGGGCACCCGATATTCAATGATGAGCGTTATGGCGGAGCTGAGCTCCTTAGAGGCAATCGCTTCGCGAGCTATCGGAAGTTCGTGGAGAATTGCTTTGCGCTATGCCCTCGACAAGCCCTACATGCCCAGACCCTAGGCTTTTATCATCCTGTGAAAAAGGAACAGATGGACTTCACTTCCGAGTTACCCGAGGATATGGGTGCGCTGCTAGAGAAGTGGCGTAGGTATGTGGCAGCAGGTGTCATTACGGCTGAGAATCTTGTGGACGAATAGAGTATGAGATAGGAGTGGAGGGATATAACAAAGGGTAGATGGGGTGAGGAAGGTTTAGGACGCATAACAAAAGAAAGATGAATAAGAGGCCAAAGATTGCCCTTGTGGCAGGCGGGTACAGTGGCGAATATGAAGTATCGCTAAAGAGTAGAGCAGGGATAATGAGCTTCTTAGAGGGGCACCCTCTGGAGATTTATCCTGTATTGATACAGCGCAACGCTTGGGTAGTGGAGCTAGATGGACAGCGGTACCCTATCGACCGTAATAACTTCTCCTTTGAGCGTAATGGCGAGCGCATTACCTTCAACTATGCGTACATCACGATTCATGGCACGCCAGGGGAGGATGGGTTGCTTACAGGATATTTGGACATGCTTGGGATACCGTATAGTTGTTGTCCTACGGCTATTGGGGCGCTAACCTTCAATAAGTACCTCTGCAAGCACTTCCTGCACAGTTTCGGCATAGCAATAGCGCCAAGTGTACGACTAAGACGTGGCGATGGTATTCGTCCGATGATCCTTGCTGTGGAGCCAGGATTGCCCGCTTTTGTCAAGCCTAATGTGGGAGGTAGTAGTGTTGCCACCACACGAGTAGATGCGGTGGAGGGGTTACTCCCTGCCGTAGAGGCGGCTTTTGCCGAAGGGGAGGAGGTCTTAGTAGAAGCGCTGATTACTGGTACAGAGGTCACTTGTGGAGCTTATGAGGATGCAGAGGGCTTGCACGTACTCCCCGTGACCGAGGTGGTACCAAAGCGTGCTTTCTTCGACTACGACGCCAAGTACAATGGAGCGGTAGAGGAAATCACACCCGCTCGTATAGGGGATATGATGACTACCGAGATACAGCAGCTCACCAGAGAAATCTACGGATACCTCGGTGCTTCGGGCATCATCAGGGTCGACTACATCATTGAGGATGGGAGACCAATACTACTGGAGGTAAATACAACTCCTGGTATGACTGCCACGAGCTTTATACCACAGCAAGTAGCTGCCGATGGGAAGGACATAGGCACAGTATTGGAGGGGATTATTAATTATCACTTAAGCAGGAAAAGAAGATGAGCAAGGAACTAATCAGCACTGAGGATGCGTACTTCGAGAGTATACGCCCATACCTGGATAGCGAGGTGCAGGAAGCAGTCCAGCAGATCATAAAGGAGGAGACGATTCTAGCAGTAGCCCATGAAGTATGGGGCGATATCTCCGAAGGACAACTAGGGGCAATGGCTGCGGAATGCAAGTCTATCAAGGACTTTAAGGTAAAGATGGCAAAGCCCATCATTGACTATATCCTGAAGCACTCTACCTTCTCGCTCACTATGTCGGGCAAGAGTAAGCTCGATAGGAGTGGTGGGGAGAAGTACCTCTTTATATCCAACCATAGAGATATCATACTAGACTCTGCCTTTCTCAACTATCTGAGTATCGAAGCGGGGCTTCCTTTGCCTCGGATAGCTATTGGTGATAACCTTTTGATTACGGAGTGGATAAGGGCGGTAGTGCGTCTCTCTGATGCGTTTATCGTGAAGCGCAAGCCCTCGATGCGGGAGATGCTGGTAGAGAGCAAGCGATTGAGCAACTATATCCGCAGCTCGGTAGTAGGGGATGAGGCGTCAGTATGGTTGGCTCAAAGCGAAGGTAGGCGTAAAAACTCAGATGACCGCACACAGACAGCTGTACTGAAGATGCTCACGCTGAGTGCCGAGAAGGGACAAAGTGACCAAGAGCTATTAGAGGAACTAAAGATAACGCCGATAGCCATTACCTATGAGTATGACCCTTGCGATTACCTCAAAGCAAAAGAGATGCTGGCGAAGCTCCTAGACCCTGAGTGGAAGAAGAGCCCTATAGATGACATGATCAATATGCAGACAGGGCTACTGGTACAGAAGGGGCGCGTGCACTTCAGCATAGGTGAGACGCTTAGAGACCTCTCGGCTCTTACTCAGAGTGCTGGCAGCAAGCAGGAGATACTCAATGTAGTGGCTCAGGAGATAGACCGCCAAATCTTTACAAACTACCGACTTTACCCAAACAACTATGTAGCGTTTGACCTACTACATGGAGGACGACAGTTCGAGCACATGTACAGTCCAAAGGAGGAGCAGACATTTGTA
Organism: Porphyromonas levii DSM 23370; assembly: GCF_000379925.1. Taxonomy (GTDB): domain Bacteria; phylum Bacteroidota; class Bacteroidia; order Bacteroidales; family Porphyromonadaceae; genus Porphyromonas_A; species Porphyromonas_A levii. The sequence continues at coordinate 11,095 of NZ_KB904247.1, read as the reverse complement.
GACTACCTAGAGGGTCAGGTGAAGAAAGTAGAGGCAGCCGAGGAGCACCAGTCCTTCGTAAGAGAGCGTATACTAGAGATGTATGCCACCCCTCTGAAGAATCACTTAATCACGACTAAGCAGATGCGGTAGTATGAAAGTGCTGATAATAGTTGACCCTCAGAATGACTTCATTACAGGGACACTCCCTGTAGCAGGTGCCAAAGAAGCGATGGATAGACTAGCGACAGCATTGCCCAAAATTCCTGCGGAGGAGATTGTGGTAACGATGGATGCTCATCCCATTGGGCACTGTAGCTTCGAGGCACAAGGCGGTATGTGGCCACCACACTGCGTGAAGTATAGTGTGGGTGCAGCGCTTTGGGAGCCGCTTATGGAGGCACTAAGAGTGGGACAAGGCCCAGTGCACTTCATAGAGAAGGGCGTACGGAAGGAGCTAGATGAGTACAGCGCTTTCGCAAAAGGGTACCCTACCCTTCTCGACAAGGCTAAGGAGGTTTTCCTATGTGGCATAGCAGGGAATGTATGTGTACTCTATACCTTGAACGACCTTGTAAAGCATGGGTTAGGGCAAAAACTCACGGTCATCACCGATGTAGCACCTAGCCTTGACGACGGCACTGCTTTGAAAGATACGATTAAAGAGAGTGGCGTAGGCGTAATAACACTAGAGGATTTTTAGGATATAAGAAATATGAGTTGGTTTGATTGTAAGATTACATACGAGAAAGAGATTAACCAGTCAGGCAAGATGCGTAAGGTGAGTGAGAGCTACCTTATCGATGCAGAGACTTTTACCGATGCGGAGGCTCGTATGGCCGAAGAGATGAATGGCAGGGGTAGCTTTGTAATGGATAGCGTAAAAAAAGTACGCCTCTACGACCTATTCATCGATGATAAGAGCGAACGCTACTATAAGTGCAAGGTAGGCTTTATCACACTAGACGAGAAGGCAGGTGTGGAGAAAAAGAAGTACGTACAGATGATTGTGCAAGCGGATGATATTGATCACGCTCTAGAGAACCTCCACAAGGGGATGCAAGACACACTAGGCGAGTATGACGTAGCTAGTGTATCCGAGACGCTCTATATGGATGTATTCAAGTATCAGATAAAAACAGAGGGATAAGTCGTGGATATTAAGGAACGACTGGAAGCCCTACAACAGGAGCTACCAGAGACCACTAAGCTAATAGCCGTATCCAAGTACCACACCCAGGAGGAGGTACTAGAGGCATACGAAGCCGGACAAAGGCGCTTCGGAGAGAATCGTGTGCAGGAACTACTTCCGAAGCACGAGGCTCTGCCTAAAGATATTGAGTGGCACTTGATAGGCACACTGCAGCGTAATAAGGTAAAGTATGTGGTACCCTTCGTGCACATGATTCACAGTATCGATAGTGAGAAGCTACTTCAGGAAGTGGAGAAGGAGTGTATCAAGCAGGGGCGAAAGTACCTCCCTGTATTACTGCAGATACATATATCTGGAGAGGAGACCAAGCATGGATTTTCGCTAGAAGAGCTACAAGAACTAATCAATAGCGATCGCCTTACAACCTACCAGCATGCTCAGATATCAGGCATCATGGGTATGGCTTCGCTGACAGACGATATGGAGCAGGTCGAGCGCGAGTTTGCACAGATGAAAGCACTCTTCGACGACCTACGTACTGGTGCTTTCAGTGAAAGCTCACACTTTACTGAGCTCTCAATGGGTATGACACACGATTATCCTATTGCCGTAAAGCATGGTGCAACCATTATTAGAGTAGGCAGCGCAATTTTCGGTTAATTTATAGATTAGAATAGACAACATATCGGATATTTTCCTACTTTTGTGGTATAGTATTATAAGACATAGCTAGCGATAAAGTTTTATGAATGAGATAGACAACCCTTTTAACCTCGAGGAAGAAGACCTCGATTGGTACGACGAAGAACTTCTCGAGTTTGTCAGAGAAGAGACAGCTGAGATAGAAAGTATCACAGAGCTCTTGGATCAGGATATCTTGTATCTCTACGAGCTTTGGGAAGAGTACACAGAACAGCTAGATGGCGAGGAGGAAGTCGTAGAGGTAGAACCCGAAGACTTCCACGAATATGCGCTTAAGAGCGCAGCTGAGGACGAACAAGACATCTCCATATCTGTGGAGGACATGGTGCTACTCATCCAGTTGCAACAAGAGTTCGACGTCTCTCTCGAAGAGGACGATGACGAGTAGGATTAGTATTTATTTTAATAGTTAGATGTTATGAGTAAGATTAAAGGTTTTCTAAGTGTAAGTATAGTTACCATCGGTTTGATACTGAGTGGTTGTGGTGCTAGTAATTCTCTAAAGGGCGCTGGTATCGGTGCCGCAGCAGGTGCCGCTATCGGTGCTGGCATAGGTAGAGTAGCTGGCAATACTGGTATAGGTGCTATCATAGGCACAGCCATAGGTGGTGCGGCTGGTGGTATCATTGGCAACCAAATGGATAAGCAGGCGAAAGAGCTAGAGCAGCAGATTCCTGATGCTACTGTAGAGACCGTGAATAATGGTGAGGCCATCCGTGTTACATTTGATAGCGGTATCCTCTTCCCTGTAAACTCTAGTACGCTTAACGCTAGTTCGCGCGAAGCACTTCGCAAGTTTGCTGAGAACATGAATGCCAACCCTGATACGGACATCAAGATTGTGGGTCATACCGACAAGACTGGTAGGTATGAATACAACATGCAGCTATCCCGTGAGCGTGCGATGAGTGTACTCAACTTCCTCCGTGCGCAGAGGGTAGAGAGCGCTCGTATGATGAGTGAAGGTGTAGGTCCAGATCAGCCAGTCACCATGGGCGATAGCAAAGCTGACCTAGCTAAGAACCGCCGTGTAGAGATCTTTATCCTCCCCAATGCCAAGATGATTAAGGAGGCTAAGGAGGCTGCTAAGAAGTAAGCAGACACACGCTAGACATACATTTTATATACCCCCTCGGTAGATTGGTTAGTGCCAACCTACCGAGGGGATTCTTTGTAACTTTGGATAGGGATACAAAAATAAATCGTTACCTTTGTGGTGCTATAAACAAGACGGAGGTAAGGGAAACTGGTGGAAATCCAGTACAGTACCCGCTGCTGTAAGTCTCAGTAATACTCTGCTATACACACATAAGCCACTGCCTACTAGAGGGTGGGAAGGCGTCGTAGAGTGAGACGAGTCAGAAGACCTACTTCGGCTCTGTTACATCTAGTATATTTTTTGTTGAACCATTACTTTCGGGAGTTAAAGTTATGACCAATCCTATCAAGTACATCATCAAGCGCGATGGAGTCCAAGAGGCGTTCGTCCCTACCAAGATAGAGAACGCCATCCTAAAGGCCTACGTAGCAGCAGGCTACACCGACAATTTCGTGGAAGTCAAGTCGGCTACACTTAAGATTCTTAGCCGTATAGATAAAGATGTGATATCCGTGGAGGAGGTGCAGGACATTGTGGAGAGTGAACTCATGCACTTCAATCCTGATGTGGCCAAGCGCTACATCCTTTACAGGGAGTGGCGCAATACTGAGCGACAGAAGAAGACAGCTCTGAAGCAATCATTGGATGGTATCGTAACTATTGACAACAACGATGTCAACCTCAGCAATGCCAACATGAGTAGTCATACCCCATCAGGACAGATGATGACTTTTGCATCGGAAGTAACTAAGGACTACACCTATCGATACCTACTCCCTACCAAGTACGCCGAGGCGCACCGTAGGGGTGACATTCATATCCACGACCTAGACTACTATCCTACCAAGACGACCACCTGCGTGCAGTACGACTTGGCAGACCTATATGAGCGAGGATTTCACACCAAGAATGGAGGCATCCGTACCCCCCAGAGTATTCAAAGCTACGCCACACTGGCAACCATCGTATTCCAGACCAATCAGAACGAACAGCATGGTGGACAAGCCATACCAGCTTTCGACTTCTTCATGGCACCTGGAGTGTATAAAACCTTCGTGAAACATGTGGCGGATCTACTACAATTTGCACTCCAGACGGTAGACGAAAGCGTGGATATAGAGTCTAAAAAGGCTAGAGAGCTAGTAGCCCAACACCTACACTCCATACTCCCCTCTTCTACCGAAGTCGATCATCTGCACGAGGCGATATGCGAGGAGTATTATGAGCACCTTAATCGTCGCCTTCTTGTGAAGGTCATCGAGAAAGCCATAGAAAGGAGCCGACGCGATACCCATCAAGCCATGGAGGGCTTTATCCACAACCTCAATACCATGCACTCTAGAGGTGGTAATCAGGTGGTATTTAGCTCGATTAACTATGGCACCGATACTTCTCCCGAAGGTCGGATGGTAATGGAGGAGCTTATGAAAGCGACCATAGAGGGTTTGGGTGACGGCGGAGAGACCCCCGTCTTCCCTATTCAGATATTTAAGGTAAAAGAGGGCATCAACTATTCCGATGCAGACTACGAACTAGCGCTGAAGAACTTCGATAAGGCGCTGGCAGGGGAAGTATTCTTCTCTTGTCCCAACTTCGACCTCTTCCTACGTGCCTGCGATACTACAGCCAAGGCACTTTTCCCCAACTTTGTCTTCCTCGATAGCACGTTCAATCGTCACGAATTGTGGCGAGAGGACGACCCAAAGCGCTACAAATACGAAATAGCTACAATGGGATGCCGCACGAGGGTATTCGAAAACCTTAATGGCGAGAAGACCTCTATAGGCAGAGGCAACCTCTCATTCACCACCATCAATCTCCCAAGACTTGCGATTGAAGCCATGCGCTATGCCGAGGAGCACTCCACGCTCCATACCGACCAAGGTACACTGAGGAGCATGGCGGTAAATAAACTATTCGAGAGCCTACGCGACCTAGCCCGACTAGTGGGAGAGCAGCTCTATACCAGGTATGAATTCCAAAGAAGTGCCCTGGCACGCCAATTCCCCTTCATGATGGGCAACGATGTATGGAAGGGAGGTGCCGCCCTGCGCCCCAATGATAAGGTCGGCGATGTACTCAAGAGTGGCACACTCGGCATAGGTTTTATCGGAGGGCACAATGCCATGTACGCTATCTACGGAGAAGGTCATGGCACCAACGATCAGGCGTGGGAGACCCTCAGACAGTGCCTAGTAATCCTCAACGAAGTGGCTGGAGAATTTAAGGAGAAATATCACCTCAATTACTCTGTCCTAGCAACACCGGCAGAAGGATTATCCGGACGCTTTACCCGAATGGATAGGAAGCGATACGGGATCATAGAGGGCGTAACCGACAGAGACTACTACGTCAATTCTTTCCACGTAGATGTCAAGGAGCAAATCACTATTGCCGAGAAGATAAAGCGTGAAGCACCATTCCACGCACTCACTGGTGGCGGACACATTACGTATATAGAGCTCGATGGTGAGGCGAAGAAGAATGTGCGTGCTATCTCCAAGATAGCAAAGCTAATGAAGGAGCAAAACATTGGCTATGGCTCTATTAACCACCCAATAGACACATGCCAAGAGTGCCACTACAAAGGTATCATCTACAGTAAATGCCCAATCTGTAAGAGCGAACATATTCTGAGGATGAGGCGCATCACTGGGTACCTTACTGGAGATCTGAGCTCGTGGAACTCCGCTAAGCGTGCGGAGGAAAAAGACCGCACCAAGCACCACTAACAAGTACACCAACGCCCATCCGACACAGTCTGGCAAGATGAGTCTGAGAATATTGAATATTATGCCCGAGACCATACTAGATGGCGAGGGGATTCGCTACTCTATCTACTTGGCTGGTTGTCGTCACAATTGCCCTGGCTGCCATAACCCCGAGAGCCATAATCCCCTAGCGGGAGAGGTGGTGACCAAGGAGATGATAGAGCAAATCATAGAGGAGATTCAAGAAAATCCTATGCTAGATGGCGTCACCTTTAGTGGTGGAGATCCCCTCTTCAACCCAGAAGAATTTCTGCCACTACTTCGGACCATCAAGCAACGCACACAGATGAATATCTGGTGCTATACAGGCTTTACCTACGAAGCTATCAAAGACCACCCACGCTACCAGCCGCTATTGGAATATATAGACGTACTGGTAGATGGGCGCTTTGTAGCTAGTCTTTATGACCCCCGACTCTCCTTTCGGGGCAGTAGCAATCAGAGAATTATCAATTTGGCAGAGAAACGAAAGCCATAAAGCAGCTGCCCTAATAGCTTTTAATAGGTCGGTCGTCGTTTTAAGCGTAATCTCTTCTGCCCTACTCCCCCTCTTGCATCTACACATCATAGAACGCCCCACCCTTATTCTGCACAGTAAATCATCTATTTATACCGAGAACAGGGGAAACTGATAGGGGCAGCGCATACGCTCCTCCCCTACCTCACCGATTGCCCTCTACTGAGCAAAGAAAGTTTCTCCCTAGAGAGACTCCAGTTTCTCCCTAGAGAGACTCCAGTTTCTCCCCAGAGGGACTCCAGTTTCTCCCCAGAGGGACTGAAACCGCAACGGCGATGACCTTGATATGAGTATACTTCTACACAAAACCAAGATACCGAGCTAAGTATAGGAGGAGCGGAAGAGCAATTATTTTGCGCTATTATATATAATGTGTACTTTTGCACGGAATTTAAGTTTCAAGCGAAAAAGATAGAAGAGTAGTATCAATATGGCAAGTAACCTCCTGATAGTTGAGTCCCCAGCAAAATCCAAAACAATTGGAAAGTTTTTAGGTAAAGACTTCCAAGTGCTTTCGAGCTACGGTCACATCCGAGACTTGAAGACTAAAGGTATGGGAGTGGATCTCGACAATAACTTCGAGCCCCAGTATGAAGTTTCGGAGGATAAAGAGAAAGTAGTTCGTGAACTAAAGTCGGCTGCCAAGAAGGCAGACAAAGTGTGGCTGGCAAGTGATGAAGACCGTGAGGGAGAAGCTATTGCGTGGCACTTGGCAGAGGTATTGGGACTGAATAAGAAGGAGGAGAACCGAATTGTATTCCATGAGATTACCAAGACGGCAGTAGAACAAGCATTGGCCAATCCACGCTCGATAGACGTGCAAATGGTAGATGCCCAGCAAGCCCGCAGGGTACTAGATAGGATTGTAGGGTTCGAGCTTAGCCCCGTGCTATGGCGCAAGATTAGACCTCAGCTATCTGCTGGGCGTGTACAGTCCGTAGCTGTTCGTATCATCGTAGAGCGTGAGCGTGAGATCAATAGCTTCGAGGGCAAGAGCAGTTTCCGTATCCGTGGGCTCTTTGTGACAAGCAATGGAGAAAAGGTCACGGCAGAGGTGGCACAGCGACCCGAGACTGAGGAGGAAGTAAGAGCAATCCTAGAGGCTCTTATCGATGCTAATTACACGGTGGGAAAGATAGAGGTAAAGCCCTCTAAGCGTAAACCAGCAGCACCCTTTACCACTTCTACACTCCAACAAGAGGCTTCTCGCCGCATGGGCTATCCTGTAGGGCAGACTATGCGTCTGGCGCAGAGCCTATACGAGGCAGGACACATTACTTATATGCGTACCGACTCGGTCAATCTATCGGACTATGCCGTTGCCACGAGCTGTGCTCTTGTGGAGCGCGAATATGGGAAGGAATTTGTCAAGGCACGCCAATACAAAGTACATACCAAGGGGGCTCAAGAGGCACACGAAGCTATCCGACCTACCAATGTGGAGGTAGAGAGTGCTGGTACCAATAAGCAGGAGCGTGCCCTATACGATATGATTAGGAAGCGTACACTGGCTTCTCAGATGGCCGATGCCGAAATGGAAAATACCACGGTAGAGATACTATCCGGTACTACCACCACTTTCGAGGCGAAGGGAGAGGTAGTAAAGTTTGAGGGCTTCCTGAAAGTCTACCTAGAGGGGAGTGACGACGACGAAGAGCGAGAGGAGGGAGGACTTCTACCCAAGATGAGTAAGGGCGATGCGCTCTCATGCGAAGAGGTGGAGGCACGTGAGCGGTTCAACCAACGCCCTGCACGATATACCGAGGCCTCTCTCGTGAAACGGCTAGAAGAGCTTGGTATAGGACGACCATCGACCTACGCACCTACGATTCAGACCATCCAAAAGCGTGAGTATGTGACTAAGAAGTCTACAGATGGCGAAAAACGTGATTATCTAGAACTTAAACTCAAAGATAATAAGATCTCTAAACGTACCAAGAAGGAGGTCTATGGTGCCGATAAGAATAAACTCTTCCCTACGGATACGGGTATTGTGGTGACCGACTTCCTCGTGGAGCACTTCCCACAGGTACTCGACTACAACTTCACGGCTAAGGTAGAGGAGGAGTTCGATAATATAGCAGCAGGGAAAAAGGAGTGGAATAGCGTCATCGCTACTTTCTACAACCTATTTCACGATAATGTAGAGACGGTGATGGCGGAGAAGAGCGAGTACCGTGTAGGTGAGCGCCAACTAGGCGAAGACCCTACTAGTGGTGAGCCTGTCTTTGCCAAGATAGGGAGATTTGGACCTATGGTACAGATAGGAGCAGTTGATGAGGAAGGAAAAAAGCCTCGCTTCGCTTCTATCCCTGCCGAGCTTTCACTGGAAACACTAACGCTTGAGCAGGCTCTAAAACTCTTTAAGCTACCACGTAAGCTAGGCGAATACCAAGGAGAACAGGTAGAGGCAAATATTGGTCGTTTTGGCCCTTATGTCCGTTTCGGCAAACTATTCGCCAGCATTCCCAAAGATATGTCGGCTTACGAAATCACACTAGAGGAGGCAAAGCCTCTGATAGATGCGAAAGTGGAGCAGGAGAAGAATAAGTTTATCGCCTCTTTTGGCGAGGGCAAGGAGATAGCTGAGGTACTGAATGGACGCTGGGGTCCTTATATCAAGTACAAAAAGAGTAACTACAAAATCCCTAAGGGGACTGATGCCACCAAGCTCACCGAGGTAGATGTTCGTAAGATTATCGCCGATACGGATAAGGATGGAGGGGCTAAGAAACGCAGCATAAAGAGCAAGAAATAATGAGTAAGGATAAGTTTATACTACTTTTGGATAGCTCTACCGACTATTGCTCAGTAGCTCTAGCCAGCGAAGAGCGAGGAGTGGTTGCGGAGCGAGAGGAGAACGACCGCACAAAGCAGTCGGCACGCTTGGCGGTAATGGCAAATGAAGTACTGGCTGAGATCCCAGAGGGCGCTGAGCTATCGGCAGTCTGCCTAGCCGAAGGTCCTGGGAGCTACACTGGTCTTAGGATAGCTGCAGGGTATGCTAAAGGGCTCGCGTGGTCACGCAATATACCACTACTTGCACTCCCTACTACGCTCCTCATTGCCCTTAGCTATAAAGCCACAGAGGCACCATCTACTGATGCGCTCTTGATGCCAATGATTGATGCCCGACGTATGGAGGTCTACTCGGCACTATATACCGTAAATAATGAAGCGGAGACAGATATAGCTGCACTTATCCTCACGGAAGAGGAGACTCAGAAGTCACTGCAGGAAATTGTAGGAGATAGAGAACTAGTCTACTTCGGTTCGGGTGCGGAGAAGGCTCAAACACTAATGGGTTCATTGCTTCCTAGGAGTCGCTTTGTCCCCAATATCTACCCAAAGGCAAAAGATATGGCAGAGGCTGCCTTCTCTCTCTTGGAAGAAGGGCAACGACTAGACGTAGCTTACTGGGAGCCCTTCTACCTCAAAGAGTATGAAGCAAAGAAGACACTTAATAAAGTATTACGCAATATATATAAATAGGAAAGATAAAATGAAAGCATCAGTATTCCCTGGACAAGGTGCCCAGTTTGTGGGCATGGGCAAAGACCTTTACGACACGGACGAGAGAGCCCATCAGCTTTTTGAACATGCCAATGTTATCCTTGGTTATCGTATTACCGATATCATCTTTGGTGGTACAGAAGAGGAGCTCAAGCAGACTAAAGTAACTCAGCCAGCTGTATTCCTCCATTCTTACATCTCAGCAATAGTAAGCGAGGAGGGTAGAAACGCTGATATGATGGCGGGGCACTCGCTCGGAGAATTTACCGCACTCGCTGTAGCCGGATCGCTATCCTTTGAGGACGCTCTCATGCTCGTATATAAGCGCGCAATGGCTATGCAAAAGGCATGTGAGAAAGCACCTTCCACCATGGCGGCTATCATCGGTCTACCAGACGAGAAGGTAGAGGAGCTATGCGCCTCAGTAGTAGGCGAGACCGTTATCCTCGCCAATTACAACTCTCCTGGTCAGGCAGTAATTTCAGGTTCTATCGCTGGTGTAGAGAAGGTAATAGACCTCGCCAAGGAGGCTGGTGCTAAGCGTGCCCTTCCGCTCAATGTGAGTGGTGCCTTCCACAGTCCATTCATGGAAAGTGCACGAGAGGAACTAGAGGCAGCGATCAAGGAGACGAGCTTCAATACACCACGCTGCCCTATTTACCAAAATGTAGATGCGCTACCCCATACTGACCCAGAAGAGATTAGGCAAAACCTAATCAAGCAACTCACAGCACCGGTTCGCTGGACACAGACTGTACTCAATATGCGCAAGGATGGCGCTACAGAATTCGAGGAATATGGTCCTGGCAAGGTGCTACAAGGGCTTATCAAGCGAATTATCTAACCCTTTATTTGGCGGTTCGGATATTTTTTGTATCTTTGCCATCGCTTAAGGGTTATGGCGAGATAGCTCAGATGGTTAGAGCGCATGATTCATAATCATGAGGTCCCGAGTTCAATTCTCGGTCTCGCTACAGAGCAAGAGCGGCAGGTTACGATTGTAACTTGCCGCTCTTCTGTTATAGGTGTCCCCACCAAGCATAGTGCTTACGACGGTTGAGATAATCTAAATCGGACTGATGTAAGTACGCTTCTCGCTCGAAGCTAATATTGAGACTGTTGCACATTCGAGTTTAGACGTTTTTGACTGACCTTTTTTCAGATTTTCGTCTTGTCTAGCTTGAAAAATCGCCTTGTTTTTTGATTATTCTCCTCTGTAAAAGCTCTAAATATGAGCTTTTACAGAGGATTTCTAGTACTTATCTCATAACAAGTGCTCCTCTTATAGAGGCTTCTTCATTTTGCAATAATGTATTGAGGTATAACTGGGGAGCTCTTTTGATGTTGTAGCAAATGGCTTC
>NZ_KB904246.1 GCF_000379925.1 Porphyromonas levii DSM 23370 | reverse complement strand
CTTTCTATTTCTCCTTTTCTTTGCCTGCCCGTCTTCGATCGAATGAGCTGTCATTGCCTGATCAAACATTTTGGAGAAATCATCTATAATGCAAAAAACTTCGACTATATTTGTGAACATAAAAGTGGTGTTTTGTTTGTTTNCTTATTGTTTATCACAATATAAAGATACAAATAATTCGCCACTTTTCCTAATATAATCACCTCTATTTTAGTCCATTAGAGCAAATATTCACCTCTGGTTTTTGTCTCTTTTCTTAGGTCGAACTCACGTTATTATAGAACTTCTATTAAAGTATACGCCTCTAAAACCCAGTACCCTTTCTCACAGGACGTACAAGCCCCCTTTAGGGGGTTTAGGGGCTTACCGTTTCCACGGCCTCGGGCTTCGCCCTCAACCAAAGCAACCGAACACTGCGCTAATATTTGTAAAACAGAGTGTTATCAAATCATATCATCGGACCAATGCGACCCAAAGAAGGCCTATTTTATACCTATTCTACTACAATGTGCTAGGTATATTAGCAAAAGTCTCTCCCGGGAGGGACTCTAGTCTCTCGCCATATAAACTCCAGTCCCTCCCGCGAGAGACTTTTTTTGCTCGGTATACTAACTTTACGTTCGACCAATATGAAGCTTGAAGAGGTAAGAGAGTACAGCAAATTATTTTGCATAGTACAATGAAAGAGGCAGCATATACCTTTCCTGCCATCGGTGTATTTCGGTAGAATATGGGTAATTTTGCGGTTCATTTGATGACGCAATTGTTGAAGCAAAGGATATATGACACAAAAGCATTGGAGCGGTCTTACAGCTGCTCAGGTAGAGGAGAGCAGAAGATTGCATGGTAATAATGTGCTCACTCCTGTAGAGAAAGAATCGGTTTGGAAGAAGTTCTTTGAGAAGTTCAAAGACCCTACAATTATCATCTTGGTGGTAGCGGCCGTACTTTCGTTAGGCATATCTCTCTACGAAGTACTAGGGCATGGGGCAGGTGCAGATGTGTTCCTGGAGCCTTTGGGTATCGTGGTAGCAGTCTTATTGGCGACTGGGTTATCCTTTTACTTCGAGCAGAAAGCAGATAAAGAGTTTGCTATCCTTAATAAGGTTAATGATGACGAACCGGTTAGAGTTATCCGAGATGGTCATACTATTCAGGTGCCTAAGCGAGACATTGTAGTAGGGGATCTGGTAGTGGTCGAGACGGGCAATGAGATTCCTGCCGATGCCACGCTCTTGGACTCTATGTCGCTTATGGTCGATGAGTCGACGCTTACGGGTGAACCTATCGCACCGAAGTTTGCCGATACTCAGCTCTATGACAAAGAGACTACCTTCCCAGTCAATCATGTGATGCGTGGGACTAAGGTGATGGAGGGGCACGGACTGTGTGAAGTATTTGCTGTGGGGGATAGGACAGAGAATGGCAAAGTATTTAAGGCAGCACAGATAGACCAAAGCATACGTACTCCGCTCAATGAGCAACTAGATAGGCTGGGCAGCTTGATTAGCAAACTAGGGTACAGTATCGCAATTCTAGTGCTCATCGGGAGGTTGACCATCTACTTCACTAGCATGGGTAGTTTTGAGTGGACTAGTTTCGTTACTTCCTTACTACAGTCCATAATGATTGCTGTGACCGTCGTTGTCGTCTCTGTGCCAGAAGGATTGCCTATGGCAGTCACCCTCAGCCTAGCGTATAGTATGCAGAGGATGCTCAAGACCAATAACCTTGTCCGCAAGATGCATGCATGTGAGACGATGGGTGCTACCACTGTTATCTGTACGGATAAGACAGGTACGCTTACCGAAAATCAGATGCGTGTCCATGGTACACAGTTTTTGGGGCTAGTGGATCAGCGGTTGGCAGACGATGAAGCCAGCCTATTAATCAGGGAGAATATAGCACTCAATAGTACTGCTACAATAGATGAAACGAAGGAGGGAGAGCCAAAGGTATTTGGCAATCCTACTGAGGGGGCGCTTCTCTTGTGGTTGTACCAACAAGGGGTCGACGCACAGTTGCTGCGCCAAGAGGTGGAGACTATCCAGCAGATTCCATTCTCCACTGAGCGGAAGTATATGGTGACGGAGGTTCACTCAGCCCTTGGCAAACGCATTGTGTATGTCAAGGGGGCTCCTGAGATTGTCTTTGCACTCTCCGCTCATACTGAGGGCGGGGTAAGTAAGGAGTATATTGAGGAGCAGTTGCTGGGCTACCAGTCTCAGGCTATGCGCACCCTTGGCTTTGCTTATCAAGTCTTAGAGGATGGCGAGGTCGGTATAGTTGATGGCAAGCTCGTGGCTACAGATCTTACCTTCCTTGGTTTCGTGGCTATTGCCGACCCTGTTCGGAGTGATGTGCCTAAGGCAGTAGAGGAGTGTCTCAATGCTGGTATCCATGTGAAGATCGTTACAGGAGATACTATTGCTACCGCTCGAGAGGTAGCCCGACAGATACATCTTTGGACTGATGGAGATACTGATGCGCAGATTATTACAGGACCAGAGATAGAGGCGATGACCGATGAGGAACTGGAGCAGCGCATAGGGGAGGTCAAGGTAGTGTCTCGTGCGCGTCCATTGGATAAGCGTCGTCTGGTAGAGGCACTCCAGAGAAATAATCAAGTGGTGGCGGTAACGGGTGATGGTACCAACGATGCCCCAGCACTGAAGGCTGCACATGTGGGGCTTTCGATGGGGGATGGAACCTCTATCGCCAAGGAAGCAAGCGATATCACTATTGTGGATAACTCCTTCTCAAGTATCGGAAGAGCCGTAATGTGGGGGAGGTCGCTGTATCAGAATATTCAGCGTTTTATCCTTTTCCAGATGACGGTCAATGTGGCAGCCTGTCTGATTGTATTGGCTGGTGCATTCTTGGGCACTCAATCTCCACTGACCGTTACGCAGATGCTATGGGTCAATCTCATTATGGATACTTTCGCAGCTATGGCACTTGCCTCTTTACCTCCATCGGAGCGGGTGATGAAGCGCAAGCCGCGTAATCGCAATGCGTTTATTATCGACAAGCACATGGGGAGCATTATCCTCGGGGTAGGCGGTTTATTCTTTGTACTACTCCTCGTATTGCTATATCTATTCCAGTATGCTGAGGTTACGCGTATGTCGGACTTCCTTAGTCTAGAGATCAATCAGGACTTTGCCGAATTGAGCCGCTACGAGCATAGCCTATTCTTCTCCCTATTTGTATGGATGCAGTTTTGGAATATGTTCAACGCACGGGCTTATGAGACAGGACGCTCTGCCTTTCACTTTAAGGGCGCAAGTGGCTTTGTGTCTATCGCACTTGTGATAGTACTAGGGCAGATACTCATTGTTACCTTTGGAGGCGATATGTTTAGTGTAGTGCCCTTGAGTGTAGAAGACTGGATAGTAACTCTTGTTGTTACCTCTCCAATATTACTTATAGGAGAGATTACCCGCCTCTTCAAGAAGAAGTAAAAAGACAGAGTAAGGGTATCCCCATTTGGATTGTTTAACTATCCAAATGGGGATATTTATTTGTAGAATAGGATAAAATAGATAGCTTTGTGCACTATGATTATCACGAGGATAGCAGTTTCTATCATCGCCCTTTGTGCTGGTGTTGCAGCGATGGCTCAAGAGGTACAGGAGCTATCGCTGGCAGATACGTTGAGAATAGATAGGAGCGTGCTTATCGCGCCCAAGACAGGGGTAGAGAAAGCAACCATGAAGTTGGTAAAGCCACTCAAACTAGAGGGACTGAAGCCGCTTGATATACCTCGAGTACTCAGTTTTGATGGTAGTCGATTGGATAGGGAGTTGCAGATTAGTGGGCTCAGCTCTACCTTGGAGATAGAAGTACCACGGACACTCGAGACTACGCTGGGCGAGGTGATGTCGCAAGAGTTTCATATTACACCGAATCTTTCTATTAACTCTATCATTGGTGCACCGTCACAGCTCCCATTTATTCCAGCACAGACCCCAGGATTAGTAGCCAATATCGGAGCCAGTTATAAGGTCAATGATTGGATGAGTATTGAGCCCTCTGTTGTAGCTGGGCAGCTGATGGGCTCTCGGTTTGTGGCACCATCGGTGACTGCCTCTTTCAATATCTCCGAACGGTTCAAAGCACAGCTACGTACTGGGCTAGCTCTAGGGCAAAATGCTTATCAGCCTCATCTCATGCACCAGTCGCTCAATGCCAGTTTGCGACTGCAATACATCACCCCAAGCGGTGTCTTTGCATACGGAGAGGGGTTTGCCGCTCGTCAGAAGCTCTTCGCTAATCTCAATCAGATGCCTATGCTTACCGGACCTTACGCATACGGCTTTGGTGGAGGGGTAGGATATAATATACCTGGTGCTGGTCCTATTAGCGTGGGGATAAATTATAACTATAACCCCTTTTCTCATCGGATGGAGCCAGTCGCTTCTGTCAATCTCGTGGGTGGGATAATCTACCTCTTCCAGCTTATAGGCAAGGCTATCTCGGGAGACTAGGCGGCTATTACGAACACTTTATGGCTAGAAATGGTTATATTTGTAGCTCATAAAACGTGAGGAGATGATATGAAAGAGACTGGCGAAGAAGGGCGTGTACTGGTGCCGATGAAGTTGGATGGATTTGGGAGCTCGCAGAGTTCGCCCGATGCTATGGTGCTACTGTTGATCCCCGTAGAGGATGATAAATATCGTTTGCCTAATGGTGAGCAGATGATATATCCTGTAGGAGTGGCACCTGCTGTGGCTCCTATCTATTTTGCCAAGCTTACTCAGCTTTATGAGGGTATGAATGACACCCTTCTCGAGATGAGCAACTTCTATGAGCTGATGAGCGAAACAAAGCTTCAGACACTACATATCTATCAGGGTAAGTCGGGTGCTCGTCCCTATCTGGTCTATAGAGATAAGAATGGGGAAGAGAATAGCTTTAGAGTCTCTCTTCCCAATGGTATTCTAACGGCAATGAGCCATAATCTGCCCATACTTGTGGAGCAGAAACTCCTTGAGTCTACAGCATCAGCAGTGAGGGTGAATAGGGGAGAGCCCACTAGTGCACCTAATGAAAAGAGGGGCAAAAGTATCTCTCCGGCAGACATTGGTAATGAGATAATAGCGGGAAATAAACCTGAGAGTCCTATGGATGAGGACTTGAAGCGTGCGATTGCCAACTTCTCTCCAGAGGAGCATTCTCTGCTTCGTGTGTTGGCTATAAAGAACGAAAACTACGAGTGGGCTGCGGTGCTAAAGGAATTGGAGGATAGAGATGAGTGATATCCGAGAATTGTTCGAGCGGAGGGATGATATTACCCATGAACCATTGCTATCGCTAGAGTTTGAGAAACTCCAAGGTTATGGCGTGAATGGTAAAGTAGTGGGCATGGATATGGTATTCCAGAGTGTAGGCTCTAAAGAGAGCTACCAATTGGATATTGCTATTCCCAGAGCTTTGATAGGGCAATATAAACTGATGATCCAGGCAACGATGCTCAGTGTGAAGCTAGATATCGATGCGATAGAGGACTATCAGTCGGTCGTGGGAATCTATCTGCGCAATGTGATACTTCGTCTTGGGGAGTCGGGAAAGACGGAAGCATGGGTTCATACTTTATCTGACTTTGGCGAGGTGGCATACTATCGGCTCCCTGAGCATTTGGCAGTTATCTTTGCTTTCACCCAGCATCTGCCCATACTTGCTGAGGAGCGAGTGATGAGGCGTAAGTCGTTGGCCAATGCCTTACAGGCGGTGAAGAAATACCTCGATGTTGATGCTCCAGATCAGTTCGACTACTCAGAGATTCTGCTGATGTTGATTAAGCAGGAGGAAGACAACGAAGCTTTAATCTCTGAGCTAACCAATGAGGAGCTCGCACAATCGCTCTCCCGAAAGGATTTGGAGGAACTTCGAGAGCAGGTGGTAGCGCTCGAGAAGTACGAGTGGGCACAAAGGTTTACTGATATTATCAAAATGAAGGAAGATGAAGAAGCATAAACAAGTAACCGAGGAGCCCCCCTACTTTTTTGAGCCAGACCTACTGCTTACCCAAAGGTTGGGCGAGGAAGAGGCGAACCATGCCTTCCGAGTATTGCGGCTCAAGGCAGGGGATGAAGTTTATATCACTGACGGCAGAGGGCATCTCTATAGTGCTACATTGGTGGGTTCGTCGGTAAAAGAGCCCGCTTTAGAAGGCGTACAGTTGATAAATGAGCTACAGCTCTCACGCCCACGGCTCGAGCTAGCAATAGCACCTACCAAGAATATTGAAAGGATAGAACTCGCTCTTGAAAAGCTAACGGAAGTCGGCTTGGAGCGGCTATCACTTGTGATTACCGATCGCACCATTCGCCGGAAGGTCAATATGGAGCGTATGGAGCGCGTCATGGTATCTGCGATGAAACAGTCCGAGAAGCTCTCTACCGTTGAATTACGTCTGTATGGTTCTATGAAGGAATATCTCCAAAGCGACATCTATGAAGGGCGATTTATCGGTTACTGTGGAGCGCAGATGGAGAAACGATACATCACGGAGCTTTTCCGAAAGGGGCTTGATACTAGCTTCCTAATCGGACCAGAGGGAGACTTCACCCCCGAAGAGGTAGCTCTAGCTATGGCAAAAGGTTTTCAGCCAGTTGCCCTTGGCGATGAACGCCTAAGGACAGAGACGGCTGGTATCTATGCGGGCATGGTGCATCATATACTAAATTCTAAATAAGTATGGCATATAATATTGATAAAGTAAGGGCAGACTTCCCTATATTATCTACGACTATAAAAGGCAAGTATCCATTGGTTTACTTTGATAACGCTGCAACGGCGCAAAAGCCACGGCAGATGATAGATGCTGAGCGGGAGGCATACGAACATCGTAACGCCAATATCCATAGGGGGGTACATACCCTTAGCCAACAAGCTACAGCAGCCCACGAGGAAGCAAGAGCACATATTGCTCGCTTCATCAATGCTCGAGAACCCGCCGAGGTGCTATTCACCAGAGGAACAACCGAGGGTATCAATATGGTAGCGAGTATCTTTTGCTCAAGCCAGATGCAAAGTGGCGATGAAGTCATCGTCTCTGGGATGGAGCACCACAGTAATATTGTACCTTGGCAATTGCAAGGCGTATCTAGAGGTATCAAGCTTAGGGCAGTTCCTTTTACCCAAGAGGGGGTTATGGATATGGAGGCGTTCCGAAGTATGGTGAGTGAGCGCACCAAACTCGTTTCTATCTGTTACGCATCCAATGTAATGGGTACGATCAATCCTGTGGCGGAGGTGGTCGCCTTCGCTCATAGTAAAGGGATACCTGTACTTATCGATGCAGCCCAAGCTATTGCGCACCGTAAGATAGATGTGCAGGCGTTGGATGTAGACTTCCTCGCTTTCTCTGGGCATAAGATTTATGGCCCTACTGGAATCGGAATTCTCTATGGCAAGAGGGAATGGCTTGATAAGCTGCCACCTTATCACGGAGGAGGAGAGATGATCCAGCATGTAAGCTGGGAGGAAACCACTTACAATGAACTTCCCTATAAGTACGAGGCGGGCACGCCCGATTTCATTGGCAGTGTCGGGCTCTCTGCTAGTATCAAATACTTAGAGACACTCGGCATGGATGAGATCTTACTACATGAAGAGGAATTGCTCCGATATGCCACTGAACAAATGCTACAGATAGAAGGACTAAAGATATATGGTACAGCTCCTCAAAAGGAGGCCGTGATTAGTTTCCTCGTAGAGGGCGTCCATCCGTACGATTTGGGAGTGTTGCTCGATCAGCAAGGGATTGCTATCCGAACAGGTCACCACTGCGCACAGCCACTTATGAAGAGCCTTGGCATCGAGGGTACAGCTAGAGTAAGCTTTGCTCTTTACAATACGAAAGAAGAGATAGACTTATTCATCAAGGCGCTCCGTCGCGCCCTAGATATTCTGAAATAACAGAGCGAACAATAGGAGCAGAAAGTCCCGCATCGGTCATCTATCGGTGCGGGGCTTTCTGTTCCCTATACTTTCAAGCCTTTTAATAGGACGGTCGTGCTAGAGCAGGTAATCTACTTGTAGTCTCAATGTATTGATACCAGATTTTCCAGCGTTGGAAACTTATCTTTCCAACGTTGGAAAGATAAGTTTCCAGGGAGGGAACGATACCTTTCCAATATTGGAAAAAGAAATGGAATGTTATGGTATTCATGAAAGTAGTACACAGTTTGTTTGTTATTCCTGTTATTGTATACACTTCTTTTTTGCAATCCTAAATGTGTACACACCCTGAGGGATGATTCCAATACTAGCCTCCCGACAACTCATTTATAGCAAGGCTAATCATCAGGTGTTGGCGATGTTTTAGCCTGAGAGGTTTGAGGATAAGAGTAATGTTTCCTCGACTAACTACAGTAACCCTTATAAGAAGGAGTATTTTCAATTCTATGAAGAAGGATATGCATTGGTAAATGAAACGCTGTTGGTATTCACATTTTACCCTCAAGAAACGAGACTAGATTGTAGGGCGAGAGGGTACGAGCCATTTTAGCTATATCGCCTTATTTTGTTACCTTTGTAGAAGTTTTTGAGTGGGTCTTACATCTGAGGTGTAAGGCTTGCTCCTTTTCGGTTGATAATCAATAGATAGGAGACTATATGAATATATCATTTTCGTGGTTGAAGAAGTATGTCGATTTCGATCTAACTCCCGATGAAGTAGGCAAGGTGCTTACCTCTATTGGCTTGGAGGTAGGTGGCGTAGAGGAGCGTGAGTCCGTACGTGGCGGATTGCGAGGTCTGGTAATAGGTAAGGTGCTTACATGTGTAGAGCACTCCAATTCTGATCATCTCCACGTCACCACCGTTGATATCGGCAGTGGTGAGCCACTTCAGATTGTCTGTGGTGCTCCTAATATTGCTGCGGGGCAGACTGTTGTGGTCGCTACGGTAGGGACAGTACTCTACGATGGTGATGAGAGCTTTACCATTAAGAAGGGTAAGATCCGTGGTGTGGAGTCGGTAGGCATGATTTGCTCAGCCAAGGAAATAGGTCTCAGTGGTGACCACTCTGGAATTATGGTGCTTGAGGAGGGCATAAAGCCAGGTATGCCTGCTGCCGAATATTTTGGTATTACAAGCGACTATGTAATAGAGGTAGACATTACCCCTAATCGTGTCGATGCTACTTCTCACTACGGTGTAGCACGAGACTTGTATGCTTTTCTCAAGACACATGGTTACAGTACTGCAATCCGTAAGCCAGAATGCCCCAAAGTGGAGGCTACGAATGACGAACCTATAGCGCTATTTCTCGATGCTCCAGTAGCCGCACCAAGGTATATGGGTGTGGTGATTAAGGGTATGAAGGTGGCAGAGAGCCCAAAGTGGCTCCGTGATGCTCTCGAGACCATCGGACAGCGCTCTATCAATAGTGTAGTAGATGCTGCGAACTATGTGCTATTTGAGCTCGGACAGCCTCTGCATACTTTCGATTTATCCAAGATTCAGAACAACGAAATCCACGTGCGTCTTGCCGCTGAGGGAGAGCGCTTGATTGCTCTTGATGGAAGCGAACTCAAGCTTACCGATAAGGATCTTGTTATCGCTGATGCGACCAAACCACTTTGTCTAGCTGGTGTAATGGGTGGTGCAGACTCGGGGGTTACGATGGGAACCACCGATATGTTCCTAGAGGTAGCTACGTTCCATCCTACCTATATCCGCAAGAGTGCAAGAAGACATGGGTTCAATACCGATGCCTCTTTCCGCTATGAGCGTGGTCTAGATCCTGCTCAGTTGCCAGAGGCAATGCAGAGAGCAGTAGCCCTTATCACAGAGCTTACAGGAGGAAAGGTCGAGAGTAAGATATACGATGAGTATCCTGAGGTGCAGAAGCCTTATGAGGTAACGCTCACAATGGAGAAACTTCATCAGTTGACCGGGCTAGATATTCCAGAGGCAAAGGCTATAGAGATTCTGGAGGCACTCGAGATTAAGGTGGTGGAGAATAAGGCAGGCAAGCTCGAACTACTCGTGCCACGCTACCGTTTTGACGTTACTCGTGATATAGATGTGATTGAGGATATCCTCCGTATCTATGGCTATAATGAGTACCCCGAGGATGAGAACCTCCGCAGTACGATTAGTGTCAAGACGCCTACAGATATAAGTGTGGCGATGCAGAAGCGTATCAGTGAGCAGCTTACTGGTGCAGGTTTCAATGAGATTCTCAATAATTCTCTATCCAGCGCAAGTTATTATAAGGAGGAAATCGCCTCGGGCAAGGCTGTGCAGGTGATGAATCCTCTTTCGCAAGACCTATCTACCATGCGCATGACCCTGCTTCATGGTGGTCTAGAGGTCATTAATTACAACCTCAATCGTCAAGCCCATGGTCTGCGACTCTATGAGTTTGGCAATACCTACCGTCGTGCTGAGGAGGGGGAAAAGACTGTCCTTGAGGGGTATAAGGAGAGCTATCGCCTGGGTATCTGGATGACTGGCGATGCCGAACCTACCCATTGGGCATGCGCTGAGTATAGTGCTAGTGTATTCGAGCTGAAGGCTATTGTCCTCAATATCCTCCGTCGTATGGGGCTTAGTGAGGGCGAATACTTCGTAGAGCGTGCCGATGATACCACTGGCTTTGAGGCGGCTGAGCGAATAGCTCTAAAGGGTGGGGCAACGATTGCTACATGGGGACTTGTGGGTCAGGAGACCCTCAAACTTCATGACATAGATGTGCCCGTCTATTTTGCAGAGCTCGAGTGGCGACCAATCATGGAGCGTATCCTCCGAAAGGACATAAAGATGAAGAGCATTGCACGCTTCCCTATGGTGAAGCGTGACTTCGCTTTGCTGATAGATAAGAGCATTACCTTTGCGGATGTAGAGGCTACAGCGAGGAAGGTAGGAGGTAAGTTACTCAAAACGGTGACCCTCTTTGATGTCTACGAAGACCCAAAGCACCTGCCAGAGGGCAAGAAATCGTATGCAGTGGCGTTCGGTCTGCAAGATGCCGAGCAGACGCTCTCCGATAAGGTGATAGAGAAGACGATGAATAAGATTTACGAAGCGCTCAATAAGCAGTTGGGTGCTACACTAAGATAATTTACACACACAAGTAATAAGTATGGGAAGAGCATTTGAATATCGTAAAGCTCGTAAGTTGGCACGCTGGGGAAATATGGCTCGCGTGTTTACCAAACTATCCAAAGAGATCACTATGGCGGTCAAAGCAGGCGGCCCTGATCCCGACACCAATCCACGTCTGAGAGTGCTTATTCAGACCTCTAAGAAGGAAAACATGCCTAAGGACAACGTGGAGCGTGCTATTAAGAAAGCCACGGACAAGGATACTGCCGACTACAAGGAGGTGAGTTTTGAGGGCTATGCACCTCATGGCATCGCCATATTCGTTGAGACGGCTACGGATAACAATACTCGTACGGTTGCCAATGTGCGTAGTTATTTCAATAAAACCGGTGGTTCTATGGGCACCACAGGTAGTGTAGAATTCATGTTCTCTCATGAAGCCGTCTTCCATGTGGTCAAGAAAGAGGATGCAGACCTAGAGGAATTGCTCCTTGAGCTTATCGACTACGGTGTAGAAGAGATTGATGAGGACGAAGGGGAGCTCGTGATTTCTGCAGACTTTGCTTCGAATGCTGCACTCCAAGCGCACCTCGAGGAGATGGGATATGAGATCACTAGTTCGGAGTTTGTACGTGTCCCAATGGACTACAAGCAGGTGACTCCTGAGCAGCGTGCCGATGTAGAGAAGCTTCTTGATAAGCTAGAGGAGGACGAAGACGTTCAGAATGTCTTCCACAATATGGCTGACGAAGAGGAATAAAGACGTTGCAATATGGGTAATAGGTGTAGCTATTGCCCATATTCGCACCCATAATGGATGAATATTGATCAGATAGTCAAGAGGTTTTCAGAGGGTAAGTCACTCGCTTCCTTGAAGCAAGCGCTCTCCAAGGGAACCAGAAGTATAGCTGTAGAGGGGTTGCAAGGCTCCGCTACAGCTATTTTATTACACGCATTGACCGATGCTCAGCGTCCCATTCTTGCAATAGCTCGAGAGGGAGAGCTTGCTGCGTATCTGCAGAATGACCTAGCGGTTCTCCTAGGCGATGAACAGGTATCATTCTTCCCCTCTCTCTATAAAAAGGCGATACGCTACGGTCATAAAGACCTAGCCAATGAGGTTATCCGAAGCGAACTCTTGGAGCTCATCCGTGATGCGGCGCTTCCTAAGGTCATTGTCACCTATCCCGAAGCATTGATAGAGGGTGTTGTGGAGGCAGAGGCATACGAGGCAGGTAGATTGGAGCTGAGAGTGGGCGCTCAGATGGATCGCAAAGCCCTCCGAGAGAAGCTCTGGGAGATGGGCTTCGAGGAGAAGGATTACGTCTATGCCCCTGGCGATTTCGCCGTCCGTGGTAGTATTATCGATATCTATTCCTTTGCTGCGGAGTATCCAGCGCGTCTCGATTTCTTCGATGACGAGCTAGAGAGTATCCGTCTTTTTGAGCCCGAGAGCCAGCTATCCCAAGAGCAAATAGGGGAGATTGCCATTCTCTCCTCCTTCAAACCCGAAGAGCGAGCCGGTCACTCCCTGATCAGTTTGCTACCAAAGGATACACTCATCTATGTAGATCAGGCAGCCTTCCTTCCCGATAGCCTTCAGACGACCTATACCACTGCGCCTATTCATCCCGAGGACAACCAGTTCCCAACCCTCCAAGACCTTCAAGCTTCTCTGGTCGAACCCACGAGCCTTTTGGCAGAAATCGACGAGCATCAGTGCCTTTTGACCAATCCCAAGGTGGCAGAGAAGGTGGTCCGTTTCGGACAGTTGCCCGAACCTATCTTCCACAAAAACTTCGACCTCCTCTCCGAAGCCCTACTCAAGTATCAGTCCTCAGGCTACGATACAATCATCATGAGTGACCAGGAGGGGCAGATAGAGCGGCTACAGTCGATATTCTCAGAGCAGGCTAAGGGCATCGTTTTCCAGCCCATTACCCCCACACTACACAGTGGTTTTATCGATGACACACTGAAGATAGCGCTCTTTACCGACCACTCTATCTTCGAGCGCTACCATAATTTTAAGCTCAAGAGCGATAAGATTCGTAAGTCGAGAGCGGTGATGACGCTCAAAGACATACAGAGCTTCGAATATGGAGACTACGTGGTGCACCATAATTATGGCATCGCTACCTTCGGCGGACTATTTACGATTGCGCAGAATGGCAAGCAGAAAGAGACCGTGCGGCTCAACTTTCAGGGCGGTGACTCGGTCTATGTCTCCATCCACTCTCTGCATCATATCTCCAAATACAAGAGCAAAGACAACGAAGAGCCCCCACGACTGAGCAAGCTAGGAGGTTCTGCTTGGGACAACCTCAAGGAGCGCACCAAGAAAAAGGTCAAGGATATTGCGCGCAACCTCATTAAGCTTTATGCCGAAAGATTGAGGATAGAGGGCTTTGCCTTCTCCAAAGATAGCTACTTGCAGAAAGAGCTCGAGGCCTCATTCATGTACGAAGACACTCCAGACCAAGAGCAAGCGACCAAAGAGGTCAAAGCAGATATGGAGCGCCCCATACCTATGGACCGATTGATATGCGGGGATGTGGGCTTTGGTAAGACAGAGATTGCCATCCGAGCTGCCTTCAAAGCTGCCACAGATGGCAAGCAAGTGGCAGTCTTAGTCCCCACTACGGTACTGGCTTATCAGCACTTTCGTACCTTCAGCAAGCGACTAAAGGCGTTCCCGGTTCGGGTCGATTACCTCAGTCAGGCGAGGAGTGCCAAGGAGCGCAAAGAGGTATTGGAGGGGCTCAGGGAGGGAAAAATTGATATTGTGGTGGGCACTCATACGATAACGGGCAAGGGTGTAGAGTACAAAGACCTAGGGTTGCTGATTATAGATGAGGAGCAAAAGTTTGGTGTCGCGATCAAAGAGCGCCTCCGCGAGCTACGTGCCCATATCGATACCCTTACCATGACCGCCACACCTATCCCACGTACCCTTCAGTTCTCACTGATGGGTGCGCGCGATCTCTCCAATATTCTCACCCCTCCGCCCAATCGTTACCCTATCCGAACAGAGCATTTGCTCTACGATATAGATGTGCTTGCCGAGGCTATCAATGCCGAATTGGCTCGAGGGGGTCAGGTGTACTTCATCCACAACCGTATCCACAATATGAATGACATTGCCCGAGATATTGCCAAGGCAGTGCCAGGGATAAGAATAGCTATAGGGCATGGACAGATGTCGGCAAAGGAGCTGGAGAAAGTGCTCCTCGGTTTTGTCCATCATGAGACAGATTTGCTCCTCGCTACCACTATTGTGGAGAACGGAATAGACGTAGGCAACGCCAATACCATCATTATCAACGACGCCCATAGGTTTGGGCTTAGTGACCTGCACCAGCTCAGAGGTCGGGTAGGGCGAAGCGATCGCAAAGCCTATTGCTTGCTCCTAACCCCTCCGATAGAGGAGCTTACCCCCAATGCCAAGCGACGTATGCAGAGCATCACCTCCTTCTCCGAACTTGGTTCGGGCATCCATATTGCCATGCAAGACCTGGATATTCGTGGTGCTGGGAACCTCCTAGGAAGCGAACAGAGTGGCTTCATTGCCGACCTCGGGTTTGAGACCTATAAGCGCATTCTAGAGGAAGCGGTGATGGAGCTCAAAGATTCCGAGTTCGCAGAAGAGCTCAATACCCTGCAGGGCGACGCCCCTCAGCCCCGAGACTTCGTGTACGAGACTGTGGTAGAGACCGATGCCGAAGCCTATTTCCCTCAGCTATATGTGCCGGGTGATAATGAGCGCATCACGCTATATCGGGAGTTGGAGCGTCTCTCTACAAGCCTAGACATTCAGGCCTACCGTCTGAGGCTCGAAGATCGCTTTGGCGCACTCCCTCAGGAGGCTGAGGAGCTCCTCAAGGTGGTCGAGCTTAGGTTGCTCGGAAAGCGTTCGGGTATCGAGCGAGTAGTACAGAAGCAGGGCTTGCTCAAGCTGTATTTGGTCTCCGACCTCAATAGCAGTTACTACCGAAGTGCTGTCTTTAGCCGCATCTTAGCCAATGCTACTGCGTGGGGTAGGGAGCTTCGGTTCAAAGAAGAGCAAGGGCGACGGTCTATCTCCGTCAAAGGCATTACCACGGTTACCCAAGCCTATCACATTGTAGAGAAGCTCGTGCAGTAACCAGAGCGCCCCCTTGTAGCAAAGACTATTGGAAGGTCGAAAGAGAAGAAATCAGAGATGCTTTTTCCTATTGGTTTACCATAGACGAAAAAAAGGTCGAGGGTTTTGTTCGAAAAGGTCGAGGGTTTTGTTCGAAAAGGTCGAGGGTTTTGTTCGAAAAGGTCGAGGGTTTTGTTTGAAAAGGTCGAGGGTTTTGTTTGAAAAGGTCGAGGGTTTTGTTTGGAACCCATGACCTTTTTTATTACCTTTGTACCAAGGGTTTAAAAAGCATTGGGAGGGTACAGGCTCCCTACCTCCCAACAAGCTAACCACAGTGGAGCCGTTTTTAAAATATTATGGCAAATAGACCTTTGGCTTATACGCTATCAGAGCGTAAAGCAACAATCGGAAAGATGGCAGGTAAGACTGTTATTCAGGCAAGTCCTACTGGGCGTAAACGCATTGACCATCGTAATTTTTGTGATGAAGTGGCGCGTGCCACTACCTTTACTGGTGCCGAGGTGGAAGCAGTACTTCGCCTCGCGGCTGAGATTGCTAAGATGCATGTGGAGAATGGCGACATCGTGGAGTATGGCGACTTGGGTGTACTTAAGCCCTCTTTCCAGAGCAAACTCGTGGAAAAGGGTGTGGATGAATTCAATCCCAACATCCATATCACCAAGCCAGTCGTACGTCTTTCTCCCTCACGCAAGTACTTTAACCTCACAGGAGTAAGCTATGAGCGTGTGGAAGCACCAGCCAAGAAGGGTTCTAAGAAGCCCTCCACTAAGCCAAATGAAGGCGGTGGAGGGACTTCGGACGACAACATCTAAGGACTATTTGGGAGCGATTGCCGAGAGGGCAATCGCTCCTCTTATTTTTGATGGCTACCTGACGCCCCCTATTTTGTAGGAAAATTTGGTAGGTTTGCCTATCGTTTTTTTTTAGGTAATGGTTATGGAGGATAGAAAAATAGACAAGGAGATTCCTGTAGTTATCATAGGTGGTGGGCTTACGGGCTTGTCCCTTGCAGCGCAATTGGACATGGAGGGTCTCCCTTTTGTGCTGCTTGAGCGGAGCGATAGGGTAGGTGGTCAGGTGCGAACACTTAGGGAAAATGGCTTTGTCTATGAGGTCGGACCAAATACTGGCACTATTTCTACTCCGGAAGTGGCAGAGCTTTTTGAATACGCAGCTCCAGATGCAGAACTGGAAGTGGCCGATAGTGCAGCCAATAGCAGGTGGATTTGGAAGGGGAACCGTTTCTATCCTATTCCCAGTGGGCTATGGGGTGGTCTGACTACCCCTCTCTATTCTTGGAGAGACAAGCTAGGGATGCCGCTTGAACCCTTTAGGCGAAAGGGGACTAATCCTAATGAGACGGTGGGCGAACTGGCAGAACGTCGCTTGGGGAAAAGCATCGTAGACTACACGATAGACCCTTTTATCGGCGGAATATATGCAGGGGATCCGTATCAGTTGGTCACCCGTTTGGCTCTGCCAAAGCTCTATAATCTGGAGCAAAAGTATGGGAGTTTTATAGGAGGAGCGCTAAGGAAAGCACGAGAACCGAAGAGCGATAGGGAGCGGAAGGCCACGAAAAAGATATTTTCGGCAGTTGGTGGTCTGGAGCATCTGATTGCGTCAGTGGCACAAAAGGTGGTACGTACGGGGCGGATTGAGCTTGGGGTAAGAGAGATTATGATAGAAGAACAGGGGAAGTCTTGGGTCACTTCTTTTGTAGATGCTCATGGGGAGCGGCACAGTCTGGTAAGCCAACATGTAGTTACCACGGTGCGCGCCGATATTTTGCCCTCCCTTTTCCCAAATGAGTGGCAAGGGTATTTTACCAATATTGCGACGTTGCCCTATGCTCCTGTGGCAGAAGTGAGTGTTGGCTTTAAGCATTTGCCCCATATCCCTCGTGCCGCTTTTGGTGCACTGGTGCCGAGTCGGGAGAAAAGGGACGTCCTTGGCATCCTCTTTCCTAGCTCGTGCTTTAGGGGTAGGACGGAGTATTCGGATGGCGCCCTCTTTACGGTATTCATGGGAGGGTTAAGGAATAGGGAGATGTTTGTCGATAATTCGGAGGAGCAATTGATGAGGTTGGGACTCGAAGAGCTCTACCTTATGATGAAGATACCTCGTGGTATTCAGCCCGATATGGTGCATATTGAGCGCTATCCCAAGGCTATTCCTCAGTATGATTTGGCAACAGATGCTCGCCACAATGATATCAAGAGGATAGAAATGGCTTATCCCGGGCTGCACCTAGCGGGAGGGATGATTGGGGGAATAGGGATGGCAAATAGGATAACCCAAGGAATGGAATTAGGAAAAATGATAGCAGAGAACTATGGATAAGTTATGGAATAGAGGAGGACTGGTAGAGGTACTCAACTCAAGTGATGCTAATTATATCCACGTGGCGCATTCACTTCTGAGCGATAGGGGGTTCTTCGTACGCGTAGAGAACGAGAATACGAATATCATACCAGGTCTCTCGGTGGGCGTTTCGCTAATGGTTAGGGAGGAAGAGGTGGAGGAAGCACTGAAGGTGCTGGAGGATGCTGGGGTGATACCTAGCCAAAACGATAGCCCTGAAGCGTTGGAAGAGCAGATGGAGGCGGAGCGAAAGGGGGACAGACGTAAGCTGTGGAGGGTGCTTATCTTCTTGGTTATTGCCCTAGGGCTATTTGCTTTGTGGGCAGTTTACCTTAATAATAATCCCCTATGATACACGTCTACACGGGAAATGGTAAGGGCAAGAGCACTGCAGCCTTTGGTCTAGCGGTAAGAGCCCTCGGCGCTGGCAAGAAGGTATTCGTAGCTCAGTTCGTGAAGGACATGAAGTACAGCGAGTGTTTTCTAGAGGAGTATTTCCCCGAAGCTATTAAGATTGAGCAATGGGGCGCAAGCTGTCTTCTGGATAGGGAGCCAACAGGGGAGGATTATAGCAGAGCTAAGGAGGGGCTAGAGAGGTGCGTTGGGGTACTCCAATCGGGTATTTACGACGTAGTAGTGATGGATGAACTCAATATAGCACTCTATTTGAAGCTCCTAACCATTGATGAAGTCTTGGAAGCACTCAAGCATAGGACAGACAAACACGAAGTTATCATCACTGGAAGGTATGCCCCCAGTGAACTAATAGGTATTGCTGATCTGGTTACAGAGATGAGGGAGGTGAAGCACTACTACCAAAAGGGCGTGCCAAACCGAAGAGGTATTGACTTTTAACCCTCGTCCTCTTCTAGTAGATACCTAGACTAGCATACAGTCGTTCTTCGTGTCCCGCCCATATCTGCTCCAAGGATTCGATGTCTAAACCCTTGTCGTAATCGGTAACCAATAACGAGGCACTTGGAGAGATTTCTGTGGTCACAATCTCCATACGGATGTAGCTTTCGGGGTCGTCATTCCACCTCCACTCTATGAGCTTGTCTTTCTCTTGCTTGTGAATGGTCGCCACTCTATCGTCTCCGACCTCGTCCCAAAATATATGAATAGTGTTCCTTGTGATATCTACACGAGGAGCAAACCATGCCGAAAGTCCTATGCCAGTAGATATTTGGTTCCATATACTATGGGGAGATGCTGTGCTGAGGAAGTACTCTTTCCTAAAGCCCTCTGCGCTGTTGTTCTTCTCTTTTTTCTCCATAATAATATGCTCTATAACAAAAATGCCCTCCTCTTCTGCCTCCAAGATACCAATAATCTCGGTTATTGTGGGTAAGTTTGTGGAAGAAAGCTAACCTAATAGAAAGTAAGTAATGAAGACAATAGTGATAGTCGGTCATCCCGACCTATCTACCTCTATCGTAAATCGTAAGTGGGTGGAGGCTCTTCGCCCTTATGAGGGAGAAGGCTTGAAGGTACATCGCCTTGACAAAGCCCTAAAGGAGGACGGAACATTTGATTTGGAAAAGGAGCAAGCACTCTTGGAGCAGTACGATAGAATTGTGCTGCAGTTTCCTTTGTATTGGTATATGCCACCAGCTATCATGAAGCTGTGGATGGACACTGTCTGGGCTGAAGGTTGGGCTTGGGGTGATTGCCCACATGCTCTTAAGGGCATAATCATCGAGGCTGCGACTTCTTGTGGTGCCCCTGAAGTGGCGTTTAGCGGAACTTCTTTAGCCTCTTACTTGTCGTTTGTCGGAGGATCGGCGGGCTTTGTGCAAGCTGTAGGAGGTGACTACTTCGCATTCTATGGCGCTGGTAGCCCTGGATACGAGGAGAGGTTGGCAGAGAACTGTAAAGAGTACATTAAATTTATCTGTAACAAGTAAATATGAGACGACTTAACGTAAAGGACGAGACAGGAACCCTCAAAAGTGTAATAGTAGGACTTGGTTCTACACCAGGACCTGTGCCAAGACTTGATGAGGCGTACGATGCCAAGAGTTACAGCACTATTATTGCAGGGAATTATCCTTCAGATGCCTCTCTGGATAGCGAGGTTGAGGGTTTGGCTACCGCACTTAAGGAGGAAGGAATAGAGGTGCTTCGTCCTCAAGAGCTCCCAGGGGTCAATCAGATTTTCGCACGCGATGTGGCTTTTGTTATCGAGGATAAGCTCATCCGCGCCAATATTATTCCCGATAGAGAGGCTGAAATGAGAGCTTACGATGGAATCTATGAGGAGATGGACAAGAGTAATATCATTACGCCACCGGAGCATGTGCACATCGAGGGCGGAGATGTTATCCTATTCCACGATAAGATTTTCCTCGGAACCTATCTGAGCCCTAACTATAGTAAGTATAAGATGGCACGCACCAATAAGTATGCTATCGGCTTTCTTAAGGACTTATTTCCAAAGAAAGATATCATCCCAATCGAATTAATCAAGCACGATACTGACCCATTTACTGGCGTATTGCACCTAGACTGCTGCTTCCAGCCAGTGGGAAAAGATAAGTGTATTCTCTTCCCTGGTGCTTTCCGTCATGTAGAGGATTGGGAATATATCCTCTCGCTCTTTGGTCCTGAGAATACTGCTATCATTAGCCGTCAGGAGATGTATGAGATGAATCCTAATATCTTTAGCATCGCACCAGATAAGGTAATTATTGATAGCACATTCACTCGCCTACAAGGTTGGTTTAACCGCCGTGGTATTCAGACTATCCCTGTACCATACCGTGAGGTAAGTAAGCTGGGTGGTCTCCTCCGTTGTACCACCCAACCACTAGAGAGAGCCTACTAATAGTGGCTAAGGATAAGCTTGTTTGGCTCTGTACCGACTGCGGCTCTGACTTCCCTAAGTGGGCAGGGAAGTGTCCTGCTTGCGGCGCATGGAATACTCTTAAGGAGTACCGAGTAAAGGCTGATGAACCAGGGCTTCGCATCCGAAAGGATGTGAAGCTCTTGGATAAAGCCCCCATTCCTCTCAGTGAAGTGGCTGGAGATACAGCTACTCGAATGGATCTAAAGGATGGTGAGCTCAATAGAGTCTTGGGTGGAGGGTTAGTCAAAGGCTCTTTAGTCCTCATCGGTGGCGAACCAGGAATAGGAAAGAGTACTCTAATCCTTCAGAGCGTTGTGCGCAACCCTGAACTCAAAACGCTTTACGTTAGTGGAGAGGAGAGTGTAGGGCAGATAAGGTTAAGAGCCGAACGGCTCACAGATGCCGATGCTGTGAACCACTGTTTGCTATATAGTGAAACACAGTTGGAGACGATTATGGAGACAACTCTAGATGTAATGCCCGACCTCCTTGTAATCGACTCTATTCAGACCGTCCAAACAACCAAGAGTGAATCTTCCGCTGGCTCACTTTCTCAGGTGAGGGAGTGTACTGCGGCTCTGCTTACTTTCTCCAAAGAATATGAAATACCCATAATACTAGTAGGGCATATTACCAAGGAGGGAAGCATTGCCGGCCCTAAGGTCTTGGAGCACTTAGTAGATACGGTCATTCGTTTTGAGGGCGATCAGAACCACCAATACCGTATCCTTAGGGCTATTAAAAACCGTTTTGGAAATACGGCAGAGATAGGGCTTTATGAGATGAAGGGCAGTGGGCTTAGGCAGGTGACCAATCCTTCTGAGATGCTGCTGACTGGAGGAAATTCAGATCTCTCTGGTAGCTGTGTTGGGGTAACAATGGAGGGTATCCGCCCCTTATTGGTAGAAGTACAAGCGCTTGTCAGTTCTGCCGTTTATGGTACGCCCCAGCGTTCGTCTACTGGCATTGATGCTCGACGCACCAATATGCTGTTGGCAGTGCTAGAGAAGCGAGCTGGATTTAAGCTAATTCAGAAGGATGTCTTCCTGAATATCGCTGGTGGACTTACTATTCAGGACCCAGCTTTAGACCTTGCAATACTAACCGCGGTGCTATCAAGTAATCTTGATGTTCCTATTTCTCGTGAGATTTGTGTGACAGGGGAAGTGGGTTTAAGTGGAGAGATACGTGCTGTATCCCGCATTGCGCAGAGAATTAGCGAGGCAGAGAAGATTGGCTTTAAGGCGATGGTACTGCCATCTGATAATCTTCATGGGTTAGAATTAGACAAGATTGCGATTAAACTCGTCCCGGTAACTCAAGTCACTGAGGCATTTAGAGCCCTATTCCGCGAGTAGACGAAAATAGGATACCCCATACATAATAATAGAGCCGAGCTAGAAGTGAATCTAGTTCGGCTCTATTCAATTGCTTAGTCCCTAAGTTATTCTGCCTTGATAGAGTCAGTAGGGCAAACCTCAGCGCAGTTACCGCAATCAATGCAGGTATCTGGGTTGATTACATAGATGCTACCCTCAGAGATTGACTCAGTTGGGCATTCGTCCATACATGTACCGCATGCGATGCAAGTGTCTTGGATAATGTGTGCCATAATTCTAATCTTTTAGTGTCTTAAATGGATACTCATTGTTACTCTCGTTCGGATGCAAATATACCAATATTCTCCAAAGTATACCTACTTTTGGGGATAGATGTTGCTCAACCTGCTATTTCCACTTAGCAAGTTCTCCTTTTCTCCAATAAGTTATACCTATTTTTAGCTAGTTGTGGCTAAACTAGGGGAGTTTCATTACTCCTCAAATTCGAGGCGTCCTCTTTCGTAAGCATTATTACCCTCATGGTCAATCGCTACGATTACGGGTAATTCTTCTACCCTCAGACGACGTATGGCCTCTGGTCCTAAGTCGTCAAAGGCTATCACCTCTGCTTCTTTCACCCTCTGCCCCATGAGCGCTGCGGCTCCGCCTATTGCTGCGAAGTAGACCCCAGTCTCGCTTTTTAGGGTATCAATTACCTCTTTGCAGCGAAGCCCCTTACCAATCATAGCCTTTAGCCCCTTCTTCATGAGGGTGGGGGAATAGAGATCCATTCGTCCTGCTGTGGTGGGACCAACTGAGCCGATAGGCTCTCCTGGCTTTGCAGGAGCAGGCCCAGCATAATAGACTATCTGTCCTTCAAAGTCAAATGGCATCTCCTCGCCTCGTTCTAGCATCTGTACCAACCGGAGGTGCGCAGCATCGCGGGCGGTATAGATAATACCAGTAATATAGACCATGTCGCCAGCGTGAAGTGTGCGAATTACTTCATTAGTTAGTGGCGGTGTAATTATTCTTTTTTCCATGACTATCAATTTATACTATCTATTTAGATGATACCATGAGCATGGCGTGTAGCGTGACAACCTATATTCACTGCTACAGGAAGACCTGCAATGTGTGTTGCGCCTGCTACTACATTTACTGCTAACGCAGTAGTATTACCACCGAAACCAGCTGGTCCGATTCCGAGTTTATTGATACGCTCCAATAGTTCTTCCTCTATTTCACGGAGATGTGGCGCAGGATTATGCTCACCTACTGGACGAAGGAGAGCTTCCTTGGCATAGTAAGCGCACCTCTCCATCGTGCCACCTATTCCTACACCTACAATAATAGGTGGGCAAGGGTTAGCACCAGCTTCTGAGACGACTTGCACTACATAGTCTTTGACGCCCTCTACACCTTGGCTAGGAGTAAGCATCTTGAGCTGACTCTTGTTCTCGCTACCAAAGCCTTTTGGAGAGACTTCTATCTCAATCTTATCGCCAGGGACAATGTTGTAGTGAATAACAGCAGGGGTATTGTCCTTGGTGTTTTCACGAAGGATAGGATCATTGACTACCGACTTACGCAGGTACCCTTTCTCGTAGCCTTCACGGACACCTGCATTGATAGCATCCTCAAGAAGTCCTCCTGTGATATGGACATCCTGCCCTAGTTTGACGAATACCACGGTCATCCCAGTATCCTGACAAAGTGGCTTCTGTTGGGTGCGTGCTATCTCACTATTCTCTAAGAGAGTTCCTAAGATATCCCTGCCAAGGGGCGACTTCTCTATGCTAAGTTGAGAGGTCATCTTGGCGTGTATATCAGGGGTCATATAGTAGCAGGCATCTATACAAAGTTTTGAGACCAATTGAGTGATCTCGTGTACATCTATTTCTCTCATAGCTTTAGATGTCATACATTTTTTTGATAAAATAGAATGAGTTTCTATTGTGGAGTAACTCATGGTTTCTAGGGTCGCTATCCAGTAGCCCTACCAGACAATAGGCATCATATCTCTTGTCGTAAATTAGCTCTTTATGCAGGGAGAAGTTTTCTATCATCCCTGTAGAACGTACATGGATACGAGGGCCATCGCAAGGCTTGATTTCATCCCCTATCTTGATATGATGATCATCGAAATAATCAATAGGGATATCCTCTAGAATCAATTCTTGTATTCTGCGCTCAAGTTTATCCAAATCCTCTTTGTTGAGCTGAGGATTATCATTAAACTTCAGCACGAAGCCTTTAGGTACGTCGGCACTGTAGTATTCCGACATATCTATACCAAAAAGCCCCTCTAAGGCATACGCTGTCACTTCTTCTGCCGAGTGCGCCATCTTACGGTACCGAAGTGATTCGTGCACAATATCATACAAGGTCTGTGGCTGAGGCCCAAATATGGATGGGCGAGTCACGATAATCTCCTCGCCTATCGCAAATAGCAGATCGGCATTTCTGCCAAGAGCTTGATTGAGCAGGTTAAAGTGCTCTACCACTACACGCTTGCCTTTCTCCAGTGCTTCCTGTACAAAATCGACAATCTCATACATTTGGGTGAAGGCAGACTGGAAACGCATATCTATGTGGTAGGTCGATGCCTCGCGCAGATTATCCATGCCTTGGCGCACCTGCATTATCTTGCGTGGATCAAGTAGGTCATCATCATTGGCTAGCTCTAGACCAGGGAAAATACCTTTGATAAGAGAACTCTTACCACTGCCAGCATCTCCGATAAAGCCAATTAGCCTATCGGTAAAGCTGAGGTGTTGATGAGCCAATTGCTCCCCGAGGGAAAGGAGTCTCTCCTTCCCACGGGGGGCATAATATTGGGTAGAGACCCAGAGCTCCTGGAATCTCTTAGGTTTTGCTCCGATTTGACTATGCATCGAAAGTAAAACTCATTAGTGGTGCATGCTGCTGAGCACCATAGACATCAGTCTCTCCGAGTGCACCACTTGGGATTGGGCGCTTAATCGTAGCCTTGACAGCCTTTGCAGGGTCAAAATAGATGACGTGAAGCACATTCTCCTCAGGGATACCATAGAGCCTAGCTACAGTGGCAGCATCAATTGGCTTATGCTCCTTAAAGAAGTTGTAATCGTCAAATGTCTTGAAGATAATGTCGAATGTAAGTTCATAAGGACCAGAGTTCTTGCTTCTGATCACAGATGCCATATCGACTAGCTTATATGTTTTCATATCTCTATACTCCTTTCTTTACTTTGCCTGACCATTGGTAAACTGACGATAGGTGATTGGGAAGAGCTCTGTAGGGCTCTCTACCTTCATCAGGTGGTACACGTTGAACTCGAATACCTCACCCATGTGTGCATCAGATGGTGAGAATGGGAATGCGAGGTTTCCTGCTGTAGAAATACGTCCCTCGTAACCGAAGTGAAGCATGGTACTGCGTGCAAAGCTACAAATCGTATCTGCTTCCTGCTGTGTAGCACCTACTGCCTCGATGATAATCAATAGTTCATTACCTGTATCAGTAGTCACACCAGGGAACATTGCCATAACACCACCCTTGCCGTAGACCTTAAAGTCTAGGAAGTAGTCACTCATGCCGTAGTCCTTGAAGTTGTTGTCTACGCGGGCACGAACGGCCTCTGTAATCTCATCTACCTTGCTAATAAAGATTGGGTCGGTAACACCTGCACATGCGATGGTACGATAACCTACACGACGAACGCCCTCTAGCTTTACAAAGTAACCATCGGTTGGTTCAAACACCGTACCAGCAACACGTACCCTATTGTCTGCAATCTGCTCAAAGGTAGTATTGTGTAGGTTGAGTTGTCCTCCAGGTCCAGGAAGGATGTATGGGTTAGATTTCTCATACAGTGTATGCGCTGCGATAGATAGGGTAGTACACTTACGTGCTGGAGAAAGGGTCTCTAGCTCGAAATGATCGTGACGGAGGTAGCCAAACATACAGTCGCTACCACTACCAGGAAGTGCTGCGATAGCAGCGCACTCCAAAATCTTACCCATGTGGATAGCAAGCCCCTTAGGATAGCCCTTAGAGATAGCTAGTGCTGAGAAGACGGTAGGGTCGTAGGCACGTCCAGCAAGGATAACTTGAGCACCATTATTGAGCGCCTCGATAAATGGCTCCTCACCCATCTGGGCTACGATACGAACCGACTCATCGATATCCTCTTCCTTTAGTTCTGGAGCTGGAGCGAGTGGCGTAATTTTACCATCCTTAAAGTACTTGCGGACAAGTTCCTTGTCAAACTCTGAGCTAATCTCTGCATACTTGAAAGTAAGACCTCTAGCTTCAGCAATCTCCTCGATAATCTTACGATTAATCTCTACATGAGGACGACCACCTGAGCCTCCCGACGAACCGATAATCACTGGAATACCAGCCTTGATTGCAGCTGGAATCATGATATCTAGGTCTCTCTTGACCGAGTTGCGATCGGTAAAGGAGATACCAGCACCGAGATAGTAAGGACCTGGGTCTGTAGAACCAGCGTCCACTGCTATCACATGTGGGTTACGCTTCATACCCTCCTCAAAAGACTCCATAGGGAAGCCATAGCCGAGGATTGCGGTAGGGGATAGTACTCTTATCTCTTCCATTTCTCTTTCCTTTCTCTATTTTATTTAGATGAGATCCTTGAGTGCAAGGATTCTGCTCATCTCATTAAATACAAGCATGTAGCCCTCGTCTACACCCATACCAGGCTTAGCGAGCATTTGCTTTGGTTGTGTAGCCATTGCGATGTGTGCGCAAATCTCAGCTGAACGGTTGGTCTCGTTGCAAGTACCACCTAGGTAAGCTCCCATATCGTGTTGCTTGCAATAGAGTACAGCCTCAATTGTGTTATTGATACCACCAAGGTCTGGGGTCTTAATCTGTGCCATGTGGCCTGCCTTGTCCTTAGAGAAGTCGATGATATCCTCAAGGGTATTACACCACTCATCAGCTACGATCTCAGCATCGATACCCTTATCATCCATGTGGCGACGGATTTCATGTAGTGCCTTGACCTGTGCCCACTTCTCCTCAACATCTACTGGACCTTCAATACGTAGGTGGAATGGCTTAGCAGCCTCAGCTAGAGTGCCAATGTAGTCTGCAATCTTCTCGAAGTCATTATCGAATACCACACCTAGTGTGCCGTATACATCAATGTGGAAGATAGGATTGTAGCTATCGCGAGTACGCTTCTCGAGGATACGATTGCGTAGCCATTCTACGTAAGCGAGTAGCTTCTCACCCTTTAGACCGGTCTTCTGCTCCACATGATTGAAGAGCGCGTGTGGTAGCACTTCAGCCTCCTTCATAATCATCTTGTCCGCATTGGTGTACCTATCGTCACCAGACTGTGTAAAGATGGGTACCATTGTGTCGGAGATAGTTGTGTTGTACTCTGCTGCTATCACCTGAGCCATTAGCTTATGTTGGCTCTTAGCTACGGCGTCTAGGCAAGCCTGAGTAACTCCGTAACGGATAGCGGTGTGGAACTGCTTCCCAGTTTCTGGGCGGACAAACTTGTCTACCTTGTCAGCCATCTCGCGGAAAGTAGTGATATCCTTACCCTCATACATAGGAGCAATCTCCTTTAGTATTACTGGGATAAAGTTCTTTGCAAGGAATAGAGGGTCTCTACCGCCTGCACCAGAATACTGTACTGCTGCACAGTCACCATGCGCAACCTGTCCATCCTCTAGGATGAAGAGTACAGAGATAGACTCTCCTGCTTGGCGAACGCTGGTAAAACCATCCGTAACAGTCTCTCCAGAGTAGAAAGCACCATCACTTACTGCACCTCTCTTAATAGCACGCTGATCATCGAAGTAAAACCCCGTCTTTCCAGCGGCACATACTACTTTCTTAATTTTCATAACTATATTTAATTATGTGTGTTTGTTCTATTGTCAATTATTGCTTACGCCCTACAAGGAAGCCCTTACTGATAGCATATACATCATCTATCACCATTTGGAAGCTTACGGTACGGTTTTCTGCTTTCGCACGCTCCTCTAGCTTGCTGCGGTGGAAGTCTAGAATATCTTGGCTAAATGGTAGGTTACCCGCATCGAGGATACGTACAGCACCACTATTGTCACGAGCTGGCATCACCTTACCAGCATTGTACTTGCTAGGTGCGAATGGGATATCAAGGACTCCCGATTCGAAGGCCGCAATCACGCCTTGTGCAAGGTCTCCCTTGCCGAGCTCAAATACCTTGTCCATGATCTGATTGACCTCGCGCTCGATGATTTCAGACTCAGCTATCACGGCAGGGATACTGGTAAAGTCCTGATCACGTAGCATAGAGATTACCTGCTTAGTAGCACGCAAACCAGCAGCATTGGCTTCCATGGTAGGTACTCCCATTGCCTCGTGCGGAGTCTTCACTATTACCTTTGTAGCCTTAGCTAGTGCTGCAGCTGCAGACCCCCAAGAGATAACACCAAATGCCTTGGCCTCGTCCTGAGGGAAACCACCCATCCACTGGTGGAATACAGTTGTTACCTTTACATCGCTATAGCCGTACTTAGCTAGATACTCATTGGTCTGCTTCTTTAGTGAGCGGATTGCGGCTACGTCTTGGATAAGGTTACCGCACTGACCATAACCTACGGTTAAGTCTTTCACACCCTGAGTAGCAGCTAGGAGTGCCTCAATGATAGCTACAGAGTTGGAGATACAAGCTGGGATGAGCGTACCTGTGAGTGGTCCAAATGGCTCACGGTTGATATTTACTCCAGCCTCAGCATACATGCCGACCAATCTATCGGTGTATTGCCAATACTCAATTGTCTTGGCAAGTGAGTAGTCTTTAGAGTAGGGGATATTGTATGAGATACCACCACCCTCGTATGAGGTAAAACCACCTGCGATAGAAATTTCGGTAAGTAGACGGGCGTCAGGCGTACCATGACGTACCTGCACTGGGTTTTTGAGTGCTGAAGTCACTGTACGGCATATATCCACACCATAGTTAACGATAGGGAAACCATTCAGCATTGAGCGACCGCTCTCCTTACTCTTCTCGATACCGTTCTGAGCTTCAGTATACCTATTAAGACGAGTGTAGCTATCCACAGTAGATGGAAGTAGGTCTGCCTCACCTTCACGCTCTAGGAACTGAAGTAGCTTGATATGCTCATCATATAGCGCCACTCCAGCACGTGGCTGGATAAGGGTGACACCCTCTTTGTCTGCTTTCTGTAGCTTCTCATCGAAGCGCTTAGACTTTGCAATACCCTTTTGGTACTCTACGGCCTCCTCGAAGTTGACACCAGCTCCAGTAGGCCACTGCTTAAGTACCTCTTCTCTCTCTCTCTGAAATTCAGCGTCACTGATTCTGACGTTACGGATTTCCATATTACATATAATGTGTGGGTTGTTAATTATTGCGTTCTTATCGCTTCACTTTCTTGAGCTCTTTCTTCATGATTTCCAAAGCTACATCCGGAAGTTCAGCACTGAGTAGCCCCATAGAGGCCATAATGTACGATTTGTCTATATAGAAGGTCGGTTCTTTGGGTCGAGCTGACTCGTAATTGGTTGGATCGAAAACCGAACCCCCTAGTACGTATGCAGGATCATCGCTGTGAATGATCGCCCCACCTATTCCCAGGACATTCTCTACCTTAGAAAGGTCTTTGCCATCAATGGTGAATAGCTGACCCATAGGGGTGTATACCGACTTGATATGCCCTACATGCCTATCTGTTGCTATAGATACAGCACCTTTGGCAAGCACCTTCTCCATATTGGCTTCACGCTCATCTTCAGCACGACGTGATGGAGTAGTAGAGCACGCTGCTACCCAATCCTTCAGTTCTTCGTCTGATAATCCCAAAGGTTTACCAGCTTCGAACAGATCCATTTCATCTGCTAGAGAGGTGAGGCTATAGCGCATACCTAAGTCACCTTCTACAGTTCGCTTACAAGGGGGCTCGGGGAGTCCTCTCTGTACGATATTAGGGGCCGTTGGCTCACCAATAGCTATAGAGTACACATCCGTTGTTGCACCACCTAGGTCTATCGCCAGTAATTCTCCAATACCTTCTACGTTGTGCGTACCTTTGCTTAGTAGTTCACAAGCGTTGAGTACAGCCAATGGGGTAGGGATAATCTCATTGTGTGCCTTTTCCTGGGCTTTGCTTAGTCCCTTTGCCTCAATAATACGATCAATGAATAGCTGCATGATGCACTCCTTCGCTGGTTGTACATTGAGGGTGCTAAAGTCAGGCATTACATTGTCTGTCACTACGCATGACCTACCCGCATCTTTTAATATCTGGGCTACCTCATCGGCTGCATTCTTATTGCCTGCCATTACAATGGTAAAATTGCCCTTTACTTTGGAGAGGGTTCGTGCATTATTGATTACCGTCTCGCGGTTGCCTCCATCGGTCCCTCCACATAATAGAATCAAATCGGGAGCAATCTGCTCAATTTCCTCAGCTTCCTTTCGGCTGATTTCAAAAGAGTAGGTTTTGACCACCTTTGCCCCAGCGCTACTTGCTGCAGTACGCGCAGCCTTAGCCGTGAGTTCGGGGACTAGGCCTGAAGCGACCATCTTGAGTCCTCCTGCAGCGCTACTACAACAGAGAAAACGATCGTACTCCCAAGGAGCACCTAGTTTCTTGTGGAGCTCCGAAAGTGCATTGCTAAGCCCCTCCATTACATCCGTTTCGATGGTCGTGAAGGCTGCTCCAGTGCTCACTATCTCACACTTCTCTGTGTCGATAGCGGTCACTTTGGTGTACGTACTTCCAAAGTCCGCAGTTAGATACCTCATATCTAGTTACAATATTTATATGTAACCGTTTATAGACCTAAGATCTTATCGAGGTCTGCTATAGTCGTTTCAATAGGAGTGTTTGGTGGGTACACACAATCGAAGCCCATCTTCTTGAAGCGAGCCTCTACGTCTGTAAATTCCTGCTTCCCTACTACAAGATTGCCACCTGCTAGTAGGGGTATACCTTTCAGACCTGCCTCATCACATTTCTCTCTAAGCCCTTGGCAGTCAATCTCACCGTGCCCATAGAGTGAAGAGACAAGAATTGCATCTGCATTCGTCTCAATTGCCGCATTGATAAACTCGGTTTGTGAAACCATTACACCAAGATTTACCACATTGTATCCTGCTTGAGTGAGTGCAAAAGCAATAATCTTATTGCCTACAGCATGAGCGTCTGCTCCAATCACACCTGTCACAACGGTCTTTCCATTCATAGTTAAAAATACTCTAGTTGTTCTTGAGCTAAAAATCGGGTTGCATGAAACGGTAGGAGAGTTTCCCTTCTCTCCATTCCCTTTCACGGTGCAAAGTTAAGTATAAATACTTACTTATTCAGTACATTATCCCTTTATTTCTCTATTACTTGCTAAATAACAATATTAAGAGCCATAGAGATCGATAGACAATAAGATGACATCGTAGAGTTTTGACCTCTAGATACTATAGCGGCTTCAGTCCCTCGCGGGAGAGACTCCAGTTCCTCCCGAGAAAAACTCTAGTCCCTCGCGGGAGAGACTTTGGGTAAGATGTATAGTACCTGGAGATAGTCGCGCCTCGTACTATTTTGTCTTATATCATCTAATTCAAGAACTGCCGAAGAGGTGCTTTTATTCTTTAGCGTTAATGGCTTTGGAATAATAGCTGGGGTAACGCTCTAC
This sequence comes from Porphyromonas levii DSM 23370, assembly GCF_000379925.1. Taxonomy (GTDB): domain Bacteria; phylum Bacteroidota; class Bacteroidia; order Bacteroidales; family Porphyromonadaceae; genus Porphyromonas_A; species Porphyromonas_A levii. The sequence continues at coordinate 757 of NZ_KB904246.1, read as the reverse complement.
TGTATTGTCGAAAATCTGATCTGCTTTGACATTGTATTTCTCGAATATGCGAATCAGTATATCTCGAGCTTCTTCTGGTATGATTTGGCTCCCTTTTCGCCAATTGTAGTAGACGGTTTTGCTGAGTTTGAGTTCGGACATAATCTCTTTGCGGATGCGATCTGCATCTCCAGAGGAGACATGTGCAAGCCCCTTAATGAATCCGAGAGGCAGGTGGGAAAGGGTATTGGGGAGGTAGTAGGAGCACTTCTCTCCTATTCCTATTGAACTTCTTTTGGGGTGGAGATAACTATGCACGAAGTCATCTGGTTGGGAATAGTAGTAGCTAAGGTAGCGCAAGCACTTTTCTGCCAAAGGACAGTCTGCTATGATACAATGGCTTAGTTGCTCGGGAAGTAGGTTCCACCTAATTTCTTCCTCTGGTATTGGGCTGATAGGAGTTTCTGTATTCATGTATTTCTCATATTTTTACTAGTTGTTTCACTTCTCCCACCAGGGCAATCGCATTTGAATTATCATAGATAGTTGTATTCGAGTATCTGAGAAGGTTTCATAGTTGCGTTCCTCTTTCTTAGGTTTTTCATTGGAATTTTTGTTTTCTCTTTTTGCTTTTCGAGGAAGAAGAGAGCTATCTTGTTGATTATATTCCAGTTCTTCGCTTCGTTGTCCTTTCTCTTTAACGATTGGTCTTCACCGAGAATAACATCAAGACAATAGTGTAAGTTATTCTCTACCGCCCAATGATCTCTAATGAGAG
>NZ_KB904245.1 GCF_000379925.1 Porphyromonas levii DSM 23370 | reverse complement strand
TCTTTGGTGCTATCAGAAGGCTTTTCAAAAGCCTGTGCTGCTTTCTCCTCAAGTTCTCGCATCCATTCTGTAATCTTGCTCGGGCTCACTTCGTATCGCTTCGCTAAACTCTGGATCGTCTCATCGCCCCTCAAGCCGGCTAAAGCAACTTGTGCCTTAAAGCTTGAACTGTATTTACTTCTTCGTCCCATAAACTTCTATTTTTCTTCTTTTCATCGGAAAATGACAATTAATTCCATCTCAACTCTCAAATCTACCACTTTTTGAGTTGTCTAGTTTTTGGGGAGTATTATAATTATCTGTAAAGTTTGTTACTATCGAAAACTACTTCACAGATAGACCACTAAGTCTAGCAGCGACAATACTGCCCAAACCAATAATGGTCCTACTCATATCATTATCTATAATCCCTCTCTTTTAAGTCGTAAGGTTTAGGCTGACTTTCATTTACTTGTATTCCCATAGATCTCAATTGCATAGAAACTTTGAGGCCTTCTGTGGCCTTTGATCGTAATAGTTTTATTCTATCAGTCTTTTCTATAGCTCCAACCGTCTTGTCAAAGAGGTCGATAGGCAAAGCATAATACATATTCATTTCTTTTTCCTCAAAGCCAAGTAAAGTGTAGTAATAATGTTTATTTTGATCGTATGCTTCTAAGATAAACCCAGGTAGTCCACCTAACTTCCAAGGTCCATTGTCTATTGGGATCTCAGGGGTGAACCATGCGTACCACCGACGACCCCTAAAATCAGCTGTTGCAAGATGACACTCATAGCCATGTATTATCCGAAGTGAGTCCCGAATCTCCCACACCTGTGGGTGTAAAACATCATTATAGACATACCATTGCATAGCCACAGCATCTGTCACAGTCACATCTCCGGTCTCTGGATAATTCTTATAAATATACTCCTTAGAACGTTTCCCCTCTGGTCGTCCATTCTTAGCAAAAGCCGACTCTATCTCCCCTACCCAAATATTTTTCCCGTTGGGAAGTGCATAAATAGAATCCATACGATAACTATATTCGCTCACCCATCTTGACATTTCATTATCGGAAATCTGAAGCATAAAGCGATCATCTTTTGTAGTGCCTTTGATAGTGTCTGTCTGATATATCAACTTGTAAGTTACTACATACTGACTCTTCCCAATTGATTTATGACCTTCTTGTGCAAATAAATTCACAATACTCAAGCAAATCATAAGTGCAAAGAATACTTTTTTTATCATCTTGTTTTCTCTGAATTATAATGAGGTCTTTATATCATATTTATGACCAATCATAACTTGTTATTCAAAAACAGATATCCCCATTCAATTAAAACGAAGTTGCAGAGTTTAATCTCTGAACTTCTTAGTGACTAAAACTTTAGTGATTAGAGAAACTCAGCACAATTGAATTTCTCATAGCCATGCCTTGCTCCTTCCATCGCTCCATCATCAAGATCGTTTTCCATTACAATCTTCATAAGAGTTTTGCAATACTCTTCCCTTGAAACTCCTCCTGAGATGTTCATCATTTCAGATGTTGTTAATGTCTCTCTGTTCATAGCAATAATATAAGTGTTAAAATGTTAATGGGACTATTCCCGAATGCAAGGTAGTTAAAATTAAACAAATATCAAAATAATCATCCTATGTTTTTAAGCATAGGTTCAAGCACCAAGTGCAATTTACTTAATTCTAAATTCAACATCGAAGTGCAATTTTTATGGTTGCATAGCAGGTGTTGTCTCGGCCGCTCCCTCCCCCAAAGGGAAGGCGGCCGCTAGGGAGCTTAGCAGCAAACGATGGTGCGTGGTCGATTTAGGTACCGACAAAGAATAAAAAGGGGAGACCGAAATCTCCCCAGGATTAGATAAATTTGTTGGTAGTTATGAAATACAAACACCTAACCCCTGAGTAAAGGTACACAATCTCCCAATGCTACAAAAAAGGGTATGAAACAGAAAGAGATTGCAGAGCTCATTAATGTGTCTCCTTCTACGGTATGTCGTGAACTTAAAAGGAATGAGACTAAGACGGGGCGTTACAACCACGTTTATGCACAGGTTTTAGCTAATGAGAACATCGCTCGATCGGCAAGAAACAAGAAAACACCAGAATGGATAAAGAGATTGGCTATCAGAAGATTATCTGAAGAACAATGGTTCCCTATGCAGGTTCCTGGGTGGCTTAAGAGGGAGAAAAAGATAGCTCTTTCTCATGAAACAATATACAAGTGGGTTAGAGAGGACAAGCGACAAGGAGGGGAGCTTTACGAGCAATGCAGGCATAAACTCAAGAAGAGAAAACTTACTATTTATGGCTCAAGATCTAATATACCAGACCGTATAGTACTCCCCATTTTTCGACAACGTATATTTTCCCTGGATTTTTGCCAATCTAATACCCTAGATATTTTAAGCAACTGTATGTGCATCACTGAAGGATTTCGCGGGGTTTAGGAAAGTCTTCCACGTCATCTTGGCTTGAGCTGTTGCTATTAGATGGTGTTCCTATTGAAAGACCAATAAAACCTCCTGCTTCATTGAATCTAGCCTCACTTTTAGTGAGTTTTTCAAAGGTGGTCTCCATAATAGGTGCTTTATAGTAGATGGAGGTGTCGTGAAATTCACCTCCTTGTTCTAGACCTTTAGCTTCATAAATATAATGCCGTTCAGCATCATAAGCTTGCAATATAAGACCAGGTAATCCATTCAACTTCCAAGGACCAAGAGGAACTGGAACTTCGGGTGTAAACCAAGCAATCCACTGACGACCACGAAATTGAGTAGTCGCTTTGAAGCACTCATAATCAAGTATTATTTTCATGTCCTCGCCTATCTCCCAGTCTAACCTCACCGAATCAGGATACTGAAAATATTCAGAACCCAACCTATCATATACCTTGAGTAATGATGGGTTATTAAGATAGTAAGTTATTACTTGATATTCTCCCATTGTTGGAAAGCTTTGTGCAAATTCTCCAGGTCTAGATTGTCCAGAGGTCATTTTCTCAAAAGCTAGTTGAAACATCTGATCTCTTTTAGCCTTATACTCTAGGTTCGTGCTGTTATATCTATGACTCCAGCTCTTCATGCTAAAAAACTGCACACTATCTTGTCCTATCTCAAGAAAGAAAGTCTGTGGCTTCCAATAGTCACCCCTAGAGATACTCAAAACCTTCTTTAAGTCATACTGAACGACCATTTGTAGCTTTTGAGCGAATGAATTTAGACAGAACAAGCTGAAAAATACTAATATCAATAACCTTTTCATACTAAGTTGACATATGTGTGCTGTTCTTGCCAAACACACCTAATTTTATTAATTAAAGACCTGACTTCTTTATCTGTATTCTCACAAATTCGCATAGGGAGTTTCTTAGGACCCCCCTATGCCATTCAATTTAGTGGTTACAATGCCTTTGATATGCACGTTCTGCATTTCTCCATTGCTCATCAGTCCCATTCATTTTCGGCATAATCACCAGCCATTAAATCACGCAAATCACGGCAGTACTCTTCAGCAGAAACACCATTATAAAGATTCATCATCTCGCTATCACTTAATTTTCCATGTCTCATAATTTAGTAAACTTTAAGTTATAAATTTAGAGAACTCTCACAATGTAAATATACAAATGTTTTTCCACCCATGCAAATTAAATTACCAGTTTCAAGACTCACACATAGAGGTGACAAAATCCATTTTCAGGTGCTGGGATCCAAAACGAGGGCAGCACCTCAAAAGTGGAAGGTCTCCCAGAGGTAGTACCTCTAGGAGACCTTCCTATCTATTGTGCTATACCTTACTTCACTTCCTCGAAGTCGGCATCGGTAACATCGTCATTGCCATTATTGCTTTGGCTTTGGCTATTGTTAGTACCGCTCATGTCTGGACCAGCTTGTCCTGCATCGCCACCCGTCTGGGCATACATCTCGGCACTCATCTGCTGCATTAGGCTATTCAGACCATTGAGTGCAGTATCAATAAGCGCTACATCCTGTGCCTTGTGGGCATCCTTTAGCTTATTGAGTGCTTCCTCAATCTGACCCTTCTTATCTGCTGGCAACTTGTCGCCAAGCTCAGCGAGCTGCTTCTCGGTCTGGAAGATAACGCTATCGGCTTCATTGATCTTATCCACACGCTCGCGCTCCTTCTTATCGCTCTCAGCATTGGCCTGTGCCTCCGCCTTCATACGCTCGATATCAGCGTCCGATAGACCACTCGAAGCCTCGATACGGATCTTCTGCTCCTTGCCTGTGCCCTTATCCTTAGCCGAAACGTTTACAATACCATTGGCATCGATATCGAAAGTCACCTCAATCTGTGGCACACCGCGCTGGGCTGGTGGAATACCGTCGAGGTTAAACTTCCCGAGGCTCTTATTGTCCTTCGCCATTGGGCGCTCACCCTGAAGTACATGTATCTCTACGCTTGGCTGGTTATCTGTGGCCGTGGTAAAGGTCTGTGACTTCTTGGTTGGGATTGTGGTATTTGCATCGATGAGCTTCGTCATCACGCCGCCCATAGTCTCGATACCAAGAGAGAGCGGAGTTACATCCAGCAGCAGCACATCCTTTACATCGCCACTCAGCACACCACCTTGGATAGCTGCACCTAGAGCCACTACCTCATCTGGGTTTACACCCTTTGAAGGCTCCTTGCCAAATATCTTAGCTACCAACTCCTGTACTGCAGGGATACGAGTAGAACCACCTACGAGGATTACCTCATCGATATCCGAAGCAGACAGACCAGCATCCTTGAGCGCCTGCTCTACAGGGATACGGCAAGCATTGATATACTTATCGCTTAGCTGCTCGAACTTAGCGCGGCTCAGTGTGCGTACCAAGTGCTTTGGCACTCCGTCTACCGGCATGATATAAGGTAGGTTGATCTCTGTGCTGGTAGAGCTAGAGAGCTCAATCTTTGCCTTCTCAGCAGCTTCCTTTAGGCGCTGTAGTGCCATAGGATCCTTACGGAGGTCAAGTCCCTCATCGTTCTTAAACTCCTCTGCCAGCCAGTCGATAATCACGTGGTCGAAGTCGTCACCACCGAGGTGGGTATCACCGTTGGTTGAGAGTACCTCAAATACGCCATCGCCCAGCTCAAGGATAGAGATATCGAAAGTACCACCGCCGAGGTCGAATACCGCAATCTTCATATCCTTATTGCTCTTGTCCAAACCATAAGCAAGGGCAGCAGCCGTAGGCTCATTCACAATACGTAGCACCTTGAGCCCAGCAATCTCACCTGCCTCCTTAGTTGCCTGCCTCTGAGCATCGCTAAAGTAAGCTGGTACGGTGATAACTGCGTCGGTTACCTCAGTACCTAGGTAGTCCTCAGCTGTCTTCTTCATCTTCTGAAGCGTCATTGCCGAGATCTCCTGAGGGGTGTAGAGCCTTCCGTCGATATCTACACGAGGCGTATCATTCTCGCCTGCTACTAGCTTGTAAGGTAGACGGTGTGCCTCCTCAGCCACGTGAGAGAAGCGCTCGCCCATAAATCTCTTTATAGAGTACACAGTGTGCTCTGGATTAGTGATGGCTTGGCGCTTTGCAGGATCACCCACCTTACGCTCGCCATCCTGTACAAAGGCTACCACACTAGGAGTAGTGCGCTTGCCCTCGCTATTGGTGATTACCACCGGTTCGTTACCCTCAAGTACAGCTACAACAGAGTTCGTTGTACCCAAGTCTATACCAATTATCTTTCCCATGTTCTATTCTAATATATATGTTGTTATTTCTGTTACAATAAGAGCAACCTCCGTGCCACCTGCCTAAGTCTGACAAAAGTGTCACACTTGACAGCGCACGGAGGTCGCTCCTTGGTCTATTATGGCTACCGGCTCCCTACTGTAGAGCCTTGTAAATGGTCTCTTGGATGCGGGTACGAATATCCAGCTGAGAGAGTTTGGTATTCCAACGGGTGGGTGCCGTCCTATTGGAGAGGAAGATATAGACGATCTCATGCTCCGGATCTACCCAGAAGCAAGTGCCCGTAAAGCCTGTGTGCCCGAAGGTACTCAGGGGTGCAATATCTGCTACATTCCCCACCTTGCCTCTGCCTCTATGTCTGTCGAACCCCAGAGCATATGGCGATGCGCTGTGTCTTGCGCTGGTAAACATCTTCACCGTGGGCGTCTTCATCACTCTTTTGTTTCCATAAGTACCATCGAGTAGGGTCTGTACCACGGGGAATAGCGATTCGGCATTACTAAAAAGCCCAGCATTACCCGACACGCCACCGAGCATAGCCGCAGCCTCGTCGTCTACATCACCACGAAGGGTCTGACGCCGGAGGAAGTCGTCTTTCTGCCCCTCGGCAATCTCCTCGGGAGCGAAACGCTCTAGAGGGTTGAAGGTAATTCGCCCTTCACCTAGTGGGCGACTTATCTTCTCGTAAAATAGCTGATCCAAAGGCTTCTGATACTTCGCCTCTAGAATGTCTTGGAGCAAGAGGAAGTCGATATCGCTATACCTATAGCCACCTTTTCGGCGGTTGGCATCACGTATCTCCCCCCTCATCATCTCCCGCACTGAGGTACTGAGGAAAAGCCCTTCCGCCATACGGATGGGGAACTGGTCGCTCTTCGTTTCCTGTACTAGCGTGGGGAGGAAGCGCCACCCCCTACGAGCCCAAGCTTTGCGCGCTATCTGAATCGGGAATCCCTCCTTCCTTGAGTATGTAATCAGGGGCGAGGCGTAGCTCTGCTCGTCTATCAGCGAGAGGTAGAAGTTGATGACCGCTGGCATACCGGCTATATGATGAAGGAGGTCTGAAATACGAACCTCCTCCTTGTCACTCCCCTTGAGATAGTTCAAGTGGGTACCTATTCTGTCGGTTGTCCTCAGTAGACCCTCATCCTCGGCTATCATGATAAGCGGTGTGGTCACTGCCGCTTTCGTGATACTGGCCAAGTCGTAGAGTGTTGCCGTGGTATTGGGCTCTTGTTTCCGAGCATCCTTATACCCAAAGGCTTTGCTATAGACTACCTTGCCGCCCTTTGCTACGAGGATTTGGCAGCCAGGGTAAGCCCCCTTGGCGAGCCCCTCCTCTGCTATCTTGTCTATGCCTGAGAGAATCATGCTACTCAGCCCTACCTCCTCTGGCTTAGCAAACGTAAGCACAGCCGGTTCTGTAACAATGCCAGCACCCACTTTATATATAGGGGGTAGGTCTACAGGCAAGGTGCCTCTAAATGGTAGTACCCCATTGAGCGCTTTCCCCATAGCACGCTGTGCAGGGTCCTTAGCATCGTAGCCGATAGCTACCGCCTTGGCAAAAGCGATCACCTCCTTGAAGTGCAATGCTGTATAAGCCGAGGTCATAAAGACTAGGGTTACCTCTTTGTCCCGAGCCAATTGTACCAGCCCTGCATCGGGTCTTGCCTTGTCCGAAGTGATTGCCACCACAATATGGTCGGCACTCCTAAGGTTTTTATAGGTGGTATTGCGTACTCCTGCTCCAGCACTAAGGCTAAGGTCGTAAGCCTTTACGCCGTGTTTGCTCTGTAGCTCGGAGAATAGAGTACCTGTACCATTATTGCCATAGCGGAGCAGTGCAAGCGAACCTCTGGTGCCTAGGGGTAGGGTGTTGCCGTTATTCTTTAGGAGGGTCATGCTCTCCTCATAAATAGTCTCGAGTAGCGCTTTGCTCTTGCCGTTATTGAGGTCTGCCAATAGGTTGGTTGCCGAGATGGGGCTGTGGTCATTGGCTCCCAATAGATACTTCCAAGCGAGTACCTTACGGCACTTTCGCACCACCTCGGAGCGCTCTATCTTCTTGCCCTTGAGGGCTTGCCTAAGGTCTGCCAAGGTACGATAAGGGTCGGCAGGAGCTAGGAGTATATCATTGCCGGCATTGAATACCTCTACAGCCAAGGACTTGCCACTAGTGGCGTCGATGGCCCCCTGCATGGCAAGCCCATCGGTAAAGATGATTCCCTCGAAGCCTAGCTCTTCTTGCAAAAGCCCGGTGGTAATCAAGCGGCTCGCACTTGCCACTTGTTTGCTGCTGTCCAGCGCAGGCACCGAGAGGTGCCCCGTCATCATGCCCCCCAGCCCACTATTGATATATTGCTGAAATGGCAGTAGCTCCACCTGCTCTAGCCTAGAGCGGTTGTGATTAATGGTGGGTACTGCTTTGTGGGAGTCTACGTTGGTATCGCCATGCCCTGGGAAGTGCTTCGCCACCGATAATACGCCTTGGCTCTCCAGCCCTTGGGCATACGCCATCACTTGGCGTGCCACTCTCGTAGGGTCGGAACCAAAACTGCGGGTGCCTATGACAGGATTAGCAGGATTATTATTGACATCTGCCACAGGTGCAAAATTGACATGGATACCCATCCTACGCGCCTCTTCGGCTGTCGCCCTGCCGTATTCAAAGATGGTCAGCAGGTTATCCGTAGCACCCACCACCATGTTCCTAGGCCATGAGATCGTACCTGAGAGTCTCATGGAGAGCCCCCATTCGCCATCCATTGCCACTAGCATCGGTAGCTGGGCACGTTCTCGCATGCGATTGGTCAGCCGAAGCTGAGCCGAAGGTTCGCCTTTCTGCCACAGCACACCGCCAAACCCTTTCTCCACAAGTTTATCCCAAGCTGCGATAGATTTGCTATCCTCCTTTGGCCATATCATGGGCATAATCAGCTGAGCCAGCATCTGCTCGTCGCTCATCCCCTGCATAGCACTATCGGCATAAGCCCAAGCGGCATCCGCTTTTTGGTTATCCCGCATCATCATTGGCGGAGTGCCAGCCTCCGCTGTCGTTATCCCTATTAGCGCTATTACTGCGCCCCAAATTATGTTTATTCCTTTCATACCCCAAATATACGAATAATAGTGGTACGCATCACCCCTATCAAGTCTGTACTCTATATGCCACGGAGCGGACTACTTAAAGACAAAGTAGACGGCCAGTATCAGACAGACAAATGCCGCGAAATGGTTCCACTGCAGCGGTTCGCCTCTAAAAAAGATCACGGAGAAGATAGTGAACACCGTGATAGAGATAACCTCCTGAACCACTTTGAGCTGCATCAGTGAGAAAGCACCGCCATTGCCCACAAAGCCGTAGCGATTGGCGGGGATCTGGAAAGCGTATTCCAATAACGCTAGTCCCCAACTCAGTAATATGATGAGGTAGAGAGGTGTGGCATTGGTAAATACTTTTATTTGCTCCAGCTTGACGTGTCCGTACCAAGCGAAGGTCATAAAGATATTTGAGATCACTAGTAGACCAATTGTCATCCAAGGATTCATAGCTGTATAATATATGTGTGAAGTTACAGGCAACAAAGTTACCAAATCCTTACCGCTATTCTAGAGCGCCCCATAATGGACAATAGATTTAGGGAAAGATACCCTGTAATGCGCTGAAATAGTCAGCCACTTAGTGGGCATAGTCAAGTAAATTAGGAAATGGGAGTCAATAGGTCAGTGATACCACAGGCACATAAGGTCAAGTAGATAGTAGGATTGTCCCAAAAAAGTCAACCCTATTCGGGAAAAGACGGATACTGTAAGGGCGAAAAACCTTTCATGCCTACTCGTTGACCGCTCTCGCTATACCCCAAGACCATTTAATATATATTAATTGACCGGTTTAATATATACTAAATGAGTAATTTAATATATACTAATTGTGGTGATTAGTATATATTAAATGGTCGTGGGGTCTGCCTAGGCAGGTCAACGAGGTACGGGTATGATTTTTTTCTTCTCTACTTCTCTCAGGCTATTATTTTTGCTATCGGTATGAGAAATTTTGGGTAGATTTGTCTGGTCGGTAAGATTAGTAATTTATTTATGAATAGGTGCTTTATTGCCCTCGGGCTTATTACGATATGGATTGTAGGTCTGGCAGGGTGTGGGTGTGAACATAAGAAAGAAGAGGTGAAGATGCTACAGAAGTTGGCGATCAGTACGGAAACAAGCCTTTATCCAGAGGCTGGTTTTACCAAAGGGGTGTCGGGTGCATTTGGAGGTGCTCTGGGTGAGTGGACTATTTATGGCGGAGGGTGCAACTTCCCTGATAAAGGTCCAAGCGAGGGGGGAACAAAGAAGTATTACCGTTCGGTTTACGGACTGAGAGACGGAGAGACCAGAAGGATAGGTGAGTTGGTCGCTCCTATTGCTTACGGCACTTCTATCCCTAGCAGTGATGGCAAGCGCCTCTACTTCGTCGGTGGTTCGGATGGCACAAAGGCGTATGATACCATTCATGAGGTGACCGCGGAGGGTGTGAAGTTGCTCGATACTAAGCTGCCCTCTGGTTGGTTCGAAGGTAGTGGCGCTTACTCTGGCGATAGCCTTTATCTAGCCGGTGGATGGGTGGCTGATGGTGTGCCAATGGATAGTTTGGTTCAGGTCAATATCAAGACGGGCGAGCATCATACGCTTGCTGCGCTGCCCGATGGTGCACGTATTCAGTGCGTGAGCTTTATCCTCGATGGCTATTTCTATATCTTCGGAGGTCACCGTCCTGCCGTAGGGCTTGAGCAGCCCCCCTATATGCACGAAAAGGCTTATCGCATCAGCATCCATGCCGAGTCCCCTCAGTGGGAATTGGTAGCGGAGCGTCCTACTTTAGAAAATGGGCGTAAGCTCCTCTTCGTGGGAAGCACGGTGGCTGTGGAACCAACCACAAAGCAGGTGTATGTGGTTGGTGGTGTAGACTGGGAGGTCTTTGAGCCTGCTATTATGCGCGGGTTCAATAAAGCTATTGCTACCAAGGAGGGCAACGAAGCGCTCCTAGATAGGTACGCCGAGGAGGGCAAAGCCTATATGAGTATGAAGGAGGAGGATTACCACTTTATGCCACATATTATTCGCTTTATACCGGAGACAAATGGTTGGGAGATTGTGGCGACAGATAATGCGCTAGCTACGGCAGGTGCTGTGCTTGCCGTTTCGCCCGAAGCTGCTACGGTGATTGGCGGAGAGCGCAAACCTGGGGTACGGACTTTCAATGCTTGGAGACAGATATTATGATAAAAGATTATGACTTGAGTACCACCAATTATGGACGGGTACGGAAAGAGGAATACCATATAGCTATTTTGCCTTGGGGGGCTACCGAACCCCACAACTACCACTTGCCTTATCTTACCGACTGCTATCTATCGCAGGCGATAGGGCTGGATGCCGCCCGCCTAGCTTGGGAAAAGGATGTACACACGATGGTGCTGCCCCCTGTACCCTTTGGCGCACAAAACCCAGGGCAGAGGGAGTTGCCTTTCTGTATCCATACTCGGTATGAGACTCAGGCGGGGATTCTGAGCGACATCGTGGAGAGCCTAGATGAGCAAGGTATAAATATACTTCTGATTCTCAATGGTCATGGTGGCAATAGCTTCAAGAATATGATTCGTGACCTCGCTGTGGACTATCCCGACTTCCTGATCCTATCTGCGGAGTGGTGGAAAGCGGCACCCGAGAAGGAGTACTTCGAGATGGACGGAGAGCATGCACACGAGTTGGAAACCTCGGTGATGATGCACTATCTCCCTGAATTGGTAGAACTAGAGCGCGCTGGTGAGGGTAAGCAACATGGCTGGGCTGTGGAGGGGCTGAGAAAAGGTATTGCTTGGACGCCTCGTAACTGGCTGGATGTGACCGAAGATACGGGTATTGGAGATCCACGGAAGGCAACCCCCGAGAAGGGAAAAGCCTTTGCCGAGGCTTGTGCTCGTGAGATAGCCCAGCTTCTGGTAGAACTCGTGGAGGGCGATGAACTGTACGAAGAATAATTACACAATATATTAGTAAGAAAAGATTATGGCAAAGTTTGAAAAGATTAAGGGCCTATTGGTGGCTCCCTTTACCCCTTTTACCGCTGATGGTAAGGAGGTAAATGTCAGTGTGATTCCACAGTACGCAGAGCTACTTAGGAAGAATGGTCTCGTAGGGGTATTTATCAATGGTTCTTCTGGCGAAGGGTATATGCTTACGGATGAGGAGCGCATGCAGTTGGCTGAGGCTTGGCACAATGCTACTAAGGCGTGGGATAATTTCAAGGTGATCGTGCATGTGGGTTCTACTTGTGTAAAGAGTAGCCGCAAGCTTGCGGAGCATGCTCAAGCCCTAGGCGTATATGGTATTGGAGCTATGGCACCTCCATTCCCAAAGGTAGGTAGGGTAGAGGAGCTAGCTGCTTACTGTGCTCAGATTGCTGAGGGTGCACCTGAGCTTCCATTCTATTTCTATCATATCCCTGTATTCAATGGGGCTTATCTGAGCATGGTAGACTTCCTGAAGTATGTAGATGGTAAGATTCCTAACTTCGCAGGCATCAAGTACACCTACGAGAGTCTATATGAGTACAACCAGTGCATGCTCTATGAGGGTGGAAAGTTCGATATGCTGCATGGTCAAGACGAGACGATTCTTTCTGGTCTCGTGATGGGTGGTGCCCAAGGGGGTATCAGCGGAACTGCCAACTACAATGGGCGTGGCTTGGTGAGCATTATCGAGGAGTGGAATAAGGGCAATATCGATGAGGCGGTGAAGCATCAGAACTATGCTCAGGACGTTATCAACGTGATTGCTAAGTACCGTGGCAATATTGTAGCTGGTAAGCATATCATGAAGCTCCTAGGGCTAGACCTTGGTCCTAACCGCATCCCATTCCGTACGATAGAGCCAGTGGAGTCGGAGGCAATAAGGAGGGAGCTAGAGGCTATTAAGTTCTTCGACGTTGCGGTTAAGTAAGTTCGTATGATAGACTTCGGAAAACAAGCTCAGCGCTATCGCTCTGAGCTTACGGAGGGTATCCTCCCATTTTGGTTGGAGCACGGTCTGGATCGAGAGTATGGTGGGATGCTTACCTGTCTTGATAGGGATGGCGTCTTGATGGACGAGACTAAGTCGGTATGGTTCCAAGGGCGCTCTGCTTTTACCTTCGCCTATGCCTACAATAATGTAGCACAACGCCCCGAGTACTTGGAGGCGAGCAAGCAAATACTCGACTTTATGGAGCAATACTGCTTCGACCCTAAGGACGGACGTATGTACTTCGAGGTGAAGCGCGATGGTACACCACTTAGGAAGCGTCGGTATGTGTTCTCGGAGAGCTTCGCAATCATCGCTTGGGCTGAATATGCCAAGGCAACGGGTGATAAGAGCTATGCCGAGAAGGCGCTCAATCTATTCTTCAAAGTACAACAGTGGCTGGCTACTCCTGGAATGCTGGAGCCTAAGTATCTACCTTCGCTAGAGGCGGTGGGGCATAGCATTACGATGATTATGCTCAATGTGGCGGTGGTGCTCTCGCAGGTCACCGAGGATGAGCGCCTAGCTAAGCAAGTGGAGGAGAGCTTCCGCCTTATCAAGGACAAGCTCTATCAGCCTAAGTATAATTGCGTACTGGAGATGGTAACTCCTGAGGGAGAGATGATTGATACCCTCAATGGTCGGGTTATCAATCCTGGTCACTGTATCGAGACTGCATGGTTCCTAATGGAGGCGAGTCGCCTAATGCCGAACCTCTCTTGTGCCAAGGAGATGCGTGACTTCTCTACTACGATACTCGATGATGCGTGGAAGTGGGGTTGGGACGAGGTACATGGTGGTATCATCAACTTCCGTGACTGCAAGGGCTTCCCTGCACAAGACTATTCGCAGGATATGAAGTTCTGGTGGCCACAGACCGAAGCACAGATAGCTACCCTTTATGCCTATATCCTTACGGGAGATGAGAAGTATGTAGACTGGTACCAGAAGGTAGATGATTGGGCTTGGAAGCACTTGAAGGATAAGGAGTATCCCGAGTGGTACGGCTATCTGCATCGTGATGGTACTGTGGCTCAGCCTGCCAAGGGAAATATTTTTAAGGGTCCTTTCCATATCCCTCGTATGCTTGTAAAGGCATCGCTCCTGTGTGATGAGATAACTACTCTTAGGAAGTAAACTATGGCAGACGTCAGACACATCAAAGAGAGTAAGTGGTATGCTTGGCTGGTGGTAGTGCTACTGAGTATGGTAGCGCTACTCAACTACCTAGATCGTCAGGTACTCTCTACTATGCGCGAGAGTATCGCTGTGGATATCCAAGCGCTCCAGGATATGGAGAACTTCGGTATGCTTATGGCGGTATTCCTCTGGATCTACGCATTCCTTAGTCCTGTAGCGGGGGGCTTTGCCGACCGTTTTAGTCGTAAATGGATTATTGTAGGGAGCCTAGGGGTATGGAGTGCGATTACCCTAGGCATGGGTTTCTGTACCACCTTTGAGCAGATGCTGGTGCTTCGTGCCATTATGGGTGTGAGCGAGGCACTATATATCCCTGCGGGACTGGCTCTTATCACGGAGTATCATACGGGCAAGACTCGTTCGCTTGCTACTGGTATCCACATGATAGGGCTCTATCTAGGACAAGCCTTGGGTGGCTTTGGCGCCACTGTGGCGCACCATCTCAGTTGGCAAGAGACGTTCCACTGGTTCGGTGTTATCGGTGTTGCATATGCCGTGCTGCTCTCAATTGTATTGATGGATAAGCGCACAGTAAGTGGAAAGAAGGCAACTGCGGATGTCGTGGTAGCTAAGGTGCCGGTGATGACTGGACTGAAGCGACTATTCGGCACGCCAGCCTTTTGGGTTATCCTAGTGATGTTTGCCGCCCCTAGTCTCCCAGGCTGGGCGGTGCGCAACTGGTTGCCCACTCTATTCGCAGAGAATTTGGGCGTGGATATGATGCAGGCTGGACCTATGAGTACCATATCCATTGCGGCAAGCAGTCTGGTGGGCGTCATCATTGGTGGCGTACTGAGCGATAAGTGGGTAATGAGCAACCTCCGTGGGCGTGTATATACAAGTGCGATAGGATTGGCATTTACCATTCCCGCTCTAGTCCTCGTAGGTATCGGTAGTACTACCTTGGCTATCGTGGGTGCAGCACTTTGTTTCGGTATTGGCTATGGTCTATTCGATGCCAATAACATGCCTATCCTTTGTCAGTTTGTACCCGATAGTCTGCGGAGCACGGCATACGGCTTCATGAACTTTGTGGGCGTGCTTGCTGGTGCAGTAGTGACGCAAGTACTCGGTGCTTGGGCACAAGAGGGACACCTTGGCATTGGCTTCGCCGTACTCGCAGGTGTGGTGCTATTGGCACTTATCCTCCAGATTGTATTCCTAAGGCCTAAGGCTATCGATATGACCAATCAGGAGTTTTACCAAAAGTAATACGCTATATATTATACAACAATCGGGGCTATGCTGGATGGTTCAGCATAGCCCCGATTTGTTGTATTGTACCATCTCCGTTGTCCTAACATTGAAATATTATATGATTATTTTTGTCATGCAATATCTTTAGTTATCACAACACTCCAAAAGCCAATGAACGCTTAAAATTTTGAAGTTTCAAAAAATGTCTTACATTCGTTTCTTAGACTTTTATTCATTATTATTGTACTTACCTAAGTTTTGCTCTTTATGAAAAGAATTATTGCCTCTATTATTGCTATTGATCCCTCTAACCTTGAAGGCGCAAGGGGTATTTAATGTCCAACTGGACTATAAGATGCAAACAAACTTTGGAGGGACGCCCACCTCCTATTGATGACCTTTGAATATAGATACTAAGCCATCACGATTGAGCCCAGACTAAGGGGAAATACTTCTCAAACTCCTGGATCAGGAGGGCGACCTCTTCGGGGGCATGCTCCGTAAGCCCCTCTAGACGATATACCCAACCTAGTGACTTATACTTGTGTACTCCAAAAGTGTGATAAGGAAGCACCTCGACCCTATCAATATTGGTGAAGCCGCTATACTGCTCTCCAATAAGACGGATATCCTCTGGAGAATCATTGTAGCCCGGCACCATCACACAGCGGAGGCGCATGGGAATACCCTGCCGCTCCAAGTATTCTGCCATTCGACGAACATTTATATTGCGTGCTTCGGTGAGGTGTCTGTGCTTGGTCTCGTCCACTGCCTTTACATCTAGTAGCACCATATCTGTGTGCTCAAGTAGCGCTTTGACATCATCATTGAGAAACGAACCATTGGTATCTACCACAATGTGGATGTCGTGTTCCTTGAGTTGCCTGAATAAAGGCAAGAGCTGACGAGCCTGTAGCATCGGTTCGCCTCCTGAAAAGGTAATCCCCCCACGCCGACCAAAGAACGCCTTCTGGCTCAGTGCTAAGTCGAGGATCTCCTGTGGGTCTGTCTCCTTACCCCCTTCAAAAGCTATGGTATCCGGATTGGCACAGAAGGCGCACTTAAAATTGCATCCTTGGAGAAATACGACGAGCCGGAGCCCCGGCCCGTCGAATGTCCCCATAGATTCGTACGAATGTACTCTAATCATGATTGTAGTTATCAACGCATACGCTCATGGAAGCTTCTGGAGATTACCTCTAACTGGTGTTCACGGCTGAGCTGTACAAAATTGACCGCATAGCCCGATACACGGATTGTGAGTTGGGGATAATTCTCCGGGTGCTCCATTGCGTCTTCGAGCATCGCACGATTGAGCACGTTTACGTTGAGGTGGTGCGCTTCTTTAGAGAAGTAACCATCCATCATACTCACAAGGTTTTCTACACGCTCCTCTGCATTAGAACCAAGAGAGTGTGGTACGATACTAAAGGTATTGCTCACTCCATCGAGGGAGTTTTCATAATTGATCTTTGAGACCGAAGAGAGCGACGCAATCGCACCTCTCTGGTCACGTCCGTGCATTGGATTGGCTCCCGGAGCAAAGGCAACGCCTGCGCTACGACCGTCGGGGGTAGCTCCCGTTTTCTTGCCATACATTACGTTGGACGTAATGGTGAGGATAGATAGCGTAGGCTCTGCATTCTTATAGATTGGAAGATCTCTAAGTTGTCCCATGAAAATATCTACAATATTCGTAGCTATACTATCTACACGGTCATCATCATTGCCAAAGCAGGGATATTCGCCCTCTGTGTGAAAGGCTGTCGAGAGACCATCTGCATTGCGCTCTACACGTACTTGTGCGTGCTTGATAGCCGAGAGCGAGTCGGCAACAATCGATAGTCCAGCTGCTCCGTAAGCGAGATTGATTGCGGGATTGGTATCGATAAATGCCATCTGTGCTTTTTCGTAGTAGTACTTATCGTGCATGTAATGGATGATATTCATCGCATCGTTGTACACTCTTGCCACTTCTCTAAGTACAAGGCGATAGTTGCTCATCACCTCCTCGAAGTCCAAGATGTCACTCTTAAGTTCTGGAATACAGTCTATTACAACCTTCCCCGTATTTTCACAGCGCCCACCATTGATAGCGAGCAGAAGCGCCTTGGCAAGATTGGCTCGTGCGCCGAAGAATTGGATCTGCTTGCCTATCTCCTGGAAAGAAACACAGCAAGCGATGCCATAGTCGTCAGAACCACGAGTCCCACGCATGAGATCATCATTTTCGTACTGGATACTAGAAGTATCGATAGAGGCCTGAGCGCAGAAGTCTTTGAAGCCCTGAGGAAGATCTTGCGCCCAGAGGACAGTCATGTTGGGCTCGGGACTTGGGCCGAGGTTATAGAGCGTCTGGATAAAGCGGAACGATGTCTTAGTCACCTTGTGACGACCATCCGACAGGCGACCTCCAATAGACTCAGTGACCCAAGTGGGATCGCCGGCAAAGATTTCGTTGTAGCTATTCATGCGGAGATGACGCACCATCCTCAGCTTAATCACAAACTGGTCGATTAACTCTTGAGCAAACTCCTCGGTGATATTACCCTTTTGTAAATCATACTCAATATAAATATCCAAGAAAGATGAGACATTGCCCAATGACATCGCAGCGCCGTCTTGCTCCTTCACCGCTGCTAGATATGCCATATACACCCACTGCACTGCCTCCTGAGCCGACTCTGCCGGGCGAGAAAGGTCAAGTCCATAGATATTGCCCAGCTCCTTTATCGCATAAAGTGCCTTAATCTGCATGCGTACCTCTTCACGTAGCCGCACACGAGCTTCTGTCATCGGGCTGGTAAGCGTAGCCAAGTCTGCTTCCTTCGCTTCAATGAGGCGATCAAGACCGTAGAGCGCAAGCCTACGATAGTCCCCTATCACTCGACCACGAGCATAGTTATCAGGCAGACCTGTCAAGAACCCGAGCGAACGAAACTTGCGAATCTCATCTGTATAGGCATCGAATACTCCCTCATTGTGTGTCTTAGCATAATGAGTGAAGATATCCAACACCTTAGGAGATAGCTCTACCCCATTCTCTTCACAAGCCTTGCGTACAACACTGATGCCTCCGTATGGTTTGATTGAGCGACGTAGCAATTCGTCTGTCTGTAGCCCCACAATCAATTCATCCTCCTTAGAGATATAGCCAGCAGCGTGTGATGTGATGGTAGAGACTGTCTCCGCATCTATAGAACGTACACCATTATTGGCACGCTCCTCCTTGATAGCATCTAGGCATAGCCTCCATATACGCTTAGTCCGTTCCGATGCTCCTGAGAGAAACGATGCATCCCCATCATAAGGGGTCACATTTAGGAGGACAAAGTCCCTCACATTGATCTCGCTATTCCAACGACCTTTCTTAAAATCCATGATATTATACCTTATCTTAAATTCCTTATATCTTTATTTGCAATACAAAGTTATCAAATATAATGTTTAGTTGCAATGCTTGTATGATTAAATATTTGCCATTCGTGCGAATTGCAACAGGTCTACCCTAGAATAGACAAAAAGAACCCCCATCCGATAATCTATCGGATGGGGGTTTTCTATTTACTTACGCACATCTACTGCGGCTATAAGGGGCTTACCTAAGCCTCTATTTAAATTCAAGACGGAAGGAGCCTGCAGGTTGAGCACCGTCATAGCATAGATTACACTCTGGTCCCACTATAGGATCCCACGCGTAGACTACGTCTGTCGCACCTGAATTAGCAGGAATCGTCACCTCGAGACTGCGCTGATCTTTAGAGATAATGGCAGAGACCTCTATGCGCTCTCCTGAAGTGGTAATGACTTCCAACCCTTTCACTGAGCTACTCCCGTCGGTGGTGGCGAGTCGTCCTTTTGAAGGGACAAAATCAATGCGCCACTTATCTGCTCCAATTCTATTAATCCCCAATGGTATCGGGCTGTCTGCTACAATATTTCTATGGTAATTGTATTGTAATGCCAAGGCAACAAGCCTATTTGCCACCGGGAGCTTCTCTTTTGGGTGTACGTCGTTAGGGTCACCATAATCGTGCGACACGGCGAGGTGTACACCCGGGATTATAGGATCGCTTGCCAACATAGCCTGATGCCACCTAAACCAGGGCCAAGGCGTACGCTCGATAGAACTCAATTGTACCGTGTAAATCGGAAGAGATGTGCCATGGTACCTCCTGAGGTCTTCTACCAATAGTGGAAAGAGACGTGCGTATAGCTCGGCATTCTCTGCATCGCTCTCCCCTTGATACCATAGAGCCCCGGCAAATGGGATCTCACCTAGCTGGACGAGTCCGGCCTCATAGTTGAAAGAGGGATCGTAACTATGCCTTTGGAAAGAATCCTTACTTTTCTCTCCCAAATTGGTCGTAGCACGCTCCCTTGCCCATCGCATCATATAATCAGTACTTCGCCAATTGACAAAAGATCCGTGAAAAAACGGGTCCTCTATCAATCGCTCTCTACTTACCCATGAAAGAAGAGGACTACCTCCCACTGCCAATTGCACTACACCTATAGGTACATCGATTTGCTCCTGCAACTGTCTCCCAAAAGCATAACCTATTCCAGAGAATGACAATGCCTCCTCCTCAGCATCTTTCCCCCATTTACCGTGGTAAAAATCCAATTCGTTAGCACGCTGGAGCACCTCATCACTCCAAACCACATTATCGGTGCGAGCCAATTCCCATAGATGAAAAAGGCGTAGCGGTCGTTGGGCATCAGCACTCTTTGCGAGCTCCTTCCCGCCATTGATATTACCAAGGTGCCACTCCATATTACTTTGCCCGAGGGCGAGCCATACTTCACCCACCAAGATATCCGTAAAGCGGGTAGTCTCTTTGCCATGCTTAATGGTCATCTCATAGCTCTTGTAGCTACCCTTAGGCGTCAAAATAATGACGCTCCACCTACCGTCTTCACCTGAGACCGTGCTTAGCTTCTGCCCATTCCATTCTACTGTAATAGGAGTGCCTGCGTTCGCTATCCCCTCCATCTGTATCGCACTGGACTGCTGCAATACCATACCACTGCCCCAGATGGAAGAGATCCGGAAACCTCCAAAGTCTCCAGTCAAGTGCCGGTACACCGTCTTAGCTAGGAGCTCTGCACCGGCCTTATTAGGGTGCAAAGTTGGGCGGTCTGTAATCAAATCAGGGCGGTGCGCAAATGCCCTATTGAGGTCGATAAAGTGTACATTCCTCGCCTGCACCACCTGCTCAATCTCCTTTTGTAAAAGACTGTGCCACACCTGAGTGCTCGATGTATAGCGTTGATGCCCTGTAAATATTGGGGTCATACTACAGATATAAATCTCGACATCGGGATTGAGGCTACGCACTTGATCAATCAACCAGACATAGTCTTGCCTAAACCGGTCTCTGTAAAAGGGGAAATTGCGAGGAGCGGTGTCATTGAGTCCCAAGTGAATGACCGCAATATCGGCAGGGAATGCCATTGCATCTGCATATTGCTGAGTTTTAACATAAGGGTTGTGCCCATTCTTGAGGAGTGTAGCGCCGCTGTGCCCAAAGTTGCGTACCTCATAATCATCACCTAATAATCCCTGAAGCACCGATGGATAACTCTCCGTCTTGGCATCCTTGAGCCCCATCCCCTCGGTGACAGAGTCTCCTATACACGCTACCCTCGTCTTTTTGCTCTGCTGTGCCCAACTCCCTGTGTTACCCAACAGCACAAATAAAGACAAAAACAATGCCTGAATCAATCTCATATCTTTCAAACTAATTATTATCTATTTCAAGCAAAAATACTCATTATAAGTGATTTATTCAAGCCCACATTGAGGTCGTCTATACTTCCGAAGTGATTTCTCTGGATGCTTCAATTTTCTTGTACCGAGCGGGATAGATATATTTGCATGTACAAATAAAAAATTATTCCCGGAGATAACTAAGTCTATCTCTAGGAATAATTCTATCTATAGATTCTCTTTTCGGGGGAGGTCGAGGGCTTCGGCGATACCACTTCTCAGGTCATACTGTGGCTGGAAACCGAGGGATAGGAGGGGAGTGATGTCGCAAAGCCAATTGTGCTGGGCAAGAATCGGATACTTGTCTTGGTTAAACACAAGGGGTTTCCCGATAATCTTTCCGACCTTATCCCCTATATAACATGCTCGTTTGACCAATCGGAGCGGCACACGCACCTCTCTCACCCGTCGTCCTATGAGTTGAGACACAATCTCTGTGAAGTCTTGGTCGGTATAGTCCTTCCCATCGCAGAGGAGGTAGCGCTCCCCATAGCTCTCAGGGTGCTGGAGTAAGAAGCTCACCGCTCTTGCTACATCACGTACATGCACAAAGCTAAGAAGCTGTGGCGTAGTGCCCGATACGAAGCTGAAGCCCCTCTTCATCGTCTGGATAGAGAGGATATAGTCTTGATCTCCTTTGCCATATACTCCTGTAGGGCAGAGGATTACGTGTGGTATCACCGACGCAGCAATGGCCTTCTCCGCTGCCAGTTTGCTCCTTCCGTACTCCGTGATAGGCTGTTGGGGGCTATCGCTTCGGAGTGGTTGCTCTGTGAGATTGGGGGCAAAGCTACTCATACTACTCATGTAGAGGAAGCACTTAGGGCGCTGAGCCAATGCCTCTAGTGCCCTAAGCAGACGTGTAGTATTGCGATAATTGACCTCCATAAAGGTACTCCGATGGCTGCACTTCGTAACCCCTGCATTGTGCACCACATAGTCGAAGCCCCCTATCTCCTCAAAAGCGCTCTTCATCTGAGCTGTAGAGCCATAGTCTACCTCCACAATCGACTCACTCTCGAGCCCCCTTCGATTACTCTCGCTCCGCACAGCCACCCACACTTCATAGCCACTATCCTTTAGCTCTTGGAGTAGGTAGCGACCTATGAAGCCTGTGGCGCCTGTAAGGAGTAGCCTTGGAGGAGGTGTCATTGGATGATATCTAGTTCCTTAAAGCAGAGTTTTAGAATCTTCACTGCCCGCTCTACTTGTTCTATAGAGTGCGTAGCCATGAGGGCAAAGCGCACGAGGGTATCCTCTGGCGCACAGGCAGGAGGGATAACGGGGTTGATAAATACGCCATTATCGAAAGCAAGCTTCGTGACCGCAAAGGTTTTGTCCACATCCCTTACGTAGAGAGGGATGATAGGTGAAGCCGTGTCGCCAATCTCGAAGCCTTCTTCGCGGAAGCGCTTGAGGGCATAATTGGTCACCGTCCATAGTTGCTCTATCCGTTCGGGCTCTTGCTCTAGTATCTCCACCGCCTTGAGTGCGCAAGCGGTAGCCGCAGGAGATGATGAAGCGGAGAAGATATAGGTGCGTGTGGTGTGGCGAAGATAGTTGATGACCGAAGCATCGGCAGTCACAAAGCCTCCGATAGAGGCAAGTGACTTACTGAAAGTCCCCATGATGAGGTCTACATCCTTGGTCACACCGTAATGGTCACAGATACCACGCCCATTGCGCCCGAATACGCCCACTCCGTGCGCTTCGTCTACGAGTAGGGTGGCATTGTACTTATACTTCAGCGCCACAATCTCGGGGAGTGGTGCCAGATCGCCCTCCATAGAGTACACACCATCCACCACGATTAGCTTGAGTGCCTCGGGGTTACACTTCTGTAGCTGACGTTCTAGGTCTTCCATATCGTTGTGCTTAAATCGGATAGACTTCGCACTGGCGAGCCTGCGACCGTCTATGATAGAAGCATGTACACGGCTATCATATAGAATATAATCATTGCGCCCCACGAGCTGAGGGATTACACCCGAATTGACCGTAAAGCCAGTGGCGAGAACAAGTGCATCATCCTTTCCGATAAACTCCGCCATCTTACGCTCCAGAGTATTATGAAGGTCTAGCGTGCCATTGAGGAAGCGAGAGCCCGCACAGCCACTGCCGTACAGCTCCATAGCCATCTGCCCAGCTAGGATTACCTCGGGGTGATTGGTCAGACCCGTGTAGGCATTGGAGCCGAACATCAATACCCTCTTCCCCTGCATCGTCACCTCTGGCTCTTGCTTGCTAGTGGTTTCTCGGAAGTAAGGGTATATGCCCTTCGCCATAAACTCTTGCGGTACACGGTACTGCTCTGTTCGTTCCTGAAGTATGCCCTTAGTCTTTTGTTGTAATGTTGCTTGTAGCTCCATGTCTGTATATAAAAGGATAAAATTACATTCTGCGGGCAAATATAGTAATTATATCCAGTAAATTGCACGTATATGCAGATAAAATCGTGAGTAAAATAATATGTATTTTGTTTTAGCCTTTCGATATAACTAAAATGCGTCCGCAGCGTGTCGGCTGCGAGCGCACAGAGTATTCCTTGAAAAAACTAATAAAATTGCTTTTGCTTTAGAAGTCTTGTCGCCCACCATGAGTAGGCGTTCCAAAATATTTTCCGTCGTTGGAAAGGTAGGTTTCCAACCGTGGAAACTTTTATTTCCGTCGATGGAAACTTATCGTTCCAACCTTGGAAACTTTTGTTTCCATCGACGGAAACTTCGCAATCCCCGGCTGACGATACCTAATTGTTACTTGTTTATCCATGATTTTGCTAACTCAATGTGTCTACTATTTCAGGAGAGGACAGAACTTATAAAGACAAAGCAGCTACACGAATATCAACATCCGCATAGCTGCCTCCAAATTTATTTATCACAATCTAGAGAAATTACTTCGCTCTTATCTTCTCGATACGCCGAAGCGCCTCTTTCGATGCGTTTTGGTGTGCTTTCTTCTTAGAATTACCCACACCTACGGTACACATCTGCCCGGTAGGAAAGTTTATTCTTAGTTCGCAACGGTGGATAAAGCCCTGCTCCTTGGTGAAGTTGGTATCGAGGTGTACAAACTCGTAGTCTACCTTCTCCTTCTGCATCAGGATAATGAGCTCAGTCTTGTAGTCCTCTTCCTTCTTGGCTACCACACGTACATTGTTCTTGGAGACAATCAGGTTGGAACGGACGAACTGAGCCGCAAAGTCGTACCCTTTATCCAAGTACATGGCACCTATTAGAGCCTCCAGAGTGTTGCCCATCACATCTGCGCCCTTGAGTGTGACGCCGCTATCTGCGTAGATGAGCTTATCTAGTCCGAGCTTTGCTGCAGTGGCATTCATATTCTGCCTATTCACGAGATAGGAGCGGATACTCGTGAGTGTCCCCTCGGCTTCATCAGGATAGAGCTCATATAGGGTATGCCCTACTGCTAGGCTCACCACGCTATCGCCAAGGTACTCTAGTCGCTCATTGCTCCGCATACCTCCAGCACCTTCGTACGAACGATGGGTAAGAGCCTGAGAGTATATCTGAGGATTACTTATCTCTGTGCCCATCATCTTCTCCAACGCTATGTGGCGGAGTGTTTTGGGATTCCCCTCTAGTACCTCTTTCTTTCGGAAAGGGGTGGCGAGCTTGCGCACCCTTTTCCGAACTATAGTTAGTATGGCTCTTATGCCCATAGGTGTTGCTTATTCTTCGTACTTCTTGAATATTACAGAAGCGTTGTGACCGCCAAAGCCAAAGGTGTTGGATAGAGCCACCTTGATAGGACGCTCTTGCTTTACATTGAAGGTGAAGTTGAGCTTATAATCTATTTCTTCATCCTCATCACCATCGGCATGGTTGATAGTTGGTGGAATCACACCGTCCTTGATGGCCATCACGCATGCCATCGCCTCTATGGCTCCAGCTGCTCCTAGGAGGTGACCGGTCATAGACTTGGTACTGCTGATGTTGAGCTTGTAGGCGTGGTCACCAAATACGCTCTTAATAGCTTTCACCTCGCTAATATCGCCAACAGGGGTAGAGGTACCGTGTACATTAATATAGTCTATGTCCTCTACCTTGAGCCCAGCATCATCAAGCGCATTGAGCATCACCAGCTTTGCGCCTAGCCCTTCTGGGTGAGACGCTGTGAGGTGGTAGGCATCGGCAGATAGACCGCTACCAATCATTTCTGCATAGATCTTGGCACCGCGAGCCTTGGCGTGCTCGTACTCCTCAAGCACTAGGGTAACGCCTCCTTCGCCCATCACGAAACCATCACGACTAGCACTGAATGGGCGTGAAGCCGCCTGAGGGTCATCGTTGCGGGTAGAGAGTGCATTCATGGCATTGAAGCCACCTAGACCTGCTATGGTGATAGGCGCTTCGGCACCACCGCTCAGAATCATATCGGCCTTGCCTAGACGAATCAGATTGAACGCATCGATGATGGCATTGGTACTAGACGCACAGGCGGATACTGTAGCGTAGTTAGGACCATGGAAACCATAAGCCATGCTGATCTGACCCGCAGCCATGTCGGCAATCATCTTGGGCACAAAGAAAGGGCTGAAACGAGGACCACGCTCTTCGTTGTAGCCCATGACCTCCTCCTCGAAGGTCTTCATACCACCGACACCGCTGGTGAAGATAACTCCTATGCGGTTCTTATCGGCTTGCTCTAGATCGATACCACAATCCTTGATCGCTTCGTCCGCACTTACTAGGGCGAACATGGTGTAGCGGTCATACTTGCGTGCCTCCTTGCGGTCGAAATGCTTATTGGGGTCGAAGTCCTTTACCTCGCAGGCAAATTGTGTCTTGTGTTTCTCGGTATTCAGCAGGGTGATTGTCCCTGCACCGCTCTTGCCTGCTTTAAGTGCTTCCCAGGTGGTAGGCGCATCGTTGCCTACAGGTGTGATAGCGCCTAGTCCGGTCACTACTACTCTCTTAAGCTCCATATATATCTGTAATGATAATTGTATACTTGTTATCTGAATATCTTTGCTATTTAAGAATAAAAGTGCTCCCAAGGGCGTTATCCCCAGGGAACACTTTTATATAAGCTTACTGCTTACTTGCTAGCAAGAGCCTCCTCGATGTGCTGGATAGCATCACCTACAGTCTGGATATTCTGAGATACCTCGTCCTCGATAGTGATATCAAAAACCTTCTCAAACTCCATGATTAGCTCTACGGTATCAAGTGAGTCAGCACCAAGATCGTTGGTGAAGCTAGCAGCCTCTGTAACCTCACTAGCATCTACGTTTAGCTTGTCTACGATGATCTCCTTTACCTTAGCAGCAATTTCTTGATTTGCCATAGTTAATCTTACTTAGTAGTTATCAATATTCAATCTTATTACTTATCCACAAAAGTAGCTATCTTTGAGCATACATCTCTGTTAACTACGGAGCAAAGATATAAAAAATAATGCACAGGCAATATATGAGTGTGCACATTTAACTTTATTTGAGATGAAGAAGATAGCGATATTTGCCTCAGGAAGTGGATCGAATATGCAGAAAATTGCGGAGTATCTACGTGAGCACCCACAAGCAGGGGTGCAGATAGCTTGCGTAGTGAGTGATCAACCAGAGGCTTATGTACTGGAGCGTGCCAAGAAGCTCGGCATCCCGAGCCACTGCCTTACGCGTGAGGAACTAAGCACCCCTAGCGTGTTCTTGCCCCTCTTGAAGCAATATGGCATAGATGCCATTGTCTTGGCAGGGTACTTGAGACTAATCCCAGAGTTTCTACTAGAGGCTTATCCTCAGAGGATAGTCAATATTCACCCGGCACTCCTCCCTAAGTACGGCGGTAAGGGGATGCATGGGATGCATGTCCATAGGGCTGTGAAAGCAGCTGGGGAAACGGAGTCGGGCATCACTATACACGTGATAGATAAGGAGTATGACCGTGGGACAACTTTATTCCAAGCGAGTATAGTGATAGACCCTATCCACGATACGGCGGAGCAGATTCAGCAGAAGGTAATGAAGCTAGAGCATTGTTACTTCGCTCCTGTGGTGGTTCGGTGGGTCAATGAACTAGGTTGAAGTCCTAGGGAAGTCGGAGGAAGATTAGCTGGTTGGTTCTCTGTGGCAAGTAAGTTGCAAATGAGTTGCAAGGTAGTGTCCTTATCTTTGTGGAAAGATAATATTGATAGGAGGATTTATGAGTGATAAAAACTGTAGTGGCGGCTGTGCTTGTGGCTGTGCTAGTAATAGTACTTGTGGCACTGAAGCTACCCATAATCATGATGAGAGTTCCAAAGGACTAAGGAGAGTCAACGTTTCGGTTGCTATCTTGCTATTGACTGCGCTGGTGTCGTATTTCTTCGAGTGGTGGGGGGTAGAGTGGCTGAAGAGCATTGCTCTAATGATAGCTTTTCTCCCAGTAGGGCTTCCGGTAGTGCTCGAAGGGTGGAGCCTGATACGCCACGAGCGGTCTTACTTTAATGAGTGTACCCTAATGGTGGTTGCCTCTGTCGGGGCTTTTGCCATAGGTCAGCACTATGAAGCTGTCTTGCTGATGCTCTTGTATCAATTGGGTCAGTACCTCGAGGCTAAGGCGGTAGGTAAGGTGCGCCATAACATCTCCGAGCTTGTGGATGTCCGAAACGATATGGTACAGCTCGTAGAGGGAAGCTCAACCCGTGAGATACTTGCTACAGATGCTTGCGTGGGCGATATCCTACGTGTGGCACCTGGTAGACGCGTGTCGCTGGATGGTAGACTACTCAGTGAGGTGGCGGTGCTGGATCAATCGTCCCTCACCGGAGAGAGTATGCTGGTAGAGTTAGAAGCGGGGGAGGAAGTCTTGGCAGGAAGCTTGGTGAGCCGTATGCCGATAGATATTGAGGTGCTTAAGCCGTATGAAGATAGTACCCTAGCTAAGATACTAAAGATGACGGAGGAAGCTGCCGAGCATAAGCCCAAGACTGAGCGTTTCGTCCGCCGATTTGCAAAGGTGTATACTCCCATTGTGTTTGCCTTAGCGGTGCTCGTGGTATTATTGCCTTGGCTTGTACTAGGTTCGGCTTACGAATTCCAGGAATGGCTCTATCGGGGATTGGTCTTTTTGGTTGTCTCTTGCCCTTGTGCCTTGGTGATTAGTGTGCCGCTTAGTTATGTCTGTGGGCTAGGAGCTATGAGCCAGCACGGTCTATTGGTGAAGGGGGCTATTCATCTGGAGGAGCTTAGGAAGGTCGAAGCGGTAGTCTTCGATAAGACTGGTACACTCACCGAGGGACATTTCGAGGTCAAAGACCTCCGACTCCTTGAAGGGGTCTCACGCGAAGAGGCACTAGGTTATCTCCTCGCCCTAGAGGCTCGGAGTACGCACCCAATGGCGATGGCTATTCAGCGATATGCCGAGGGGGTAGAGCCAGCAGAGGTAGCGCAAGTAGAGGAGTTGCCTGGCTTAGGGCTACAGGCGGTAAGTGCGTCGGGCAAACGATTGCTGGTGGGGAGTGACCGTCTACTGGAGCGCCATGACATCAGTACCCATGGGGTAGGGGGTGCAAGCGTAATCTTGCTTGCCATAGACGGACGATTGGTTGCGGAGGTGGTACTCTCCGATGTGCTTAAGCCTAATAGTACCGAGGCGGTAGAGGCTCTGAGGGCGGCAGGCACGACCCATGTCGTGATGCTCTCAGGGGACAAGATGGAAGCCGTAGTAGAGACTGCCCGAATGGTTGGTATTGCCGATGCTAGGGGTGGACTACTGCCAGACGATAAGATGGAGGCAGTGGCGGAGCTACTAGCCGAGCATAAGGTGGCTTTTGTAGGCGACGGGCTCAATGATGCTCCAGTAATGAAGCTGAGTAGTGTGGGTATTGCCATGGGCGGCATGGGTAGCGATGCCACGATAGAGGCTGCCGATGTGATTATCCAGAGCGATGACCCCCTGAAGGTGCCCCAAGCCATAGATATCTCTCGCTATACCCACAAAATTGTAGTGCAAAACATTAGCTTTGCCCTCGGCTTTAAGTTCCTCGTTATGCTACTGGCGGTAGTTGGGTTTGCTTCGCTAACTCTTGCGGTGATTGCCGATGTAGGGGTGACACTCTTCGTGGTGCTCAATGCCCTGAGAGCGCTCGCCTATAAGTCTAAGGTGTAAGGAATGGAGGAGTGCTATGGATAAGGAGAGACTAACAAGATTGCTAGACCACTTTGGCGTGCGTATTACTCCCGTGCGCCATCTCCTCTATAGAGCCTTGGAGGAGGCAAGCACTGCGATGAGTCTGAACGACTTAGAGACGGAGCTGGTAACGGTGGATAAGAGTAGTATCTTTCGCAACCTACAGCTATTCCTTGGGGTGGGATTGATTCATCAGATACAGGATGGTAGTGGAATAGCTAAGTATGCGGTCAATCAGTCGCACGAGCACAGCCACGCACACTTCACGTGCGAGGTGTGTGGCGAGACGATATGCCTCGATGGATTGTCGCTGGATTATAGCCAACTGCTTTTGCCTGAGGGGTACAAGGCAGGTGGCTATACCCTCATTATTAAGGGGGTATGCCCGCATTGCAATAAGAAACAGTGGCGTCTACCTTAGCAATACACTATTTTGGCGATGAGGGGAGAGCATCTCCTTGGGCAGGCTCTTACAGATTTTCTCTACTAAGAAGTCCCTAAGGCGTGTGCGGATAAAGTGAGGGTGCGTGACCATCATAATCTCTCGGGTAGGTACTGGAATAGCGAAGGGACGCACTAGGCGCTTTTGCTCTTGGGAGAGCTGGTCTATTGCCAATTCGGGTATAAAGGTAACTCCTCGCCCTCCTTCTACCATGCGCATAAAAGTCTCTATACTGCCCAGATGATAAGCTCTTTGGCTTGCTGATGCTTCCTTAATCTGGCAGAACCGAACCAGCTGGTCACGGAAACAGTGTCCCTCCTCTAGCAACCACAAAGATTTACCTGCAAGGTCGCTACTTTTGATTCTATTTACCTTGAATAGCTCATCTCGCTCTGAGACGTAGGCAAAATACTGTTCGTAGAATAGCGCTGTAATCCCAAACCCATCTGTAGTCCCGATATCCGCCATGATACCTGCATCTATTTCACCTCTGAGAAGCGCTTCTTTGATACGAGGCGACTTCATCTCCGTTATCCTTATATCCAGCTCGGGGTGCTCTCGCATCATCTGAGGAAAGAAGCGAGGGAGTAGGTAGGGTGCTATGGTAGGTAGGATGCCTATATGAAAGGTGCCTGTGAGAGAGCCTTGCGACTCGCGGACGGTGCCGAGTAGTTTCTCTGACTCGCGTAGAACCACTTCGGCTTGTGCTACTACCGCTTCGCCAATAGGGGTGATACCGAGAGGTGTTTGTTTGCGATCGAAGAGCTTAGCCTCCAGTTCGTCCTCCAGTTTGGAAATCATCGCACTCAGTGTGGGCTGCGTTACGTCGCACTCCTCGGCTGCTCTGCCAAAGTGTCGCGTGCGGGATAGCGCAAGGAGGTATTCTAGTTGTTGTAGTGTCATATCTATCTTTATTTATACAAATATACACCTTTTACCTATCTCTCCAAAAGGTGCTGTAGACGGGGCTTGCCGTTGGGGTATAGTTTTTATCTATAATGGTATAGCTTCAGTCTGTTGGTAGTCCTAATAAAGAGAGATACCTTTGTGCTGTAATTAATAACATAACTACTATAAAAGAAAGAATTATGGAACAGGAGAAGGTTTATACAATGCCAAGGATTGGTGATAAGGCACCATCATTTCATGCAAAAACTACTCAGGGCGAGATCAACTTCCCTGAAGACTTCCAAGGTAAGTGGAAGATCCTATTTAGCCACCCAGCCGACTTTACACCAGTATGTACTACTGAGTTTATGACCTTCGGCAAGAGGCAGCAGGAGTTTGCCGACCTCAATACTCAGCTTGTAGGTCTTTCTATCGACGGTCTCTATAGTCACATCGCTTGGCTACGTGGCATCAAGGACCTAGAGTTCAATGGGATGAAGGATATCGAGGTAGAGTTCCCTCTCGTAGAGGATATCACCATGGAGATTGCTAAGACCTATGGTATGATTCACCCAAATGAGAATAGCACTCAGGCAAGCCGTGCGGTGTTCTTCATCGACCCACAGGATAAGATCCGTACCATTATCTACTATCCAGCTGCGCTCGGTCGTAACTTCGATGAGATTGTACGTGTACTCAAGGGTCTTCAGGTAGCTGACGAGTTCGGTGTAGCTCTTCCAGCAGATTGGCAGCCAGGTGCTGAGGTTATCCAGCCTACTGCAGGCTCTTGCGGTGTAGCTAGAGATCGTATGCAGGGTAAGGAAGCAGACCTTAAGTGCTACGACTGGTACCTATGTACTAAGCAGCTCTCTGAGGAGCAGATTAATAAGGCACTCTATAAGAAATAATTTATACCCACAAGTATAGAGTGTAGGAGGTTATGCAGGCATGCTCTGCATAACCTCCTTTTTCTAGGGCACAAGAAGTAAGCCGTGAGCCGAAGTAAAATAGTATCTTTGTAGTCTATGAAGGAGTTTGAACTAGTTTCTAAATTTGCACCGATGGGCGATCAGCCCGAGGCGATCAAGCAGCTCGTGGAGGGTATCCGTTCTGGGCAGCACAAGCAGACCCTATTGGGCGTGACAGGGTCGGGTAAGACTTTTACTGTGGCAAATGTGGTGAAGGAGTTAGGGATGCCTACGCTGGTACTGAGCCATAATAAGACGCTCGCAGCTCAGCTCTATGGAGAGTTTAAGACCTTCTTCCCCCATAATGCAGTAGAGTACTTTGTTAGTTACTACGACTACTACCAGCCCGAAGCCTATCTCCCTAGCAATGATATGTATATCGAGAAGGATATGTCTATCAATGACGAGATAGAGAAGCTGCGCCTCAAGACCACCGCCTCTCTCCTTTCGGGGCGCAAGGATGTCATTGTCGTTGCTAGTGTGAGCTGTATCTATGGTATGGCGAACCCCCATGA
This sequence comes from Porphyromonas levii DSM 23370, assembly GCF_000379925.1. Lineage (GTDB taxonomy): Bacteria > Bacteroidota > Bacteroidia > Bacteroidales > Porphyromonadaceae > Porphyromonas_A > Porphyromonas_A levii. The sequence goes on along the minus strand of NZ_KB904245.1, from coordinate 2,946 downwards.
CTACGCTTCTCAGCGTATCGATATCAGTGTGGGGGAGGAGATAGAGCGCGATGAATTTCTTCGGAAACTAGTCAACGCCCACTACATACATGATAGAGCGGAGTTTAAGCCTGGTACCTTTCGTAATCAGGGAGATACCCTCGATATATTCCCTGCCGTGGAGGGCTATGAGGGGATGGCATACCGAATAGAGTTCTGGGGCGATGAGGTGGAACGCATAAGCTGTGTCAACCCTCTAGATATGAAGGAGATGAGTGCCCTCGATGAGGTGCAGATCTATCCTGCCAATTTATTTGTGACCACCAAGGAGCAGACGGAGCGGGCCATACAGATGATAAAGGCGGACTTGGAGCTGCAGGTAGAGCTCTTCCACAAGATGGGACGCTCCGAGGAGGCAACAAGGCTGTACGAAAGGGTGACCAACGATGTGACGATGCTCCAAGAGCTAGGGTATTGTAATGGTATTGAGAACTACTCTCGCTACTTCGATGGGCGTGCTGCAGGCGAAAGACCCTATTGCCTACTCGACTACTTCCCTAAAGACTTCTTGCTCGTAATAGACGAGAGCCACGTGACTATCCCTCAAGTGAGGGGTATGTACGAGGGGGATAAGTTTAGAAAAACCAACCTCGTAGACTATGGCTTCCGTCTTCCTGCCGCTATAGATAATAGACCACTGAAGTTCCCCGAGTTTCAGGCGCTTACGGATCGTACCATCTATGTGAGTGCTACTCCTGCCGATTTCGAACTAGAGGAGAGTGGCGGCATGATTGTAGAGCAGATTATTCGCCCTACAGGTCTACCCGACCCTATCATAGAGGTGCGCCCCGAGAAGAATCAGATTGACGACCTCGTGCATGAGATACACCTGCGTATAGAGCGGGGGGAGCGTACGTTGGTGACCACGCTCACTAAGCGCATGGCGGAGGAGCTTTCGGAGCACCTCGCAGAGCAGGGTATTCGTACGGAATATATCCATAGCGAGGTGGTCACCATCCGAAGGGTGGAGATTATGGAGGGACTTAGGAGGGGCGACTTTGATGTGCTGGTGGGCGTCAATCTGCTTCGTGAAGGATTGGATCTTCCCGAGGTGTCTCTCGTGGCGATACTAGACGCAGATAAGGAGGGCTTCCTACGTAATCATAGGTCGCTAACCCAGACGGCCGGACGAGCTGCACGTAATGTGAATGGTATGGTGATTATGTATGCCAATAGAATCACCCCAAGTATGCAGCTGACTATAGATGAGACCGCTCGCAGGCGAGAGAAACAGCTCGCCTATAATAAGCTACATGGAATAGTGCCCAAGCAGATCATAAAGAAGAGTGCTTCTATCCTAGAGCTAACCGGACCAAGTAAGGGTGGAACCTTTGAGCCTAAGGAGGTGCGTCAGTATCGGGTAGAGACCGATAGGCAGCGCGCTGCGGAGAAGGGTTTCGAGTACCTTTCTAAGGAAACACTGGCTGAGAAGATAACATCTACACGTGAGGCTATGGAGGCAGCTGCCAAGGCGCTCGACTTTGTCTCTGCCGCTCAGTATAGAGATCAGCTCTTCGAACTACAGGCTATGCTTGGCGATGAGACCCAAGTGACGGAGCAAGAAGTTCGGGCACGGAAGAAGAAAGACGCCGTAGCGCATCAGCGTACAGCACATGAGCGTAATAAGTCTAAGAAGTAGTGCTAGTCCTACAAGGGGAAAAAAGAAAAAGGAGCGACGAGATGGATAGTAGACCATCTTGCCGCTCCTTTTATTATTGAATCTTTTTGAAAAGTTCATCACTAGTGATTACCTTTTCGATCATACCATACGAGGTATAATACACTTTGTTGGATCCACGGGAAGCCAATTCCCTTAGGCTTCTTTGCTTCTGGCTCTCTCCCTCCAGTCCTATGGGGGTAATAGGAGCATTGCTACCGTCGATCTTAGAGTAGAAGTCGGCATCCTTATCATCACCATCAATACAGATGGAATAAATAGGAGTATTGGCACTGCGAAGTTCAGGGTTATTGATTACCCATGTATTGGCCATTCTAGAGGTCGCATCTTCAACCGACCATACCACCAGCACCGCCTTTGGCTCGCTTGCTAAAGAACCGCCGATGTCCGTCCCTTCCACTACAATGCTTGGTATCTGCTCTCCAGGATTAAACCCCTTGTCGGGAGTCGTTGTGGAGCTCTTGCCTGAAAGTAAGAGCACGGGTAGCAGACCAAACAACATAGTCTTTAGTCTCATAAATATCTATTTAAGTACCACTTTACTCGTCGCCTAATACCCTTGATAGAGCACCGTACGGCAGCGAGTCCTCCGAGTTTCGGAGCATGGTGACACTCCTCTGAGTGTCATCGAAACGGAGCAAAGATACTAATAAATTGCGAAATAGGGACTTTCCCTATCTTGCTTCTCCAGAAGCGTTCTATCCAAATATTGTCTTTGCAACGTCCTTTCCCATCCATACTTATCCTTATTCCTTTCTCCTCTAGTAGCTCTACTACTTCTTGCTCGTATACTGTACGCCTTGGTCTGAGTTGATGTCTCGGGGGCATCCATACTGCTCTATACACTCCTTTACAAGGTCGGTGCAATTATTAGCTGAAAGCGTATTGGAGAGCTTCCAACCCACCACAAAACGACTATAAACATCTATAACTGCAGAGAGGTACATAAACCCTTTCTCTATAAGGATATAAGAAATATCTGTCGACCATACCTGATTGGGTCGCTCTATCTTAAGCCCTCTAAGTAAGTAGGGATGTATATAGCTCGGCACAGTACCCTTACTGAGGCTCCTCTGTGGATAGATCACCAGGATTCCCATCTTACGCATAAGTCGCCTTACACGCTTCTCATTCACTGAGTAACCTCTCAGTCTTAGCATATCACGCATATGCACAACTCCAGAGGTCGGATGCTCAGTATGGTACTCATCAATAATACGCATCATCTC
>NZ_KB904244.1 GCF_000379925.1 Porphyromonas levii DSM 23370 | reverse complement strand
CCCTTGTGCTTCTGCTCTCTTATTGAGCTTTTTATTGATAAAGGTCTGTATGGGGCGCCAGTCAATAAGAATATCAACTTGCTCTAAGAAGCCATTACGTGCTTTGGCTCGTCTCTGCTCTGTGAAAACTTCTACAAAACTTGGATTATCGTTGGATGTACTCTTGAAAGACATATGGAATCAGTAATTATTCCTTGTTAAACATATACAAATATACTGATAACCAATGAGATAAACAAGTGTTTAACGCAGTTTTTTGTGCAACAGTCTCAAAAGATAGTGATATGAAGCAGATTCTCTTTATCTCCTTGCTTATTCTCTGTCCCTTGCAAATATTTGCTCAGCAAGGATTCAGGCAGGGTCAGGCGGTTAAGGCACAAGAGCTTGGAATAGCGCCTGACTTTCAACTGACGACTTCGTATGATGTAATAGATGAAGCGAAGCTCATCGTGACCTATACTGTAACCATGAATTTGGCGCCAGAATACGAGGAGGGGACTTTCGAGGATATCTTAACCTTAGAGATTGGGACGAAAGTCTCCAAGTGCTATAGCCAAACTCTGCACAAAGAAGATTTATTATGGACTAATGAAGAAGTCTCTAGTGGCGAACGTGTGTGGGTACGGAATGCCTTTATTTACCCTACCGTTGGGGAGGAGGTATATAAGTATTCGCCTTATGGTGGGCAGAAGGAAGATATTGTCACGCTTCGCTTATTTGGTTTTGATGATGTCTATAGATATGCGGACAATAAACCAGCTTTCAACTGGCGACTCACTGGAGAGAAGAAAGTTATCCTCGGATATAACTGCCAGAAAGGAGTAACGGACTTTAGGGGGCGCACCTACGAGGCCTGGTTTACTACTGAATTGCCTTTCCGTGACGGACCTTATAAGTTTGATGGATTACCAGGACTCATCTTGGATATTCAAGATAAGGAGGGACACTACCACTGGAGCTGCACAGGGATTGTAGTGCCCAAGACAAAAGAGACAATTAACCAATACCAGTGGAACTATGTGCCAACAACGAGGGAGAAAGTAAGAGCGACCGTAGAGAAAGCCTACAGCAAAACTACACAGTATCTACTGACCACTAGGATATATTTGGTAGAGAAAGTCAATGATAGGTATCAGAAGGTAAACAAGTTTTCATTACCCTACAATCCTATCGAACGTAACTAACCCCGTCTAGAATTGTCTTTATCGCCACAGTACATCATTATGAGGAGAATAGTCTTTGTTATCTTGCTACTCACCCTAATAGTAGGGCGAGCCTTAGGTCAAACAACAATCAAAGGACATGTCTTGGATACCAAGGGAGACCCATTGGTAAATGTCACTATCCTGATACAGAACCCAAGCGATAGTACTGTACTTGCTTTTGGGAACACCTCCCAAGAGGGTTATTATAGCGTAGCGGTGTCTGCGGCTTCTCTTCCTCAACTATCTGTGACCATCTCTGGGTTGGAGATTAAACCCCAGAGCCAACAAGTAGAGAACAAAAGCCAAATAGTAAACTTCACTGCAGAATATAATCTGATGCAGATTAGTGAAGTGGTCGTAGAGGCTAATAAAGTGTGGCAACAAAGGGATACAATCAACTACCTCGTATCTAGCTTTACGGGGACTAATGATATCTCAATCGGAGATGTGATAAAGAAACTTCCGGGACTGACGGTATCCGAAAGCGGCTCTATTAGTTATATGGGGCGCGAGATAAATAAGCTGTATATAGAAAACATGGACTTACTCAAAGGGCGCTATGGTATCGCTACCAAGAACCTTCGGGCAGAAGATATTTCGGTTGTGCAAGTGCTCGAGAATTACCAACCTATCAAGATGATGGATGGGATAGAAGTAACTCCGGATGCAGCCATTAACCTCAAGCTAAGGGAAGGGGCTAAGAATGTATTTTCACTACAAGCGCTACTCGGGGCGGGTATTGATAATAAGCTGCTATGGAAAGGAGAGCTTGTAGGGATGCTTTTTAATAGAGCTAATCAAAATATTACTACAGTAAAGAGTAGTAATGCTATGGATATTTCTTCTGAAGACGCTACAGATCTAAAAGGGCTGAATGAGATAGAAAGCCTCGCTCTAACGGATATCGCCATACCCGCAAGTCCTCCCATTAAGAGGGATAGATATATAGACCCTGAAGCTCATTCTCTGGGCTCGAACCAACTATTTAAGCTAAAGAATACCGCGGAACTTACTCTAAATCTTCAGTTTACTAATCGCACGGAAAACCGACATAGCTATGCATCGTCTACCTATGATATCCCTAATTCGGAGGCAACAGTAATTGAGGAAGAGTTATTTGCCCACTTGAAAAAGAATACTCTACAGGGAGGCATTTCGTATACTCTAAATCGGGATAACTCCTTTTTGGGGAACGAAACAACATTTATAGCGGACTGGCTCGATAATAGAGGGGAGTCTATCAATAAGGAGGTTTTCAAGCAAAGACTCAGTGGTAAGTCTTTAGCTCTATTCAACTCTATCCAGTGGGGGATCAAGAATAAGGAGAATAAAGGCTTTGCGCTCCAGTTCGACAACGCTTTCCGCACCCAACCACACAACCTTTATTTACATCCAGGATTATATCCAGAGCTAATTAATGGAGGTGCACCATACACCTCTACGACCCAAACAATTAGGCGTAGTGCTTTCTTGTCTGCACTTCAGGCAAAAACACTTTCGATACTATCCTTGGGTTCAATTAATATAGACCCTACGCTCAATGTGAGGATAAATAACGAAACACTATTCTCAGATATTTTGAGAAATAGTTCTGAGCGACTGCTTGAGCCAAAGTGGAGTAATGATATGTCGTTTCTGATCTTCGATGCTTCACTAGGTATTGAACTGAAGTACCTGAGAAGAAATTTGAGTGTCGCCCTTCGGCTACCACTTTCTTATAGGTATGCCCGTGTAGATTATAGAGCGCAAAAACCAGAAAATACGATTCATCAAACATTTAAGTTACTGCCTAGCATAAGCGTAACTAATAAGTCTAGGAACCTCCAATGGGATATATTGGCTGCTTTATCAAGCTCCACACCAGGGCTCGACAACCTATACAAAGGCTATATCCTACAGAACTACAGAGTGCTTAATCGGTATGCTTCCAAGATTTTCGATACCCATACGTGCTATACGTCAGCGAACGTAGGTTACAAACTTGTCGATCATATACTCTTCCTCAATAGTAAACTTTCGTACAGGAGGATGTGGAGTAATGGCATACTCTCTCAATCCTTTCAAGACCAACTCTCGGTAACCGAGCTAGTAGAGTTTCCTAATAAGAGTGATTACCTATATACCTCGCTCGAAGCCAGTAAGGGTTTTTATTGGAAAGACTTAATTATCTCCCTAGTCGGATATTGGAGCTCTTCTCGGAGCAATATCCTTCGTCAAGGATTGGATATACAGCACATCGGAAGTGGATATGGGCTTCGAGCCAAAGTGAACATAGCTCCATTTGAGTGGTGCAATACGGAGTATGTGCTCAATTGGAATAGCATTGGAGGACGCGATACTTCGGGGAAAACGGTTGAACGTATCCACAATATGGATCAATACTTATCGCTTATTTTCGATGTCACACCTGATATTTCGCTTACAGCCAAGGGTGAGCATTATTACAATGGCTACACTCAAGGTACCCGCAACTTCTTTCTCGCCGATCTTTCGATGGTCTACTCCACTCCAAAAGTAAGGTATCAACTGGACTGGAACAATATCTTTAACACCAAGACCTTCGCTACCTACGGATATGGGTCCATGAGTACATTCTATTCGCTATACCATATTCGCCCAGCTGCTCTCATACTGACCATGCGCTTCAAAGTCCTATAGTTGGGACTCAAAGGGTGGTGAAGTGATGGATTGTAGCAGTAAGTGGATAGGCAGTGAGTGCGTAGTGCATATCTGGCGATAGGGTAACAAAGGTAGTCCGATTGCTATTAAGCTCGGTGCTACGATGGACCCTATCAGAACTGATACCCAAGGTACCCAGAGCGTGCTGTGGTATTGTTATCGCCAGCGCCACACTCTCTTTTCCGAAATTAATCGCCACTAGCGCAACCTCATGATGCAGCGCACGGAGGAACACCAATAGTCCACGCTCAGAGAGCGACCTATCGGTATAGGTAAGATCATAGAGTGTTCCTTGTGCGAATATTGGCAGCTGCGCAGTATGAAGTAGCCATTGGTACTGCGTTCGAAGCGCAAACGACTTTCCTTCGAGCCACTCTCGAACACTCTCAATAGCCCAGTAGTCGAATATAGTAGTGCGACCATCCAGTCCCGAAAAGCCTTCTTGATCCATCCCTCTCTCTCCCAGCTCTTGACCAAAGTAGGTCATCACAGGATTGCCATCGATAAGAGCGGTAGCGCACATGGCAGGAAAGGCAGTAGCGCCATCACCTACCACGAAATCCGAAGCGAGCCTTTGCTCATCATGATTTTCCATAAAACGGAGGAGGTGTTGCTTGACCCTCTCTTGCTCCCCGAGCACTCCGCTAATCTCAGAAGTACTTGCCGACCCTTTCAATATCTGTATAAGCTTATCATAGAGTCCTACCTTATCGTAGAGATAATCGAACCCAGCCTCTATGTACTCCTCATACCGATTGGGTTGGTATACCTCTGCGATGAAAAGAAGTTCTGGAAATCTCTTGCGGACTTCACCGATTACCCAACGCCAGAAAGGGCTTGGTACCAGCTCCGCCATATCACAACGGAAACCATCGATGCCCTTTGCAGCCCAGTAGCATAGGATATCCAGCATCTTTTGCCACGTGTCAGGGATGGGGTCGAAGTAAGATTGCCAATCGCCCTGTAGGTCAATCCCATAGTTGAGCTTGACCGTCTCGTACCAGTCATTCCGTGACGGAGTTGCGCTGAATACGTTGTTGCCTGTCGCCCTTGCGGGATACTCAGTGTACGGAACCGCTTCCCCGCCTTGAGCTGACGCAAGGGTCAAGGTCTCCTGTGGCAAGTAATAAAAGTTATTCTGCGGAGAGAAAGCGAGGGTTGGGTCATCCTCCGCCCCGAAGTCACGGATACCCTCAGGCTTAGCATCGCTCCGATAGGTTCTTGAGAGGTGATTGGGCACAAAGTCGATAAGCACCTTCAAACCTGCACTATGGGTACGCTCAACTAGTGCCTCAAACTCTGCCATGCGCTCCTCAGGCTTTGAGGCCAGCGCAGAAGCTATATCGTAGTAGTCGGAAATAGCATAGGGCGAACCAACTTCGCCCTTGACGATAGCAGGATGATGAGCAGGAATAGAAGAGCCAAAGGCCGTCTTGGTCGCATGCTCTATGACCCCAGTGTACCAGATATGGGTACAACCGAGGTCTTTTATTGCCTCAAGCCGAAGGGGCGTGAAGTCATTGAGTTTTCCAGAACCGTTCCTCTCGTAATCGCCATACGGTTGGGGCGCGCTACAGAGGTTGCCAAATAGTCGAGGGAGTACTTGGTAGATAGATATCCGCTTCATTGAATAAGTTCCTCCTATTGTATGTGCCCTTGGTCTACATCCTGTAACACCTGCCAAAGGGTCTCACCCACAGCTTGGAGTGTCTCCTTACTTATGTTGTCCATATTATCATTATGGGTATGCCAGTAGGGCGCAAAGTCTCCGTCGTAATTGATGATATCGACACAAGGTATACGGAGGTTGCGAATAACGAAGTAGTGATCATCCGTAATCGCACCGCCCATCTTATTCACGAAGAAACGCTCATGCCCTAGCTCCGCAGCCGTGCGCCATATATCTGTAACCCTATTGCCTGCCGACTCCTGAGAGAAGTACTCACGCAAGAAACGTGCATCTTTGGCTCCTACCATATCCAGAAGAATCCCAAACTTCGGCATGTATCCCTCAGTGTGTAGGTTCTTAGTCCAGTATTGTGTACCAAGCGCCCAAGTATCGGTATGGTCGGCACCTGGGTCTCCTGCCCAATCGGGCTGCCCATAGTCCTCTGCATCGAAGAACATCAAGTCTACTCCAATATTTTGTAGCCCCACTTCCGATAGTAGGCGAGCTAACTCCAGCATCACCCCCGGGCCACTGGCGCCATCATCGGCTCCGGGGATTGGACGAAGACGGAGCGCTTCATCGCTCTCCCTATCTGCCCATGGACGAGTGTCCCAGTGCGCAAAGAGCATCACACGCTCCTTAGCCTCTGGTCGGTAAGAAGCGATGATATTAACAATCTCTAGTGCAGTACCATCGTAGGCGGTTATGGTCGCCTTTTGCTCCGTTACAGGAATCCCCCACCCCGCCAGCACTTGAGTAAAGTAGGTCGAAGTTGCTTTGTGCCCAGGGGTATTGGGCACGCGAGGGCCTTGAGCCACCTGATACGCCACATGCTGATAGGCACTATCGGCTGAGAAAGGCGATGGTGCCAGAGTCCGAGCCTCTGTCGTGCTCTGTGTATTTTGGTTCTCTTGCTCTTGCTCATCGCAGGAAGCCGCACTCAGAGTGAGCGCGAGGGCTGCAAGAGATAGTAGAATAAACTTATTCATATTACTTTCCGAGGTATATTAGTTGTGAAATGTTTTGGGAATCAAATAACTTTTGTGCGAGCGCCTGAAGGCGGTCTGGAGTAACGGCATCTAGCCTAGAGAAGAGCTCGGAGAGGTCATTATAATGCCCCTTGAGTAGGAGTTGACGCCCGAAGTTGAGAAATACAGACTCGCTCTGCTCGGTACCCATCTCGGCTTGTCCTTTGGCCTGCTTTATGCGAGCACGCAATGCTGTAGGCGTGAGGGGCTCATCTTGCAAGCGCTTCAGCTCATCGAGTGTTACTTGGAGGGCTTTCGAGGCATTCGCAGGATCGCTCCCGAAGTAAATCTGCCACCATCCGATATCGGGGAGAGTAGTGAGCGACGACTCCACGCCATACACCCATCCCCGCTGCTCCCTTAGCTGAATACTGAGTCTACTATTCATCCCGGGTCCAGCTAGGATATTCATTAGGAGAGCCGCCTCAGTCCTCTCACGATCTGCGAGTGTGGGAGCGCCACCACCTATAAGGGTATGCGCTTGGTGGGTAGAGGTCTTCAGTGCCTCTTCAAACCTGACCATCACTGGGGCAGGTATCGGTGGGCATGGTGTGCGCTCTAGGAAAGGCTCCGATAAGAGTTGCGTACAAAGCGTATCGAACCTGAGGTCGGAGACCTGCCCCATACAGAAGAAAATCATCTGGCTAGGGTGAAAAGCCGAGCGGACATAATCGATACAATCCTGAGGTTGCATCCGCTTGAGGCTTCGGCTATTGCCCAAGATAGGGTGTGCCATAGGGTGCCCCGCAAATATCCGCTCCTCGAAATCATCGAAGATGAGATCCGATGGGGAGTCTTTGTAGATATTGATTTCGTCTTCGATAACTACCTTTTCCTTCTCCAGCTCTTGGGCAGGAAAGGTAGCGTGACGGATAAGGTCATTGAGGAGCTCTACGCTTCTCCTGAGTGCTTGTCGGGGTGCCGCAGTATAGACGAAGGTAGTATCCTTCGTGGTATAAGCATTGAGCTCACCGCCCACTAGCTCCATACGGTTGATGATATGCCAAGACTTGCGCCGAGTGGTGCCCTTGAATATGGTGTGCTCCACGAAATGTGCTAGTCCTGGCAGGTGCTCCGGATCATTGCTACTCCCCGAGTGAATGGCAAAGCCGCAGTAAACGACCTTGCTCTTGCGAGGGAGGAGTGCCACCCTAAGTCCATTAGGGAGCTTATTTATCTTGTACTGTCTCAATCTGAAATCTTACTCTTTAGATACATAATACCCACTATACATCCTGTATAGATACCGCAAAATTAATCAATTAATCGCATAATTGTATAGAGCGGTCTCAGCAATAGATGAGACCCAGACCAATGCTTCTTGGAATCAGGTAGGCTTCTTTTACGCAAACCAATAGGATGTACCAAAAGCAAAGATCTATACTCCTTCATGCTCCTCAGTACAGAGTCCTATTTTCCAAGGTTGGAAAGATAAGTTTCCAACGTTGGAAATAAAAGTTTCCAGGGAGGGAACGCTACCTTTCCAATATTGGAAAAAGAAATGGAAATACCAGCTTGATTCGCACGATGCCCATACGACACATTGGCAGCACCTAAGGAAAGAATTGGATAGTGTGTATCTAAATGAAAAGATGTATATTTGCGCACATTATATTAAAATAGGACAGGACTACAGATAGTATGGGGCATAATAACAAATTTGCTGAACAAAGCGGACTCAACCTCTCTGAGGTAAATAAAGATATGCTTGCGAAGTGGCAAGCAGAAGATCTATTTAGAGCTACACTCAAAGAACGTGAGGGGGCTCCTCGTTTCGTATTCTACGAGGGACCACCTTCTGCCAACGGCATGCCTGGTATCCACCACGTGATGGCTCGTACCATTAAGGATATCTTCTGTAGGTACAAGACCATGAAAGGCTATCTCGTGGAGCGAAAAGCCGGATGGGATACGCACGGACTACCAGTGGAGCTTGGTGTAGAGCGCAACCTAGGGATTACCAAGGCGGATATCGGCACCAAGATTTCGGTGGACGAGTACAACGATGCTTGTAGGCGTGAGGTAATGAAGTACACCGCCGAGTGGCGCAACCTTACCGAGCAGATGGGCTACTGGGTAGATATGGATCATCCCTATATTACCTACGATAATAGATACATTGAGACCCTATGGTATCTCCTGAAACAGCTTTACCAAAAGGGACTCCTCTATAAGGGCTATACCATACAGCCCTACTCTCCTGCCGCAGGTACGGGGCTAAGTTCTCACGAGCTCAACCAACCTGGCACCTACCGAGACGTAAAGGACACCATGGCAACAGTGATGTTCGAGATTAAGTCGCCCGAAGCAGAACTTACGAAGCATGGGACACCATACTTCATTGCGTGGACAACTACGCCATGGACCCTTCCATCCAACACAGCGCTTGCTGTAGGTGCGAAGATTGATTACGTGGCTGTAGAGACCTACAACCCCTACTCTCTCGAACCTATGACCGCTATCCTAGCTAAGCCGCTTCTGAAGTCTTACTTCGCTACCGAGGGTGAGGAGCTCCCAATGGAGGCTCCTGAGAAGGGGGCTAAGGTAATACCATACCGCATCATCAAGGAGTACTCAGGGAGTGACTTAGTGGGCATGGAGTATCAGCAACTCTTCCCATGGGTTAATCCTGGAGAGGGCGCATTCCGCGTGATCTCTGGCGACTTCGTTTCTACCGAAGATGGTACCGGTATTGTGCATATAGCACCTACATTTGGTGCAGATGACCAGAAGGTGGCGCAGGCTAATGGTGTGCCTGGGCTACTTATGGTGGACAAAGACGGTAAGGAGCGCCCTATGGTAGACCTTCAGGGTAAGTACTTCCTCATTGAGGAGCTAGACCCAGAGTTTGTAGCTGCACGTATGGATAAGAACGCGTACGGCGAGTATGCGGGCAGATACGTAAAGAATGGCTACGACCCTCAACTATCCGACAAGGATGAGACGCTTGATATCGCCATCTGTATGGCTCTAAAGCAAAGAGGACTTGCCTTTAAGATTGAGAAGCAAAGCCACAGTTACCCACACTGCTGGAGGACAGATAAGCCTGTGCTCTACTACCCACTTGATAGTTGGTTTATCCGTAGTACGGCACTCAAAGATAGGATGCAAGAGCTCAATGACACGATCCACTGGAAGCCAGCTAGCACTGGTAGCGGACGCTTCGGCATGTGGCTCAAGAACCTTCAGGATTGGAACCTCAGCCGCTCTCGCTACTGGGGCACCCCACTGCCTATCTGGCGCACTGAGGATGGTCGTGAGGAACTATGTATTGGTTCGGTAGAGGAGCTCATCACGGAGATTAAGAAGTCCGTAGCCGCTGGTGTAATGACGGAGAACCCGTATGAGGGCTTCGAGGTAGGCAATAATAGTAGCGACAACTACGATAAGATAGACCTACACCGCCCTTACGTGGACAACATCGTGCTAGTAAGCCCTAGTGGCAAGCCTATGATGAGGGAGACCGACCTGATAGACGTATGGTTTGACTCTGGTGCAATGCCTTATGCACAGCTTCATTATCCGTTTGAGAATAAGGAGCTCATAGATGAGCGCGGCTTCTACCCTGCCGACTTTATTGCGGAGGGAGTAGACCAAACCCGTGGTTGGTTCTTTACCCTACACGCCTTGGGGACTATGATTTTTGATAGCGTTGCATTTAAGAACGTTATCTCCAATGGTCTAGTCCTCGATAAGGATGGTAATAAAATGAGCAAGCGCTTGGGCAATAGTGTAGACCCATTCGAGACTATAGATCAGAAGGGTTCAGACCCACTGCGCTGGTATATGATTAGCAACTCCTCTCCATGGGATAACCTTCGCTTCGATATTGATGGGGTAGACGAAGTGCAGCGTAAGTTCTTCGGCACATTATATAATACCTATTCCTTCTTTGCGCTCTATGCTAATCTGGACAACTTCGACCCAGAGACCGAGCAGGTACCTCATACTGAGCGCCCAGAGCTAGACCGCTGGATTATCTCTGCTCTGAATAGTCTGGTGAAGAAAGTGGAGGAAGATTTGGATGACTATGAGCCTACGAAGGCCACTCGTGCTATCTCGGACTTTGTCAATGACCAGCTCAGTAACTGGTATGTGCGCCTTGCACGTAAGCGCTTCTGGGGCGGTGGTATGAGCCAAGATAAGCTCTCGGCATATCAGACGCTTTACCTGTGCCTAGTAACGGTGAGCAAACTGATAGCACCTGTAGCGCCATTCTATGCCGATAAGCTATATAGAGACCTTGGGGAATCTGTAAGTTCGGTACACCTAGCTATGTTCCCCGCAGTCGAAGAGGAGCTAATAGATAAGGCGCTCGAGGAATCTATGAGCTATGCACAGCGTATCAGTAGTATGATACTTGCCCTCCGCCGCAGGATGAATATCAAGGTGCGCCAGCCACTAGCGAAGTTCTTGGTGCTCACCAATGACGAGGAGGTTCGCACCTCTATCGATAAGGTAAAAGACCTTATCCTCAATGAGGTGAATGTGAAAGAGCTTGTCTTTGCGGATATCTCTGCAGACGTAGTGGTGAAGCGCATTAAGCCGAACTTCAAAGCACTTGGCCCTATCTTCGGCAAGGAGATGAAGCAGGTTGCTGCACACCTATCCGATCTTCCAAAGTCCGATATTCTCGCCCTCGAGCAGAGCGGCAAGATGGAATATCTAGGCAAGGAGATACTACTAGAGCATGTAGAGATTATCTCGGAGGATGTACCGGGCTGGTTGGTACAAAATGAGGGAACAATCACTGTGGCTCTCGACGAAACGATTACCCCAGAGCTAAGACTCGAGGGCTTGGCTCGTGAGCTCGTTAATCGTATACAAAACATTAGAAAGGCTCAGGACTTTAATGTCTCAGATAAGATCAAGGTAGTTCTACAACACCAGCCAGATATTATCGAGGTACTCAAAGCCCACGAGGAGTATATTGCAACACAAGTTCAGGCACTCAGCATCACTACCGAGGAGAAGGTAGAGGGAGAGGCATTGGAGCTTGACGACAACCTTTCTGTAATGGTAAAGGTTATCAAAGGGTAATAGAAGATTATATAAATTGAATCATGGAAAAGACTCAGTACTCACCCGAGGAGCTCCAGGAGTTCCGAGAGATCATAGAGAAGAAACTAAAGAAAGCGCGCCGTAATTATGATATCCTGGTATCTTCGCTGGACTCTAATGACGGTAATGATATCACTGACACTACCCCTACGTACAAGAACCTCACGGAGAGCGCTGTATTGCTCTCCAAGCAGGAGACAGCGAGCCAAGCAGCGCGCCAGCAAAAGTTCATTAAGAACCTAGAGGCTGCACTCGTTAGGATAGAGAATGGCACCTATGGTATCTGTCGTGTTACAGGTAAGCTGATTCCGAAGGAGCGCCTTCGTGCAGTCCCTCATGCTACCCTAAGTATTGAGGCTAAGGAAGCGGGAAACAAGTAAAGGCTCTATGTCAGAACAGATTGGACACACACAACAGCTATCTTCTACTCCTTTCTGCCACCCAAAGTGGCGTGAAAGGAGTGGAATAGCTATAGGGTTCGCTCTCCTACTCCTTGTGATAGACCAGACTATTAAGCTGTGGGTGAAGAGCCACATGATACTAGGAGAGAGCAAAAGGATTACGGATTGGTTTTTTATCTACTTCACAGAGAATCCTGGAATGGCTTTCGGATGGGAGTTCTTCGATAAGATGTTCCTCACGATATTCCGTATCATTGCCAGTATCATTATAGCATGGCTTATCGCTAAGGTTATTAAAGGAAGGTACAATATCGGGTTCTTACTCTGCATGGTGGCAGTATTCTCTGGTGCAGTAGGCAACATCATCGACTCGGTATTCTATGGACACTTCTTTACCCATAGCTATGGTCAAGTAGCCACCTTCCTCCCCGAAGGTGGTGGTTACGCCACATGGCTACACGGCAAAGTAGTGGATATGTTTTACTTCCCTATTATCAATACTGTGTGGCCCGATTGGATGCCATGGGTAGGTGGGGAAGAGTTGGTATTTTTCCAACCTATATTCAACTTTGCTGATGCTTGTATATCGGTAGGAGTAGTAATACTAATCATTTTCTACGCCCATTCTTTTACTGAGCTACTCGGTGGAAGTGGGAAAAAGAAGGCTGTAGAGCATGATGCTGAAGAGGCTTAGGATCATACCCGTAGTACTCCTATTGGCACTGGCATTCGCCCAGTGCCAAAAACCCTCTTTCGTGCTCGGTCAGAAAAAGATGGCTGAGGTAACTAAGGATATGCTCCTTACCGACGCATACATACAGCATAGTTACCCACCCGATAGTGTGGCAGCACTATATTACGAGAGTGTATTGGAGAAATACGGTATCTCCAGAGAGCAATACGACTCTTCGGTAGTGTGGTATTCGGAAAATGCCTATCGACTTGCGGATATCTACGCTTTGGTTGAGAAAGAACTGACGGAGACCAAAAACCTCACCGATACATTTCTCGCCGATTCTCTCCATCGATACCGTATAAGGTTTGAGCGCCCTAGTCTAAAGAATGGCAACCTTTGGGCTAATAGTACGAGGCTAGTTATCCCAGCAAAAACTACTTTGTGGGCATACTCACAGAGTGTAAGCCCTATCGAAGCGTTTGAGCCTTCGGATACTATTCGATGGTCAGCGGATTTCATAGGGACACCGCCCGATAGCCTCAGCCTTTCGGCTCAACTGCTAATAGTATCGGAACTAGGGTACCGTTACCAGAAAATAAGCAACGCTGCGACTATTCAAGGGCAAAGGTGGGAAAGCACCTTTGTACTGCCAGACTCCCTCCCTACGTCTCCTCGCTATACGCTGACCTTACTTCTAAGGAAGTCGACTAACCCACTGAGGCTACAGCATATATCTCTAGGGAAACCCCAAATTCCTCAAACCCCTTCTGAAGGACAAGTACAGATGACAGAAGCAGAAGGTTCTGAAGCTAATAGTGAGTTGGAGCCTCTATCTCAGGCACCTGAATAGTAGGTATTCACAATTGGGATGTTGGCATTTGATAGTTTTTAAGTAGCTTTGTGTGATAGAGTAATAATAACTAACTAATACTTTAAGAGAAGAAAAGTTATGTCTAACAAGTTTAAATCAATTCTCTTTGGCGGTTTTGTAGCTGTAGCTATGCTATCGGCGAGCTGTGGAGGAGAGCAAAAAGACCCTATGGAAGGTAATCCTTTTAAGGAGCCAAGTACACTAGCTTTTGGTGCACCTGACTTCTCAAAGATTAAGAACGAGCACTACAAACCAGCCTTTGAAGCTGGTATACAACAACAACGTGAAGAGATTCAGGCTATCATAGATAATCCTGAGGCTCCTACATTCGAGAACACCATCCTTAAGTATGAGGATAGTGGTGCTCTTCTGGAAAGAGTATCACAGACGTTCTTCAATGTTTCTAGTGCAGATGGTACTGACGAGATTAAGGCAATTGAGAGCGAGGTAATCCCTATGATTACTGCTTGGGGCGACGAGATGTCGTTCAACCAGGCTCTCTTCGACCGCATCAAGGTGGTATATGATAATGAGTATGCTACCCTTCAGGGCGAGGACAAGAAGCTACTCGGTGAGATTTACGATGGCTTTGTACGCTCTGGCGCTAATCTACCTGAGGATAAGAAGAAGGAGCTAGAGCAGATCAACGCTCGTCTAGCAGTCCTCCAGCAAGACTTCGTAAAGATGAATATCGATGCGCGCAACAATGCTATCGTACCTATCGAGACGGTAGAGGAGCTTGCTGGTCTTAGCGAAGGCGAGATTGCTCAGAGCAAGGCTGATGCAGAGGCTAGCGACAAGGTAAGCACTCCTTACGCTATCGTGATCTCCAACACTACCCAGCAAGACATCCTTTCACGCCTAGACAATCGTGCTACTCGCGAAAAGGTATACAAGGCATCTTACCACCGCTCTGATAACACTGGTAATCAGAACACCTACCCTATCATTGCGGAGATGGCAAAGCTTCGCCACCAGAAGGGTAAGGTACTTGGATTCAATAATTATGCTGAGTACTCTCTGCAGAATACAATGGCAAAGACACCAGCTATTGTTACCGACTTCCTTAAGAGCCTGACCGACCAGTACAAGCCCGTTGCAGCTAGAGAGACTGCAGAGATAGAGGCTTATGCTCAGAAGACTATGGGTAGCGACTTCAAGCTAGAGCCATACGATCGCTTCTACTATTCTGCTAAAATGAAGGCTGAGAAGTACAACTTCAATGCTGAGGACGTAAAGCCATACTTCCAGGTAGACTCAGTCCTCAAGAATGGTGTATTCTTCGCTGCTGAGCGTGTATACGGTCTCAAGTTTGAGGAGCGCACAGATATCCCTGTGTATCACCCAGAGGTACGTGTCTACGACGTTAAGGATGCAGCTACTGGCAAGCAGATTGCCCTCTTCTACACCGACCTATTCCGTCGTCCTACTAAGGGTGGTGGCGCTTGGATGAGCGAGTTTGCTTCACAGAGCCGTCGTAACGGCCAGTTGCCTATCATCTACAACGTTTGTAACTACGTTAAGGCTCCAGAGGGTCAGCCTAGCCTACTCTCTTGGGATGATGTTACTACGCTCTTCCATGAGTTCGGTCACGCCCTTCACGGTATGCTATCCGATGTTGAGTATGCTAGCCTAAGTGGCACCAGCGTACTTCGTGACTTCGTAGAGCTTCCAAGCCAGTTCAACGAGTACTTTGCTACAGTTCCAGAGGTATTCTCTAACTACGCTAAGCACTATGAGACAGGTGAGGCAATGCCTGAAGAACTAAAAGCAAAGATGCTTGAGTCTATCACTTACCATGCTGCTTATTCACTTGGCGAGAACCTTGCAGCTTCATCTGGTGATGTTGCATTCCATATGCTAACCGATGAACAGGCAAATGCTCTTACAGCTGAGACCGTTGAGCAACTAGAGAATGACGTACTAAGTGGCTTCGGTCTACTTGACCCACAGATTCCACCTCGCTACCGCACTAGCTACTTCAACCACGTATGGGGTGGTGGCTATGCATGTGGTTACTACAGCTACCTATGGGCTGAGGTACTTACCGTAAACGTAGCACAGGTATTTGATCGCGAGGGTTCACTCAACCCTGAGGTAGGTAAGAAGCTCCGCGAAACTATCCTAAGCAAGGGTAATACCGTTGACCTTGGTGAAGCATTCACTGCTATGACAGGACTAGCTCAGCCAGACCCAGCTCCACTTCTACCAGCTCGTGGAGTAAAGTAATAAGCTTACATACAAATAATAGAGGGTGTGTCCAAGTGGGCACACCCTCTATTATTTGTATACAAACCGATAACTATTAGAGATTAGACTTAATCTTCTCAAGCATCTCCACCATCTTCGCCTTCTCGGGCTCGGATATCTTGTGGTTAAAGTCCATATCCCTTTCTTGAGTTATAGGCACTAAGTGTATATGCGCATGTGGCACCTCTAGTCCTATTACTGCCATACCTACTTTACGACAACCAGTAGCTTTCTGGATACCGGCTGCTACTTTCTTTGCGAATACCATCATACGCCCCAACTCCTCATCGGTGAGCTCGAAAAGATAGTCTTCCTCGCGCTTTGGGACGACTAAAGTATGTCCATACTGCACAGGAAAGGCATCGAGGAAAGCACAGAACTCCTCGTTCTCTGCCACGATATAGCCAGGTATCTCGCCCTGGATTATTTTAGTAAATATCGTTGCCATAGTAATATCAGATCGAAATCTCCTCTATCTTAAAGGTTACAATACCGGCTGGCACCTGGATATCTACTATGTCACCCACCTTCTTACCTATTATACCCTTAGCTATCGGTGTAGAAATTGCCATCTTACCCTTTTTAATATCGCTTTCGGTATCAGAGACTATGGTATAGGTCTTCACCTGATTGTTAGCCATATTACGGATAGTCACCGTATTGAGCATCTGAACCGTGTCGGTACTCATCTTACTCGTATCTATAATACGAATATTCTGCAGCTGCATACGTAGCTGACCTATCCTATCCTCCAACAGTGCTTGCTTCTCCTTCGCTGCAGAATACTCTGCATTCTCGGATAGATCCCCCTTGTCACGAGCCTCAGCAATCGCTTGAATCACCTCAGGGCGCTCCACCTCCTCCAGTTTCCTAATTTCCTCTAGGAGGTTCTGGTACCCCTCCTCAGTCATGTAAATGTAGTCCATAAGTATCTTATCTCTCAAGTAAACTCCCTGACGAACATAGTAAAAAACAACAATTCCAAGCAAGGACTACCACAAGGGTTCCTGCCATGGAATCGCTACCATTCTCCTCTCTATTGTCCTAATCGAAGGTGCTTCTAACTTATATTCTTAACTCTTAATGTATTAACACTCAATATTCGTCTCTCTACTGCAAAGGTAATTCCTTTTAGCGACTATTCCAAATATTCTGCTACTTCGTCATAAAATAGTCGAACACCTTTCCCCATTATCCACATCACGTGATAATCCCAGCCCATCTATAATCTCCCCAACACTTAATCTATAGTGGTATGCCTTACGAGAAATGAGATCTAATCAGAGAAATATTTGGTAGTGTAAAAAATTGTCTGTATCTTTGCAATCAGAAATCGCGGGGTGGAGCAGTGGTAGCTCGTTGGGCTCATAACCCAAAGGTCAGAGGTTCGATCCCTCTCCCCGCAACTATTTATAGTGACAAGTCGCTTTTCGGAGTAGACTTGTCACTATTTTTTGTATCTTTGTGCGACAAAAAAGGTAACTAAATTATTTTAAGTAACAAGATTTGATTATGGAGATTATTAGCATTCACGGACGTGAAATCCTTGACTCTCGTGGCAATCCAACCGTAGAGGTGGATGTTGCACTCGCTTGTGGCGCATTTGGTAGAGCTGCTGTTCCTAGCGGCGCCTCTACTGGTGAGCATGAGGCACTAGAGCTTCGTGATGGCGACAAGGGACGTTATTTAGGCAAGGGTGTCCAGAAGGCAGTTGAGAATATTAATACAATCATCGCTCCAGCTCTGATTGGTGAAGATGCTAGCAATCAGCGCCTAATTGATATGAAGATGCTTGAGCTCGATGGCACTTCTACCAAGAGTAAGCTTGGTGCAAATGCCATCCTAGGTGTTTCAATGGCTGTTGCGAAGGCTGCTGCCGACGCTTTTGGTATGCCACTCTATCGCTATATCGGAGGAATAAATGCACATACACTACCAGTACCTATGATGAATATCATCAACGGTGGTAGCCACTCAGATGCTCCTATCGCATTCCAAGAAGTAATGATTCGCCCTATCGGAGCTTCAAGCATCAAGGAGGCTGTTCGTATGGGTGCCGAGATATTCCACAACCTCAAGAAGGTACTCCACGATCGTGGTCTTAGCACTGCTGTTGGCGACGAGGGTGGCTTCGCTCCAGCACTCGATGGCACTGAGGATGCTCTTGATAGCGTACTCAAGGCAATTGCCAACGCTGGCTACAAGGCTGGTGAGCAGGTAACCATCGCTCTCGACTGTGCATCTAGTGAGTTCTACAAGGATGGTGTATACGATTACACCATGTTTGAGGGCGACAAGGGTGCAAAGCGCAACCGTGAGGAGCAGGTAGCATACCTCCAAGACCTCGTAACTAAGTACCCAATCGATTCTATCGAGGATGGTATGAGCGAGAACGACTGGGAGGGTTGGAAGATGCTCACCGATGCTATCGGTGGCAAGTGCCAGCTCGTAGGTGACGACCTATTTGTAACCAATGTAGACTTCCTACGCAAGGGTATCGCTGAGGGTTGTGGCAATTCAATCCTTATCAAGGTAAACCAGATTGGTACACTTACCGAGACTCTTGACGCTATCGAGATGGCACACCGCCATGGTTACACAACCGTTACTAGCCACCGTTCTGGCGAGACCGAGGATTCTACCATCGCTGATATCGCTGTAGCAACCAATTCAGGTCAGATCAAGACTGGTTCACTCAGCCGTACTGACCGCAATGCTAAGTACAACCAACTTATCCGTATCGAGGAGGAGCTTGGTGAGACTGCTAACTTCGGTTACAAGCGTATTAAGTAATACGTCATACGATAATCACAATATAGGCTACGTGGGTTTCCTACGTAGCCTATTTTTATTTTATCTTCGATTGAGTCCGTCTCACAACATACCTACAACAAGGTAATAGATGCAATAATTGCGGGAAGTAGAGAGGTCAAGACCTCTATTTATAGCCATTATAAGTGCAATATTCAATAGATATCCCTATTATCATCACGCAAATCAGAGGCTACGACAGTCCAAAACTACCAAAATTAGGTATTGACACACCATAACTTATTCCCTACCTTTGCCACTGAAACGATACAGAGGGCTATCCCCCCTATCGTACTAAGTGGCATTTTACCATTATAATAACAATAAGAAAGTATGAAGAAGATTTCTATTATCTATGGCTCGTGTACCGACCATACCAAGGACGCAGCAGAGCAGATTGCCGCACTTCTTGCCGAGTACTCCCCCGAAGTACTAAATGTAGCTGAGTGCAATGCCGAAAGTTTCACGAGTGCAGACTTCTTGATCCTCGGCACCTCTACTTGGGGATGTGGAGATTTGCAGGACGATTGGGTAGATGTTCTCGACCAGCTAAAGACTACAGACCTATCGGGCAAACGTGTTGCGCTCTTTGGTCTAGGTGACTCATCAAGTTTCTCCGATACGTTTGTCGATGGTATGGGCGAGCTCTATGAGTTCTTCAGCGATAAGAATTGCCAGATCGTGGGTAGCGTTTCTGCCGATGGCTATTCATTCGATTCATCTCGTGCTTTTATCAATGATGAGTTCGTAGGATTGCCATTGGATAGTGACAACGAAGACCATCTTACCAAAGAGCGTATCGTTGCTTGGGTAGGGGGTCTCAAGTCTTCATTATAAAGTCAATACCCTATGAATAGTGCTATGGAAGTGCTGTCACACTTAACGTACGAATATCATAAAAAGCTAAGGAGCTTAGCGCTCTATACCTTTTACTCATCTAAGAGAGAAGAAGTGGAGCAGTGGCTTCGTAGCCGTCATATTGATTATATCTTGCAAGAGGTTACACCCCTTAAGTACAATGTATTTTTCGGAGACACTCCTTGCCTCGATGTCATTCGCCACATCGGCAACGATAAACCGCTCGCCCAATATACTCCAGAAGAAGATTTCATGCTGGGCATTATGCTGGGTTACGATCGGCTAGAGCAATGCAGGAGGTACCAACATAGAGTGGATTTGTGCAAAAAGTAAGCCCCTTCCCTCCTTTCCTTTTTTCATGTCACCGTCACAATTCGCAATACATCATCACTGTCGTATGGGTCGCCCGTTGGGTTATCGGGTTGGACAGCAATAGCGAAATAACTAGGAGGGTTGGGTGCTACTTTTTGATCATACCACGAAGAGAGTGTACAACGGCTGAATAAGCTACAATATATCTACAAAAGGGCTACGTAGCATGGTGCTACGTAGCCCTTCTTAAATAAGGGACCCCCTATTATTTGCTTTCGTTTTGATCTGGCGTATCGGTTTTCTCTTTTGCGAACCTAAATTGTACAGGCAACACAAATGCTACTCTAGCCAAGGTACCATCCTTAAGCGATGCAGGCTTCCAATTAGGCATCATCTTCACCACTCTTATCGCTTCAGCATCCAAAGCTTCGTGCACCCCTTTTACTACTTTAACATCAGAGAGAGAGCCGTCGGTCTCTATAACAAAACTAAGCATTACTCTTCCCTGAATATTCTCCTTCACTGCTACATCTGGATACTTGATATTCTCACTAAGCCACTTCATCATTGCAGCCTGTCCGCCAGGAAATTCAGGCATATTATCGACATAATCGTATACCTTATCCTTCTCTCCTTCTGTCACCTTGTTCTTAAGAGCAAAAGAAATAGGTAGCGTAAAGCGAACTCGAACTGGCTTGCCCTCAGCCTTACCTGGTGTCCACTTCGGCAGAGCTGCTACTACTCGCACAGCCTCGGCATCTAGCGATTCATGTACACTTCTAGCTATTTGAGGATTAGAAACGGAGCCATCTGTCTCTACCACAAAGTGTACCATCACTCTTCCCTGAATATTCTGCTTTTCCGCCTCCTCTGGGTACTTGATATTTTCACCGAGCCATTTCATGAGAGCGTCAATACCTCCAGGGAATTCCGGCATATCTTCGACAAACTCGAAAATTTCACCATCCTTTTCTGGCGGAGGAGCGACCTCTGTAGTCTCGGTAGCTAATGCTTCCTTCACGGTTATCATTTGCGTACCTACAAGTAGGAGTGCAACAACAGGCAGAGCTGCTACAGCGTACAGAACCGCTAAGCTCTTATGGCTTTTCTTATTACTATTCATCATCACAATTCTTTGTTTTAGGTTTTGCATCGAAAAAGATAGGGAGGGCAGTTGTACCATTCGACCCATTGTGCACGCCAGTAGATGATACTGATAGGTCTTACGGTCCTTACCCAAGCGCAATACACCTTGGTCTGCTAGGTACTCTAGGGTATTGCGTTGCTGTTGGAGCATACTCCATGCAAATGGATTCCACCACTGGACCAGCTGCAGCACACAGCCCAATAGCATATCTATATAGTGTCGTTGCTGTATGTGCTCCAGCTCATGCAGCAGTATGGAGTCTATGATTGTGCGGTCGTTCAGCGACCGAGGGATGTAAATAGACTTACCGAAGGTAAAAGGGGCGAGCTCCGCTTCAGTGAGGTAAAGGTTCACAGAATTAGGTAGATGCTGGTGGTCGGCATGGTGCTGAATCCGAAAAATGCTCACGATACCCACCAATAGCCAACCTCCCGTGACTAAGATGCCCGCCAACCAAACTAACTTAGCCACACCCCACCAGTCTATCGACTGGCTCTGTTCGGCCGTAACCACAAACTCATCCTCTAGGATAATTGTAAAAGTGGGGATATTGGCCTCTGCCACTCGAGACTGCCACCAAGGTGTAATCTCAGGCAAGAGAGGAAGAAATAGGCTTGCCACTATGGCAATGACATAGTAGTACCTCTGAGTCCGGAGTAGTGTACTTTTCCAGAGTATAAGCCTATCTATCAAGTAGAATAGAGCTATACCAAGCCCTGAGAGTGCCAAATATCTAAGTAGTACCATATTTACTCCTCCCCTTCATCTATCATCCGAAGTACCTCCTCTATCTCTTCGCGGCTTACCTTATCATGGCGCGCAAAGTATTGTACCATATTCTTATAAGAACCGGTAAAAAAGTTAGAAACCAAGTATTTGAGCGTCTTCCCATAATACTCCTCTTGTGAAATAAGGGGGGCGTATACGTGACCACGCCTTTTACCTACCTTTTGCACGTAATCCTTCTCTTCCAACTTTGCCACCACCGATGCGATAGTTGTATAGGGTGTATTACGATACTCCATCAACTTGATAGCATCGCTAATCTCTCCCTCGCCTATAGCCCAAAGTGCCCTCAAAAAGTCCTCCTCCATAGGGCTCAGACCGTTTAGAAACTCCTTATTACTCATATCAATATACGTGTATTACGAACTCTTCGTAGCAAATCTACGAATTATTCGTAAGTAGGACAAATATTTCGTGAAAAAATTACACTTTGCACCTAAAACGCCTCAGTAGAGGAGATAAAAATTTCCGGCATACTAGAGAAATTTATTCCTAGGAATAAATAAATTTATTTGTACAGATAAATATTTTTATTCCTAGAGAAAAATAAATTTATTCCTAGGAATAAATTTTGCCACTCGCGCCATTCACAATGCCTTCGTGCTAGAGCGCACTTTGGTCTTATACTATGAGCCATTCCTACTCATAGCTCTGACAGCACAAAACACCATTACAGCCACATCGTTAGTTGAATTGGAGGAGCGTAAAAAAATGCATTTGAAATAGCTGAGATAGCTACGTAAGGGAAAATAGGTATATTTGTGGAAATATTTGAGTGATCTATCGGTCACTGCATACACATATATAATATATAGGAATAGGAATCCAGATGCTAACGATTAAGTACCTTTTGGAGAATACCGAAGAGGCGATTGAGCGCCTGAGGGTAAAGCATGTAGAGGCTCGGGAAGTGATAGAGAAACTTCGTGGGCTGGATGAGGAGCGTAGAAATACACAGAGTGAATTAGATAATTCTCTTGCTGAGCAGAATAGGCTCTCCAAGGAGATTGGTGCCCTTATGCGTGAAGGTAAGCGCGAAGAGGCTGACCAAAATAAGGCAAAGGTAACTGAGCTCAAAGAGAGCTCCAAGGCATTGGATGCTCGGAAGAAGGAGCTAGAGGAGACCATTCAGCACATTCTAGTAGAGCTCCCTAATGTACCTCATGCATCGGTGCCAGAAGGACGCGTGGCAGAGGACAATGTAGTGGAACGCACTGGTGGGGATAAGAAAGTCTTTGCCAATGGCATGGAGGTACTGCCTCACTGGGAGCTTACCAAGAAGTATGACCTGATTGATTTTGAGCTAGGTGTCAAGATTACTGGTGCTGGTTTCCCTGTGTACAAGGGCATGGGTGCTAGGCTTCAGCGTGCACTGGTCAACTTTTTCCTCGACAATGCTAGGGAAGCCGGCTATCTGGAGATACAACCACCTTATGTTGTGAATGAGGATTCTGGTTATGGCACAGGACAATTACCCGATAAGGAGGGGCAGATGTACCACTGTGGGCTGGATAACCTCTATCTGATTCCGACGGCTGAAGTACCAGTGACCAATATCTTCCGCGATGTGATTGTAGATGCTAAGGATTTCCCAATCAAGTGTGCCGCATATTCGGCTTGTTTCCGTAGGGAAGCCGGTAGTTATGGTAAGGATGTGAGGGGACTTAACCGCCTGCACCAGTTTGACAAAGTAGAGATTGTGCGTATCGATCACCCTGAGCACTCTTACGAATCACTCTCTGAGATGGTAAACTATGTAGAGACCCTAGTGAATAAGCTAGAACTTCCTTACCGTATACTACGTCTTTGTGGAGGAGATATGAGCTTTACTTCGGCACTTACTTTCGACTTTGAGGTATATTCTCAAGCCCAAGAGCGTTGGCTAGAGGTTAGCTCTGTATCCAACTTTGAGAGCTTCCAAGCCAATAGGCTCAAGTGCCGCTTCAAGAATGAAGAGGGACGTATGGAGCTTTGCCATACCCTCAACGGTAGTGCACTAGCGTTGCCTAGAATAGTGGCTGCCCTTTTGGAGAATAACCAGACTCCTGAGGGAATTGTTATACCAGAGGCTTTGCGCCCATATACAGGGTTTGATATCATACGCTTACCTGAGGCAAAGTAATACAATGATACACGCCACTTAGTAGCGGTTAAAGGTCAATGATATGAATATTCGTTCGAAGCAACTACTTATAATAGCCTTACTGGCACTACTGCCTATCGGAGGTATGTGGGCACAGTCGGCTAGGATACAGAGGTCTGCCGCTTTTGAGCGCAAGGAAGTCATGAAGTACAAGGTGAGCTTCAAGTGGGGTTTACTTAGGGGCAAGTTGGCAAATATTACGCTAACCTCTGGTTCTGCTTCTGGCGGACAATACTTTAGTCAGTTGACGTTGCGCACCACTGGTATGGCGGAGACTTTCTACCCGATGCGGGACACACTGGAGACACTGTATGGAGCCAACAAGTTGCCTAGAAGGTTTGAGAAGCGCATTAATGACGATGGGTATCGAGCTCAGGATGTGATTACCTTTACTTACAATGGGGATCAGGTGCGGGCACAAAGCAAACAGAGGGTGAATGGGAACCTAGAGATAGATACCACACTATACCTAAGCAGCGCCAATGCGGAGGTGATAGACATGCTCTCTACGCTTATGCTGCTACGTACATACGACTTTGTAAATACGGACAATGTAGCGCCTGTAAGGGTCTATATACCCTTAGGCGCTGACAAACACCTGGTGGAGTATGTCTACGATGGGGTGGAGCGTATTCAGATGCCCGATGGCACCAAACGCCAGGCTATGAAGATCAACATCAATGTGAATGATAAGAACTTCAAGAAGAAGAGGAACTCTGTGACAGCGTGGATTACTCGAGATAAAGAGCAGGTACCGGTGAAGGTCGTTTCGGAAATATCAATAGGCTCAGCGGTTATAGACCTTGTAAGCTACACGAAGAGGTAATCTATTGATGGCAAAGGATAGGTCGGTTAAGCCTCCTAAGGGTGCGCGCAATGTGTATGATTTACTGGAGAAGTATTATGATTCTACTTCTAAGGCATATCAGATATTAGTGACACACAGTGAGCTTGTGGCGAAGAAGGCTTTGGAGATAGAGAAGCGCCATAGGGATTGGGGGCTTGATCGCATATTTATCTACGAGGGGGCAATGCTCCATGACATAGGGATTTACCTCTGCAATGCGCCAGGGATTGACTGCCATGGTGTAGAGCCGTACATCCGCCATGGCATATTGGGGCAAGAGATATTGGAGCGAGAAGGGCTTCAGGAACTCTCCCTCATCTGCGAACGACATACAGGTGTAGGGCTTACTCTAGAGGAGATACTGAGCCGAGAATTGCCTCTTCCTCATCGCGAGATGGTACCTATATCGCTGGAGGAGCAGATCATTTGTTTCGCCGATTGCTTTTACTCTAAGAGCGGTGACCCTGAGGAGGAAAAGACTGTAGCACAGATAAGTAGGAGCATGGCGAAACATGGGCAAGACGATGTACGAAGGTTCGAAGTGTGGTGCAAGCTATTCCTGTAGAAGCTAGTAATAATATAGTAGAGTAAAAAAGATAAGGGTATGGATATTTTGGTATCTTTGCCCAACTACGGTTACCCTAGGTAGCAATAACTTAGTAAGACATTAAGACACTAAATGATGGAGACAGTATTGAGTGGTATTCGCCCAACGGGCAATTTACACTTAGGTAATTATTTCGGGGCGGTGAGGAGCTTCCTAAAGATGCAAGATGAGTATAAATGCTATTTCTTTATAGCAGATTGGCACTCTCTTACGACTCACCCACATCCGGATAATATCCTCAATAATACCCACACAATACTGGCAGAGTACCTAGCTTGTGGATTGGATCCAGAAAAGGCCACTATCTATGTGCAGAGCGATGTAAAAGAGGTGCTGGAGCTATATATGTACCTCAATATGAATGCGTACCTCGGGGAGCTAGAGCGCACGACTACGTTCAAGGAAAAGGCGCGCAAGCAACCAGAGAATGTCAATGCTGGTCTACTCACCTACCCTACTCTCATGGCAGCCGATATCCTGATGCACAGGGCACACAAGGTACCTGTGGGAAAGGATCAAGAGCAGAATATGGAGATGGCTCGCAAGTTTGCACGCCGCTTCAATCACATGTATCAGGTAGAACTATTCCCCGAACCAAAGTCCTTTAGCTTTGGTAAGGAAGCGCTAAAAATACCAGGGCTAGATGGTTCGGGCAAGATGGGAAAAAGCGAAGGTAACGCTATATATTTGATTGACGACGAAAAGACGATCAAGAAGAAAGTAATGAAGGCAGTCACAGACTCAGGTCCTACAGAGCCAAACTCAGTGAAGCCCGAAGCGATTGCCAACCTATTTACTTTCCTTGAGATAGTGTCTACGCCAGAGACCTATAAGCACTTCAATGAGGCATATAACAACTGTAGTATCCGCTATGGCGACCTCAAGAAACAGCTAGCAGAGGATATCAACGCTTTCTGCGCACCTATCCGCGAACGCATATTGGAGCTAAGGAGCAATACTGATCTACTTGAGCGTGTTGCCCGCGAAGGAGCTGAAAAGGCAAGAGCTAATGCCAAGATAACCGTAGATATGGCGAGAGAAATCATTGGGTTTCCCCGCATGAGATAAGAGACTAGTAGTAAAATAAAAGATAAAGAGAAGAGAAGATACGAAGATGAACGGAATGCATGACAATCAAAACACATTATCCGGGAAGGTAATCAAGATCCTAGAACTAATCAGTGGAGACAGTAAGCGAAACCCAGGAGAGAAGTGGTATCGCCAAGAGTTCGTGATTGAGACGTACGCTCAGTATCCACGCCAAGTGTGTTTCCAGATATGGGGCGAAGATAAGATTAAGGCAGCCAACCTCCAGCTAGGCGAGGACGTTACGGTTACTTTCGAACTATCGAGCCGTGAATACATGGAGAAGTGGTACACCAGCGCAGAGGCACGAAACATCATGAAGGGTATACCTCAGCAGTATGCGCCACAGCAGCCTCAGGGTATGGGCTATGGCGCTGGCTATCCTCAGCAAGGTGGATACCAGCAACCTCAAGGTATGCCTGGCACCAATGTACCATTCGGCGGTGGTATGCCACAACAACCACAGGCGCCACAACAGGGAGGCAGTGACGATCTCCCATTCTAAAGAGAGTTAGTAGACTATCACCCGTAGCTGACTCCTACGGGTGGTAGTCGATTTTTATATCATAATGAGGTTTACTAGGCTTTGGGAAAAGCCTATGTCCACTCCCGTGACAATGGGGTGCTAAAGTATACATAACAACCTGGTAGTATAGCTTCTAACCCAAGAAGATCTACCTAGAAGTTGGACACAAAAGCTAGTGTCCGTGACCTGAAGATATACAAGACAATAAAATTAACAGACAACAAGATTATGGGATTTAAGGAGGTAATGGCGCTGAGGCAAGGAGGCAACCTAACAGAGGCTCTAGTTCTTGCTCGCGAAGATTATGCCACTAGGCAAGACCAGTGGTCAGCATCGGCACTCTTTTGGGTGCTCAAGGATATGGCTTCAGAGATGATAGCTGAGAAAAACACCTCGGATGCCTCGTCTCTTATCGCGGAGATGGAGCAGATAGTAGGCAATATGGGGGCGACTACCAATGTAGCAATGGAGGCTCTTGCAGTACTCCAGAAGGAGGTCATACCCTATTTCAATGAGTTGGTTAGCTTGGCCAATGAGATTGAGAAGACAAAGAACAGAAACCGAATCAAGGAGATCTTTACACAGGTAACCGATTGGTTTACAGGCGAAAACGGCACCTATCCAGACGAAGCTCTGCATGAAGACTATGCTAGAGTACTGTATGCTTATCTCGACTGCTACTACCAGCACATCCCCTATGAGGATTTTCAAGAAATCTACAATAGGTATCTCGATCTTAAGAACCTACGTCCGTCACAGATACATTCGAAGTTCCTCAAGCTGGGTCTATCTGCTAAGCGAACTTTCGGGCACCACCTAGACTTCAGCGACCTAGTCTCAAGGTGGGATTTATCCATGCTCACGGCTTCCGACTGGGAACAGCGCAAAATGGGAGCTAACGAGGTACGGAAGTCGCTTGCCGAAGAAGTGCTCTTTGAGGTCTCCTCTGAGTTCGTTGTAAGAGAGGATCAGGTAGAAGTGCCTCAGGCTATTCAGCAGCTCCTAGTGGATGCTCTCATTGCCTTCCCTGATGACCCAGTGGTTCAGCTTGTGCAAGCACGTGCCATTGTGATGGATGGTGACAGCAAGGAAGGCATAGAGCGCTACGAACAGATACTGCAGGATATAGAAGTGCCGATGGCTTGGTCGGAGTACGCCTTTCTTATTGAGGACAATGACGAACTGCGTATGGCAGCTCTCAGTATGGCACTTAGGGAGGAAAAGGACGAGTATCTGCCTTACCTCAAAAGAACCCGACTCGACCTCGCTCGTCTGTTGATAGACCGTAAGCTCTACGCCAACGCCCTTCGGGAACTCTCGCTCGTGGCACAAATCTGTCTTGAGAAGTCTACCGAACTTCCTAAGGAGCACGAGAAGCTAATGAAGAAGATACCAGCTGGCACGGAGCAGAGCAAGGAGAATAAAGAGCTCTACTATCAGTGGTCTCGACCTGTACTCAGCCATATCTTCCGCGCTCTTCCTGACATCATAGTGATGGTCTATGACGTGATGGCAATGCGACTAAAAGAGGAGAATCAGGTAGTCCCCATGCTTAAGCTGATAACGCCCCAAGGCAAGACATCGCTTGTCACGCCTAAGGAAGCAGGTATCCTTCCTGGCGACAATCGTGGGCGCATCTACGAAGTAAAGCTACAAGAGCGCCATCGCAAGCATACTCGTGTAGTGCTACTCACCCATAGAGAAGACATCGACCCACTAGCAGAATTCCCTACTCAAGTAGGTATCATCAATGGCTATAGCGAGTCTATGCACGCTTACCACCTAATGGATAGCAATAGCCGGCACCATTACCTCAATGGTCAGCCTAATGAGTACATGCAAGGAGAGTTTATCAAGTTTGTCATTCTTACGGAGAACCAACAGCGTAAGAACCAACCACCAACACCTCCTCGCGAGTACATTTACCATGTAGAGCGCATCGACCCACAAGAGGCGATACTCTCCTTTGACCCTATCAAAGCAACCGTAGAGCAGGTACGAGGCGACAACTATTACCTACGCACAGAACGTAATGTGCAAAGCATTGTCAACCAGTCTGTCGCTCCTGTCGAACTAGAGCTGGGCGAGAACGTTATCATCCGTGGATTCCAGCAGAGGTACAAGGATCGCCACACAGGACAAGTCACCTATAGCTTTGTTACCCTAGCCATCGAGCCCTATTTCGAGTAAGGACTAGCAATCAGAATACCAAGAAGCGCTACGTAGTTTCACAAAGTCTACGTAGCCCTTCTTGTATTCAATTGGTTATCAGAAGACGACCTGTGTCTCCACGTTACAATGCTTCTTCACCCACTCAGCATCAAACTCCGCAACCTCATGTCGTCTACCCTTATAAATATAGTAGACCGATGGCGTAGGTTCAGCTTTCGACTCGGGATCCGTAACCATGGGCATCCTATTCTCTATGATAGAGTCTGGACAGTCTTGAATCTTGGGTATCATTTTCAATACGTACGTATGCTTATACCCGTTGGCACGCTCCTCTGTTAGGATAAGTTTATTGCCTTCGATAGCATAGGACATACCCTGCTCCAAGCCCTCGATGACAATCATTGGCAACTTACCTTTGACAAATACAGAGCCATCATTACCCAGCCTATAGCGCCCACCTGGGGTCATCTCCCCATCCATAAACTTCTGGAATCTACCATCCTTATAGAAGGTGTACCTTTTGCTTAGTCCTGTTTGCTCTAGCGGAACGAAGCTATTTGTAAAGCTATCCAAAGAGCTTTTCCACTCCCAAGTTTGAAAAAGTGCTTCATCCCCTGCTTGTGGAATATATTCTGGATGATCAGGGTCTAAGAGCGTCCCCGATGTCCATATTCTATACCTCAATTCAAACCCCTTTGGCAGGTACACAACTATCGGTAACCGGCTATTGTAATCTATCATTAGAGGCTCTGCCGCTACAAAAGCTTCATGCTTACTCTCCTCAGGGCACCCCATCATGGTGCTCCATGCTTTGCCATCAGAAGTAAACGTGTAATACGTGTACCCCATCCCTTCCACAGTCTTTTTCTCCCAAGAGCCATCCAGACCATGCCTATTGCAGTCGACGGTCATCGTCTTACCACCTATAAGCTCCACCTTGTAATTGCTTTCCATTGATAGATCTTCCTTGGCTGGTAGATGGATCACTACTTGCCTCTGATCGGAAGAGACTGTTGGGTATACCGACCTATCAAAGTCCAACTCACTATTTATCTCTCTTTGCTCTTGCCCCATGGCCGACACGGAAATGAAGAGCACGCAAGCCAATGTAATTAATTGCTTTGTCTGCATATTGTACTTCATAATCTGATAAAAACTCAAGTAACAAAATAATAAGTGATAATTGCTATTTTGAACAAATATAGTGATATTTCTGTCCAGACGCGTTATAATATCAGCTCATTAACGTTAGTTGTATATACACAACGAATATCCCATGATAATTGGAATAATATATCATATCGAATCAGAGTATGAGACTATTCGAACAGTGCTTCGTGAACTATCTCAGCAACAGTTGGGTGTGGGAATACATGGCTCTTAAAGTCCTCCACAGTGAGGTTCTCAGTCATAGCCATGCCTACCGTCACAATAATCTCAGAAGCTGGGTTCCCAATCATGTGACCACCTAAAATACGTTGGCTCTGCTTATCCACCAGGAGTTTGAAGTAGCCATTGCCTCCCTCATTCTCCACCACAAATCTGCCTGCATAGCTCGCTGCTAGACCAAGCACCTCATAGTCTATTCCAGCCTTTTGTAGCTCTTCCTCCGTAGCACCGACACCAGCAATCTCAGGATGAGTGTATACCACGCCTGGAATAACATCGTAGCGCATTGGGTCGCCTTCTCCATGTAGGATATGCTTGATAGCCACCTCGCCCTCTCGGTAGGCTGTATGTGCAAGCATCGACTTCCCATTGGCATCTCCTATGGCATAGACTCTAGAGTTAGAGGTTTGCAGATACTCATCTACCACTATGTTACGCTCCATCTTTAGACCAAGTGTCTCCAATCCGAAGCCATTTAGTACAGGACGACGCCCAGCACTCACTAGGATACGTTCTCCCTCTAGCTCCTGCTTTGTGCCGTCTGATAGCTCAATCGTAAGTCCGGTAGCTGAAGCTGCCACAACCTTTGTATTGAGATAAAACTTTACGCCCCTCTTTTCGTACTCTTCTTGTAACTGGGAAGAGATAGCGCCATCCATAGGACCAAGAATCTTTGGGAGCATCTCCACCACAGTCACCTCTACGCCAAAGCTATTGTACACACTCACAAACTCCATGCCAATAACACCGCCACCAACAATAAGGATACTAGCAGGCAACTCCTTAGCATCTAGTGCTTCTCGGCTCGTCCAGAACTCTACATCCTTGAGACCTTGAATAGGTGGCACGAATGCTTCCGAGCCAGTCGCAAGAATCAATTTATCGGCAATATAGGTCTCCCCATTCGCCTCTATTTTGATACCCTCAGGCGTCTCGCCAGCAAGTGTAGCCAGACCCTGAATCGTCGTTACTCCAGCATTAGAGAGCTTTTGTCCTACACCAGCGACTAGTTTGCGTACAATCTTGCCCTTTCGTGCCGCCACCTTCTTGTAGTCTCCAGTTACTTCACCCTCTACGTTGATTCCATACTTCTTAGCCTCCTTGAAAGCATCCAGCATATTGGCACTATGCAGAAGAGCTTTTGTGGGGATACAACCTTCATTGAGACAGCAACCGCCCACTTTATTTTTCTCGAATAGTACAGTCTTTAGTCCAGATTTACTGGCAATAGCAGCGGCATTGTAACCACCAGGTCCTCCGCCAATCACAGCTACGTCAAACTTATTCATATTTACTCTTATGTTTTTAACGTTAGAAATTCTATCTGCACACAAGATACCTATTTTCTCTATTAGTAAGTAATCTGAGTGCTCCAATTGTAAGTCGGTCAAATCATAAATTTCTATACAAATCTCTACATATGAGACCTTTAGAAACAAGTATATTAAAGTACTCATCCATACTCTACATAGCGGCAAATCTAAGTCCCGCGAGCAGCCAAATTTATTCCTAGGAATAAATTTATTTTTCTCTAGGAATAAAAATATTTATCTGTACAAATAAATTTATTTATTCCTAGAGAAAAATAAGTTTAATATGGCGAGCCACAATTGGTATTCGCCTATCACACACTATATAATATATAGTAGAGTCACTGGAAAGAACTAAGAGGGAATGAACAGATGTCAAACATTGCTCTATAACAACAATAATGTTTTGGTCAGTCAGGCGCTTTTCTCTACATTTGTCGCTGGATAAATAAATTACTTTACCTATTAGATACGATAACTATGATTATTTGTATACCAAGAGAAATTATGCATGGTGAGGACCGCGTAGCGGCCACTCCCGAAACGGTCCAAAAGTTTGTCGCTGATGGTGCTACCGTGTATGTAGAGGCTGGTGCTGGTGAGCCTTCATTCCACCACGATGAAGATTATGCGAAAGCAGGTGCTACGCTCCTTTCAGATACAGCAGAACTATTCCAGAAGGCAGACGTTATCCTTAAAGTGAAGGAACCACTATTCAACGAAAAGTTGGGCAAACACGAGGTAGAACTGATGCACGAGGGTCAGATACTCATTACCTTCATCCACCCAGCATCTCCTGTAAACCACGAAATGGTACGCAAGTTGGCAAAACAGGGTGTGATTGCACTTACCCTTGATGGAGTACCACGTATCTCTAGGGCTCAAAACCTAGATGCACTCACTTCTATGAGTACCTGCGCTGGCTATAAGGGTATCCTACTAGCTGCCAATGAGCTTGCTTACTTCATGCCACAGATGTTTACCGCTGTTGGTCAGATCAAACCAGCCAAGGTAATGGTCATTGGTGTAGGTGTGGCTGGTCTTCAAGCTCTAGCTACTGCTCGCCGTCTGGGTGCTATCACTTATGCTGCCGACATCCGTCCAATGGCTCTTGAGCAAGCAACTAGTCTTGGCGCTAAGCCTGTTGAGACTGGTGTGCCAGCTGAGCTAGCTATTGCTGAGGGTGGTTATGCAAAGAACTTGCCTTCTGATGTATTGGCAAAGGAGCGTGACCTACTCTTCCCTACTATCAAAGATATGGATATTGTATTCTGCTCTGCACTTGTACCAGGCAAGATTGCTCCTACCATTATCACTGAGGAGATGGTAAAGCAAATGAAGCCAGGATCTGTGATTGTGGACATCTCTATCGACCAAGGCGGTAACTGCGAAATCACCCCTCCTGGAGAGACTGAGCGCAAGCATGGAGTTACCCTTATCGGTATCAAGAATATCCCTGGTCTACTTCCAAATAGCTCTACTTGGATGTTCGCACAGAACATTTACAACCTAGTGAAATACCTCACCAAGGATGGTAAGATTGAACTAGATATGACCGATGAGATTTGCCGAAAGATACTCGTAACTCGTGACCACGAGATCGTGCATGAGGGTACGCTTGAAGCAATGAATAAGTAATTACTAAGATAATTAGGAGGTATACTAGAGGGCTCGCCCTCGGTATGCCTCCTTTTGCTATATATTATACTCATGACAAACCCTATCGTTCTGGTATTGGTGTTCATTGTATCCTCTCTCGTAGGGTACTTTGTCATCAAAAAGATACCTAGTCTACTCCATACCCCGCTGATGTCTGGTATGAACGCACTTTCTGGCATCACTGTCATTGGTGCCATCATCGTATTACTCTTATCCATGGGTATGCGAAATAATGCACTAATTATTATTGCCGGACTTGCTATTGTACTGGCTATGATAAATGTTGTAGGTGGCTTTGGCGTTACTGAGCGGATGCTACGCATGTTCCGCAGCAATAAGAAGAAGGGAGGTGAATCATGATTAACTTCCTCAATATCTTGATACCAATACTCGTTGTTATCGGTCTTTGGCTGATGAGCCGCGTACCTTCGGCCGTGAAGGGCAATAGGCTAAGTATGTTTGCAATGCTTCTGGCTATCGTCATTGCTCTTTCTACAGGGACATTGGTACCAGTACTAGTAAGCATCCTCTTTATTCTTATCGGCAGCTCTATTGGTTTCCATCTTGCAAAGAAAGTAACCATGATACAGATGCCACAGACTGTAGGCTTGCTTAATGGTCTAGGTGGTGGAGCGTCTGCGCTTGTAGGTATCGTAACGCTCATGACGCCTGTAAATAAGTTTGAGGCCTTTACATCGATGCTGGCAGTAGTGATTGGTATGCTTACCCTCACTGGTAGTCTGGTAGCTGCTGGTAAGCTCCACCGTGTGCTCAAACAGAAGCCAGTGGTGCTCCCTAATCATAGCCTCATCATGATTGTTTTGCTTGCACTACAAGCTGTCATGCTGATATGGGGCGGTTGGTTTATCACTGCCGACAATGCGATTCTAATTATTCTACTCACGGCTATCTTCGCAGGCTTATTCGGATGGGTATTTACTATCCGTGTGGGAGGTGCAGATATGCCAATTACTATCTCTCTCCTCAATTCCCTCAGTGGTGTAGCTGGAGGTATTGCTGGTATGGCAATTGGCAACATCATGCTGGTAGCTATCGGTGGGATTGTAGGTGCTTCGGGACTGTTACTTACTCAGGTGATGTGTAGAGCGATGAACAGAAGCCTACTGGATATTCTCTTGGGTAAGACCTCTGCACCAGCAGGCAAGGCTTCTACCGTAAAGAAGGTAGAAAGCAAGAAGCCACAAGCTGTAGTATCTACGAATACACTAGCAGATGATTTACAAGGTGCTAAGAATGTGATTATCGTACCGGGATATGGTATGGCGCTTGCGCAAGCTCAGATACAGGTGAAGCAGCTCGGTGATGCCTTCGAGCAGAATGGCGCTAAGGTACGCTATGCTATACACCCTGTCGCTGGTCGTATGCCTGGGCACATGAATGTACTACTTGCCGAGGCTAATGTCGATTACGAGCAACTGTACGAGATGGAGCAGATTAATGACGACTTTGCCAATACCGACCTTGTTGTCGTTATCGGGGCAAATGACGTCCT